>JBIKXY010000263.1:0-3936 GCA_044355515.1 Pirellulales bacterium
CCGTGCCATCTCGCTGGACGCTCGCTACCGGCATCCTGCCGTCCGCTCGCTCGGAGGAAACCTTGTTCCGCAATCCTGCTGCGCTCGGTTTCCTACGCCGCTCGATTGGCATGGGCTTGCCCCTCGCAGTCGAACGGTTGACGACGTCCTGCGTCTCCCCCGATTCGTCTGAACGCACGCCGCGCGCCGCAACGCGTACGAACACGGCCGCCCGGAGGTGCGGCCGCCGGGCGGAGGCCCGACAAGGCTGCAGGGGGCAGGGATGCCCCTGCAGCGTTTCAATAGTGCAGCCTCCCGTGCGGCCGGGGGCCGCACGGGAGGCATCCACTGCACCTGAAATCCTGGGAGCCGGGGCCTACCGCAGCGAGGCGGTCTGCTCGGCCGGGGCCGCGGCGGGGTCGAGCGTAAGCTCCACCTTGTCGCCGGCGGCCAGGTCGATCACCTTCGAGACCGTCTCCTCGCGGCCGTCGACGACCGAGGTGACCTTGATCTCGTAGTTCCGCCAGACCTTGCCGGTGGCCAGGGTCGCGGTCTCGAAGTGACGCACCTCGCCCGCCGACGCGGTGGCGTTGCCGGCCAGGAACACCTTGGCATCGGCCGGCACGCGGAGCGTGAGGCTGGTCTTGGCAACGGCCGGAGCGGCATCGGCCCCGAACTCGACCTTCGACCGCTCGCCGGCGGTGAGGGTGACCACCTTCGTGGCCTCCTCGGTCTTGCCGTCGCGGTCGACCGCCATCCGGACCACGAACTCATACGACTTGCCGGCTGCGAGGCCCCGCGAGAGGAACCGCCGCAGCGAGCCGGTCGAGGAGGTCTCGGTGCCGTTGACGAAGATCTTGGCATCGGCCGGCACGCTCACCACCAGCAGGCCGCCGTCGGCGGGCACGCTCGTGGAGTCGTCGAGCATCGGCTGGGCCGAGATCGCCGGCGGCACGCCGATCACCTCGCCGTCGACGCTCGAGGGCACTTCGTTGATCACGCGATACGACTCGATCGGCATCGCGGCCGAGTAGCCCTCGGAGTAGCTCGACGTGGCGTAGCCGCCGCCCGACGAGCCACCGTAGGAACCGCCCGAGCTGCCGCCCGACGAGCCGCCGTAGCCGGACGAGGTCGTGTAGCCGCCCGACGAGCCGCCGGAGGAACCGCCCGACGAGCCGCCCGACGAGCCGTGGCTCGAATGCCGCCAGTGCCGCATGGCCTTGCGATACGCATGCCGCGAGCCCCAGCTGCCGTGGGAACCGTACGAGCCGTAGCTGCCGCCAGACGAGCCGCCGCCGTAGGAGCTGTAGCTGCCGCCCGACGAGCCGCCCGAGCTGCCGCCCGACGAGCCGTAGCTGCCACCCGACGAGCCGCCCGAGCTGCCACCCGACGAGCCGTAGCTGCCACCCGACGAGCCACCCGAACTGCCGCCCGACGAGCCATAGCTGCCGTGACGGTGACCCCAGCCAGCCTGGGCGTCGCAGGTCGCCGCGGCCACCGCGGCGAACGTGAGGACACCCGCAACCTTCATCCAGCGACACTTCGCCATTGCCATTTCTCTCCAGATTGTTCGTGAATCAGAGACTGCGGAGCACGTCGCCGCTCCCGACCAGTTCCGGGTGACGATCCGCGTTCAGGGAGAGGATAGTTTGACGATCAGGCAGTTCAAGGCAAATGGAAAGTTTGGGCGAACTTTGCGGGCTGATCTCCGAGGCCTGGCCGGAGAGCCTGCAAATCTGGTTGCCGCCCGAGAAAAAACCCTTTTTCCCGTGGCTGGCGGGGCGGAACCAGTCCCCCGGCCGCCGTCGGCCTACTGTCTCCGGGGCTTGATTTCCCTGAGCTCGATCTCGAACACGAGCACCTCGTTGGGCTCGATCGCCGGGGGCGAGCCGGCATCGCCGTAGCCGAGTTCGGGCGGCAGCCAGACCCGCCACTTCGAGCCCACCGCCATCAGCGGCAGCGCCTCCTGCCAGCCCGGAACCACGCCCCGCAGCGGGAACGCCGCAGGCTCCCCCTCCGGCTCGGTGCCGTCGAACTCCGTGCCGTCGATGTGGGTGCCGCGGTAATGCGCTGCGACCACGTCCTCGAGCGTCGGCTTCGGTCCGGAGCCCTGCTTGAGGACGGTGTATTGCAGGCCGCTCGGCAGCGTCACCACGCCCGCCTGTTTGGCGTTGGCCACGAGAAACTCCCGGCCGGCGGCCAGGTTCTTCTTCGCCGCCTCGGCCAGCCGGGCCGTCAGCTCCCGGTCTTTCTCCTCCATCTGCTTTTCGAAGGCCGAGAGCACGCGGCGGAAGCCGGCCTCGTCGAGCTGGGGCGGCGCGTCGCGGACCGCGTCGGCGAGGCCGCGGGCGAGCGCGGCAGGATCGAGGGGCGTGCCCATGGCGCGATGATCGGCGATGATCCGCTGGCCGATCCGAAAGCCGATGGCATAGCCGAGTTCCTCGGCCGGCGTCGCAAGCGGCTGGCGGTCGGCCGCCGCGGCCGGTGGGGCGACCGCCTCGACCGCCGGCGGCTGGGCCACTGCTCCCGCCAGCGACGATCCGGCGAGCAAGACCGCTGCAGTTCCTCGAGCCAACTTCATGATCCCTTCTCCGGTGACATGCCGGCACGACCCGGCGTGGTGGTCACTGCCCGCAGCCGTGGCATACGCTCCGGCAGTCCGGCCGCTCCTCCTCCGGCCGTCCCGGCCGCTCCTCCAGATCCTACTCCTCGGCCGGCTTGGCCAGCGACCCCCGGGTGAGCTCGAGAAACGCCGTCTCGAGGTTGACCTCCTCCTCCCGCAGCCCCCGGAGGCCATGGCCGGCCGCCACGAGCCGGGCGGCCAGCGGAGCCGGGTCATCCATGCCGTCGGCCAGCGTGACGCGGATCTCCCCGTCGCGAACCTCGACACTCGCCGCCTCCGGACAGCCGCCGATGGCAGCGGCCGCTGCCTCAGGGCGGCCGGCTACCCTGAGCCGGAACGCGGGCCGGCCGCGGACCTTCGCCAGCAGCTCCTGCACGCCGCCGCAGGCCAACAGCCGGCCGTATTCGATGATTCCCACGCGGTTGCAGATGTCGGCCAGCTCCGGAAGGATGTGGCTCGAGACGAGGATCGTCTTGCCCATCCCCTGGAGCCGCTTGAGCAGGTTTCGCATCTCGATCCGGGCCCGCGGGTCGAGACCGCTGGCCGGCTCGTCGAGCAGCAGCACCTCCGGGTCGTGGAGCAGCACGCGGGCCAGCCCCAGTCGCTGGGTCATCCCGCGGGAGAGGCTGGTGACGAGCTCGTCCCGCTTGCTGCCGAGATCGACGAGCTCCAGCGACCGCTCGGCTACCCGCCGGCGTTCGGGGCCGGCGATCCGGTAGGCCGCGGCGAAGAACTCCAGATACTCGCCCACCCGCATGTCGTCGTAGACGCCGAACACGTCGGGCATGTAGCCGATCGCACGGCGAATCTCACGGGGGTGGGTATGCACCGAGTAGCCGCACACGTAGGCCTCGCCCCAGGTCGGGGCCAGCAGCGTGGCCAGGATCCGGATCGTGGTCGTCTTGCCGGCGCCGTTGGGGCCGATGAAGCCGAACAGGTCGCCCCGCTCGAGCTGGAGGTCGAGGCTGTCGAGGGCGATGAAGTCACCGTATTTCTTGGTCAGACCGATCGTCTCGATCATGGCGTGTCCTCGGGCGGTGGCGGGGCCGGCCTGTCCTGCCCTTCGCTCAGCGGCACCACGATCCGCACGAGCGTGCCTGAGTCGGCTGCTTCGGGGGCGACCGCGAGCGGTTTCGCGTGGTCGCCGCGGAAGCGGATCATCCAGTCCGTGCCGCGGACGCCGGCCGGGGCGAGCCCGACCAGGATCGCGCGATCCACGGCCAGCAGCGGCGAGAGGTCGAGCCGCCGCAGGCGACCGGGTTCGACCGCGGTGTACGCGACCCCGCCGACCGCGGCGTGAAAGCCGGCCACCTCCAGGATCCGGTCCACCTCGA
>JBIKXY010000264.1:0-3932 GCA_044355515.1 Pirellulales bacterium
TCGGGCCCGCCGTGCGGCCACCACCCGACCGATCCACCCCGGCAGGCCGCCGACCGCGGCCAGCGGCTCGGCCCGCTCTGAAAATTCGAGGTGGGTGTGGGCGTTGACGAGGCCCGGCAGCACGATCGCGTCAACGAGGTCGATCACCTTGCCGGCCTGCTGCGGCGGCTGCCCGCGGCCGATCGCGGCGACGAGCCCGCGGTCGATCACGAGCCACGCGTTCTCGATCCCCGGCCCGGCGATCGGCACGAGCCAGCGAACGCGAAGCGTGACGCGATCGCCGGGCATGATCGCCTCGCCGGTCGCCGTCACGGCGAGGTCGTCGCCACGGGCAGGGGCCGGAAGCCGGCTCGGGCGGCTTCGCCGGCTGGCAGCGTCACCGCCGGCTCCTCCTCGAACAGTTCGTAGAACACGTTTCGCCGCCGCGGGATCCAGCCCAGCTCCGAGATCGCCGACTTCATCTCCTCGAGCGTGAGATGGTGCACCGTGCCGGCCGCGCTGACGACGTTCTCCTCGATCATCAGGCTGCCCATGTCGTTGGCGCCGAAGAGCAGCGCGAGCTGGCCGATGTCGCGGCCCTGGGTCACCCAGCTGGACTGGATGTTGGGGAAGTTGTCGAGATACAGCCGGGCCACGGCCTGGGTCTTGAGATACTCGAACGGGCCGGCCGGCGGGATCTCGTCCATCTCCGTGTGGTCGGGCTGGAACGACCAGCAGATGAAGGCCGTGAAGCCGCCCGTCTCGTCCTGGAGTTCCCGGAGCCGGTCGAGGTGCTCGACCCGCTCGGCCAGCGTCTCCACGTGGCCGTACATCATCGTGGCGGTGCTCCTGCCGCCGAGCCGGTGCCACTGGCGGTGCACCTCCAGCCAGTCGTCGGACATCACCTTGCCGCGGGTGATCGCCGCCCGGACGCGGTCCACCAGGATCTCGCCGCCACCGCCGGGGAGCGAGCCGAGTCCGGCCCGCGCCAGCCGCTCGAGCACCTCCGGCAGGGGCCGCTTGGAGACCTTCGTGAAGTGGTGGATCTCCGGCGGCGAGAAGCCGTGGATGTTGACCCGGGGAAAGTGCCGCTTGATGTCCTGGAGCAGTTCCTCGTACCACTCCAGCGGCAGGGTCGGGTGGAGCCCGCCCTGCATCAGAATCTGGTCGCCCCCGAGGGCCACCGTCTCCTCGATCTTTTTCAGCAGCACGTCGCGGTCGAGGACGTAGCCCTCGGCGTGCTTCGGCGCCCGGTAGAAGGCGCAGAAATCGCAGACGGCCGTGCAGATGTTGGTGTAGTTGATGTTGCGGTCGATGTTGTAAGTGCGATACGGCTCGGGGTGCAGCCGTCGGGTGACGGCATCGGCCGCCCGGCCGATCGCGGCCAGCTCATGGGATTCGAGGAGCCGCACGGCGTCGGAAAACGACAGCCGGTCTCCGGCCACCACGTCATCGAGGACCGCGCGGAGCGCCTGGTTCTGGGTGGGCATGTCAGCGGTTGATCGAGAGGGGGGCGGGGGAATCCGAGGCGGCCGGCACGAGCCCCAGGCCGGCGGCCAGGCTGCGGAAGGTCCGGAGCGCCTCTCGCTCGCGGATGCCGAGATGATAATGGAGGTTGTCCCGCAGATACGACAGGCATTGCGGCACCGTCAGGCCGTGCGGGGCGGCCTCGGCTGCGGCGATCGCCGCCAGGTTGGCGAGCCCGGAATCGCGGGCCGATTCCAGCCGGCCCGCGAATCGCTCCGCAGCCACGCCCGGGCGGGCGGCCCAGGCGGCGAACACGAACGGCAGGCCCGTCCAGCGGCACCACTCGTCGCCCAGATCCCAGACCTGCTGGAAAGAGCCGCCCGCCGTGGCGTCGGCCAGGGCCCGGTCGCCGATCAGGAGCACCGCGTCGGCCGCGGTCTCGGAGGCACTGGCTCCGATCGGCAGCGGCTCGACCCGGGGCCGCACGCCGTGTCGCTCCGCGAGGAGCACCTGGGCCAAGACGGCGCTGGTCCGCGACCCCTCGTCGAGGGCGATGCTCGCAATCCGCGCGGGCGGCAGGCGGAACAGCAGTTTCACGCTCATCACGGCGCCGCGACAGCCGATGCAGGCGTCGGACACCAGCCGGTGCTCGGGATGCCGAAACCACTCGACCACCGGGATCAGCGCGACATCGAGACGGCCGGCTGCCAGCCGGTCTGCGAGGCGGCTGGGCAGATCGAATCCCAGTTCGATGCCGCTTCCCGCCAGACCGTGGACGAGCGGCTTGGTGTTGAGGTATTGCACCGCCCCGAACCGCAGTTGTCGCCGCCAGGAGGGCGACGTCGCGGCGGCCAACGAGGCGGAGAAGTGGCGGGTCATGGAACCGGTCGCGGCACGGGTCACTGCGTCTGGACACCGGAGCATGCGGAACTCCGGCCTCGAGGACAACCGCAGGTCCGGGCTCCGGCTAACCATGGCAGGAACCGGCCGGTTCAGGCCTCCAGGCGACGGAAAGCCGCCAGTCCCAGGGCCAGCGGCACCGCCGTGGCCGCCAGGCCGGTCATCGTCGCGAACACAATGCTGGCGGCGGACCCCATCGGCCCTCCGGCCCAGGCGAGCAGGCCGTCGGCCGCGATCACCGTGGGGCCGAGCGTCCGGACGAGCAGGAACAGGTGCGTCGGGATGGCCGCCGCGATCACGACCACCATGATGTACAGCGAGCTCAGCACGAGGCAGAGCGTGCCGCCGAACCCGGAGGCGATCTTCGACGGCGATGACTCCCGCAACTCCGGCATCCGAGCCCCCAGTCCCACGGCGATCCCCGACAGGCCCAGGCAGAGGAGCAGACAGCAGTACTCGTGAAGGGCGATCAGCGGCCAGGGGAGTCCCAGCATCGAGTCGCTCAGCAGCACCAGCGCGGCACAGGGCAGGAGGCCCCCCAGGAAGGAGAACAGGAACTTGGACCACACGATCTGGTCCCGGTGCACGGGCATCAGGCCCAGGATCCAGAACCGCCGTCCCTCGAGGCTGATCATCGGGTACACGAACCGCGTCGTGAAGGTGGACAGGATCAGCCCCACGACGGCGAGATTGAGAAAGCCGATCATCGAGGCATAAGCGTTGTGGTAGTCGAACGACCGCAGATTCAGAAAGTAGAGCCCGAGCAGTCCGAAGAAGATCAGGAACTGCGACCACTGCGAGATGTCGCGACGAAACAGGCGGAGATCCTTGGCCAGGAGCAGCCACAGCGGCCGGCCAGCGAACACGTCGCTGTCGACCACGGCCCGGGCGACGAATCCCGCTCGGCGGCGGCGGCGGGCCGGCACCTCGCCGGCCAGGTGGCTGTAGCCCTTCCGGTAGGCGATCCGGGCCAGCCAGCCCGCCAGGAGATGGACCGCCAACGCATTGGCGATCAGGAGCGCGAGAAACTTGATGGCTTCGGCGAACCCGGCCGGCCAAATCCCCGCTGCCGGCTCCGTGCGGGCGGCTGCGATCAGCCCGCTCGCCAGCCACCAGCTGGGAAACAACTTCTGCTCGGTGATCGCCAGGCGGGCGAAGGTCCGCTCGAACCAGGCGGCTGACATGGCGTCGGCCTGCGGCTGCGTGACGAACGACCAGCCGAGCCAGATGACCGCCAGGCAGGCACCGCCGACCGCGATCGAGAGGGCGTGCAGCCGCAGTCGCGGCAGCCAAGCGACCAGCGCCAGGCAGCAGATCCCTCCGATGGCCGCGGGGATGGTCACGAACGCGACCATGAACGGCAGCAGCATCGCGTAATACGGCCAGGAGGCCCCTTGAACCACCCCGTAGGCCACCAGCATCGGGCTGCCGAGCAGCACGAAGCCCCAGCTCGCGAACCAGAGCGCCTCGCGAAACTTGTGGGCAAAGATCGTTTCCGCGCGAGCGGGCAAGGTCAGCAGGAGCCGGGCCTCCGGCGAGCGATACATGCCACCGTACAGGAGGATGCCCGTCGAGAACACGAGCAT
>JBIKXY010000265.1:0-3925 GCA_044355515.1 Pirellulales bacterium
CAGGTCCGTGAGGCGGCCGACGAGAAGTTTGGCGATTACTCGGGCACGATGGCCATGGCCCTGGCCAAGCGGGCCGGCCGCAAGCCCCGCGATGTCGCCGTTGAGATCATCCGCCGGCTCGAATCGCTGCCGGGCTACGCGGCGGTGTTCGAGCCCCCAGGCGACCCGGTGGGGCCGGGCTTCATCAATGTGCGGATCCGGGACGAATCGCTGGCTGTCGCGGTGGGGGCGGCCGTGGCCGACGAGCGGCTGGGGGTGGCCCCGGTCGCCAAGCCGCTCACGGTCGTGGTCGATTTCTCGAGCCCTAACGTCGCCAAGCCGATGCACGTGGGCCACATCCGCTCGACCGTGATCGGCGACGCCCTGGCACGGATCCTGCGGTTCCGCGGCCACTCGGTGATCACCGACAACCATCTCGGCGACTGGGGCACGCAGTTCGGGATGATCCTCTGGGGCTGGAAGCGCTGCCGCGACGATGCGGCCTTCGCCGCCGACCCCACGGCCGAGCTCGGCCGGCTCTACCGGCTCGTGCGAAAAGTCGCCGACGCCAAGCCGGAGGAGCTCGCCGCCGACCCCGAGGCCGCCGCCCTGGCCGCGAGATACCCCGACGCCGGCCGCGAGGTGCTGGCCGAGACGGCCAAGCTCCACGAGGGGGATCCGGAGAACCGGGCCCTCTGGGAGCGGTTCATGCCGGTCTGCCGGGCCGAGATCGACCGGCTCTACGCCCGGCTGCACGTGACCTTCGACCACTGGCTCGGCGAGAGTTTCTTTCAGCCGCTCTTGGCCGAGACCGTGGACGACCTCGTGGGGCGGGGAATCGCGAAGGAGAGCCGGGGGGCGATCGGCGTGTTTCTGAAGGATGCCGCCGCCGGCGCCGGTGACGACGCCCCGCCGCTGTTGATCCGCAAGGCCGACGGCGCCTTTCTCTACGCGACCACCGACCTGGCCACGATCCGCTGGCGGCTGGAAAACTGGCGGCCGGACCGGATCCTGTACGTGGTGGACCATCGCCAGAGCGGCCACTTCGAGCAGGTGTTCGCGACGGCCCGACGGTGGGGGCTGCCGGGGATCGAGGGCGTCGAGCTCGTGCACGTCGGCTTCGGCACGGTGCTCGGCGAGGACGGCCGCCCCTTCAAGACCCGGGCCGGCGACACCGTGGGCCTCGAGGCCCTGCTCGACGAGGGGGTGGCGCGGGCCTTCGAGGTCGTCACCGCTGCCGACGCCGACCGTGGCACGGGGATGTCCGAGGCGGAGCGGCGGGAGATCGCCGAGGCGGTCGGCATCGGGGCGATCAAATACGCCGACCTTTCGCAAAACCGGACCACCGACTACGTCTTCAGTTTCGACAAGATGCTCCAACTCACGGGCAACACGGCGGCCTACATGCAGTACGCGGTGGCCCGGGTGGAGGGGATCTGCGCGAAGGGGGGCGTGGACCGCTCGGCCCTGCGGACGGCCCGGCCGGTGCTCCTCTCGGCCCCGCAGGAGCGGGCGTTGGCCCTCGGGCTCGTGCGGTTTGCCGAGGTGCTCGAAGACGTCGAGGCCGACAACCGGCTCAACCTCCTGACCGCCTGGCTCTACGACCTAGCCGGCCGCTATTCGACCTTTTACGACGCGTTGCCCGTCCTCAAGGCCGAGGGGGACGCCTGCGCGAGCCGGCTGGCCCTCTGCGACCTCACCGGCCGGGTGCTCCGCCGGGGCCTCGACCTGCTCGGCATCGGCACCGTGGAGCGGATGTGATGGCTGGCCCCCTCGAAAAGATCCGCAACATCGGCATCGTCGCCCACATCGACGCGGGCAAGACGACGCTCACCGAGCGGATGCTCTTTTACTCGAAGGCCAGCCACCGGCTCGGCGAGGTGGATCAGGGCACGACCGTCACCGACTTCGATCCCGAGGAGCAGGAGCGAGGGATCACGATCTACTCGGCCGCCGTCTCCTTTCGCTGGGCCGACGTTTCCGTGAACCTGATCGACACCCCCGGCCATGTCGATTTCACGGCCGAGGTGGAGCGGAGCCTGCGGGTGCTCGACGGGGCGGTGGTGGTGTTCAGCGCCCGCGAGGGGGTGGAGGCTCAGAGCGAGACGGTCTGGCGGCAGGCCGACAAATACGGCGTTCCCCGGCTGGCCCTGATCAACAAGCTCGACCGCGAAGGGGCTGATTTCTTCGGCACGGTGAAGCAGATCGAACAGCGGCTCGGGGCCAAGCCGTTGGTGTTGCAGGTGCCGGTGGGGATGGGGCCGCCGCACGTCAAGGATCCGTTTCGCGGGCTCGTCGATCTTGTGACGATGGAACTGCTGATCTTCCCGCCCAAGGAGGAGGCGCTCTCCCCCGGCTCCGGTGGCGGCCAGGTGACCCGCGGGCCGATCCCGCCGGAGGTGGCCGACCTGGCCGCCGAGTGGCGGGAACAGCTCGTCTCGACGCTGTTCGACTACTCCGACGAGGTCGCCGAACTGGCCCTGGCCGAGGCGCCCTTGCCACCGCAGCTGGTGCGGAAGGTGATTCGGCAGGCTACGATCGCCCGGCTGGTGGTGCCCGTCTTCGGCGGCTCGGCGCTCGACTGCATCGGGGTGCAGCCGGTGCTCGACGGCGTGGCCGCCTACCTGCCGAGCCCGGCCGACGTGCCGCCGGTCGAGGGGCTCGATCCTGCGGCCAAGACCCCGACCACGATCACTCGCCCCGCCGATCCCAAGGCCCCCTTCTGCGGCCTCGTGTTCAAGATTCTTGCGGAAAAACACGGCGATCTGGCCTTCCTGCGGGTCTATTCGGGCACGCTCAAGGCGGGCAGCCGGGCCTGGAACCCGCTCCAAAAGAAGAAGGAAAACATCGCCCAGCTCTGGCACGTGCAGGCCGACCGTCGCGAGCAGGTGCCGGAGGCCAAGGCGGGCGACATCGTGGGGGTGATCGGCCCGCGGGCGAGCGTGACCGGCGACACGCTCTGCGACGCCGCCGCGCCGATCGTGCTCGAGACGATCACCTTCCCTGAGACCGTGATCTCGATGGCGATCGAGCCCGAAACCAGCCTCGAGCGAAAGAAGCTCTCCGAGGCCCTGGAGATGATGAAGCGGCAGGATCCGACCTTTCGGGCGCTCGAGAGCGAGGAGACGGGGCAGACCTTGATCTCGGGGATGGGCGAGCTGCACCTGGAGGTGATCCGGCACCGCCTGGAGCGAGATTTCAAGCTCAAGTGCCGTGTCCACAGGCCGCGAGTGAGCTACAAGGAAACCCTCGAACGGGCCGCCACGGCGGTGGGCGAGTCGAACCGCCAGGTGGCCGGGCAGACGCTCGTGGCCACGGTCACCGTTCGCGGCGAGCCCACCGGCGAACAGACGCCGGTGACGGTGGAGCAGGGCTGGTTTCCCGAGAGCGACGCCCTGGCGGCGATCGCCGCCACGATGACCGAGGCGGTCCGCGAGAGCGCCGAGCGGGGGGGCGGCAAGGGCTGCCCGCTGTGGGGCGTGCGGATCGTGGTGCTCGAGAGCCCGATCCCCGAGCCGCTGCCCGGCGACGTGGCGATCCGGATCGCGGCGGCCGCCGCGATCGACAACCTGCTCACGGCGGCCGGCTCTGTGCTCCTGGAGCCCGTGATGAAGGTGGAGGTGACGGTTCCCGAGGACCACCTCGGCGACGTGATCAACGACCTCCAGCAGCGGCGGGCGATCATCACG
Source organism: Pirellulales bacterium (assembly GCA_044355515.1). Taxonomy (GTDB): domain Bacteria; phylum Planctomycetota; class Planctomycetia; order Pirellulales; family UBA1268; genus QWPN01. Next base: position 3,669 of record JBIKXY010000265.1, read on the forward strand.
GCCACGGAGATCCGCGGCGGGGCGACCGTACTCACGGCCGAGGCCCCTTTGGCGAGCATGTTTGGCTACTCGGCGGCCGTCCGCAGCGTGAGCCAGGGCCGGGCCAGCTTTACGATGGCCCCGCTCAAATACGGCCCCGCCCCGGCCGAAACGGCCGACGCGTATATGTGACGCGGGCTGAGACGGCCGTTCAGACGGCGTCGCTGCCTTCCCTGCTCACCAAACGGCCGCGAGCGGTTGCGGGTGCCCTGGAGCCG
>JBIKXY010000077.1:0-11950 GCA_044355515.1 Pirellulales bacterium
GGGCCAGCTGGAGCCTGGCCAGGCTCGTCATGCCGCCGGTCGGGATCGCGAGCGCCCCGCGGGCCACGGCCGCGTCGAACCCGCTCCAGAATCCGGCATAGGGGCCGAACGACGAGGCCACGAGCACCCGATCACCCGCGGCCACGGCACCGCGATCGAGGATCTCCCCCCAGCACTCCATCCACCAGGCCCAGTCGGCGGCGGTGTCGAAGACCGGCAGCGGCCGGCCGTGGGTGCCGCTCGTCTGATGAAACCGTACGTACCGTTCAGCGGGCCAGGTCAGGTTGCCCGGCAGGCCTCCCTGCCCCGCCGCCTCGACGAGTTCCTCCTTGAAGGTGAACGGCCAGTCGGCCAGTTCCTCGAGCGTCGCCACACGAGCGACGTCCACGTGGGCGAGCTTCGCGGCGTAGAAGGCGTTCCGCGGAAGGATCTCCCGCAGCAGCCGGCGGAGCCGATCGAGTTTGAACGCGTCGAGGGCAGCCCGGGTCGCGGGCCCGCCGTCAACCGCTGCGGATGAAGTCATCCCGCGATTATGGCGCGCCGAAGCTCGGCGGGGCGCCGAGACCGGGAACGCCCTGCGCGGGGGCGTTTTGCAGCGGCGGCTGCAGGCCCTGCCACGGGGCCGAGGGCGGGGCCGGCTGCTGCGGTGGAAACACGAGCCCGCCCCCCGCCGGCGGCCCGGGCGGCGGCAGCGGCAAGGGCTGCGGTGCAGGCGGCGGGAGCGGAGCGTATTGCTGCGCGGGAGGAATCGCGGGGGGAGGCGCGGGCACCGGCTGCCCGGCCGCGGGCAGCGGCACGACCCGCGGAGCATCGACCGGCGGCAGGCTGCCCGAGGCGAGCCGTGCCTGCTCGGCCCGGGCCACGATCGACTCCGGCGGGATCGAGGCGGCCGGGGCCATCGCGAGATCCACCACCCGCTCGTCGCGGATCTCCCAGGGAATCAGGTTCTCGGTGACGAAGTCGAGCGGGAAGTATTGGTACCAGGGAAGGGGAAATGGCTGCCGGACGGTCAGCGTCTCGTAGCCGTCCTTCACCAGCCGGATCTTCCGCGTGCCGTAGTAGACGAAGTCGTGCGATACCGGGGCGGTGCCCAACTGGTAGTCGTCCACATAGACGAGCGCCCCTGGAGGGTTGCTGCGAATGGTCATCCGCCGCTGGACGCAGCCCGGGGCGGCCAGCGTGGCGACGAGGGCGGCGACGAGGACGGCGCGACGCATGACCAGGACGATAGGGAGCGGCCCCGACGGCCGCCAGAGCAGCGGCAGGTTGCCCAGTTTTCCACCCTGACCGGTATCGCCGTGCCGGCGCCGGGGCTACACTCTCCACCGTGAACCGCCACGGCTCCCTCTTGGAGGCCACGGCTTTCCGCACGGCAGCGGCCCCCTGAAGGCCGCGTCCCTCGCGGTCGCGACCCCGGGATTCCGAGACGTGGGATCTGGCACGAGCCTCGACTACTGCGACCTCTCCGACATCGGTCGCCGCCGTGCCAGCAACCAAGACGCGCGGGCCGTCTCGGCGCCGTGGAGCGCGGAACAGTATCGCCGCCGCGGCTGGCTGTTCGTGGTCGCCGACGGGATGGGGGCCCACGCGGCCGGGGAAACGGCCAGCGCCATCGCCGCCGAGCAGGTTCCCCTGGCCTATGAGAAGCATGCCCACCGCGCGCCGCCGCTGGCCCTGCGCATGAGCATGCTCCACGCCAATGCCGAGATTCACGCCCGCGGCGAGACCGCGGCCGATCTCAAGGGCATGGGCACCACCTGCACGGCCTTGGTGATCGTGCCCCGCGGGGCCCTCGTGGGCCACGTGGGCGACAGCCGGGTCTACCGGGTCCGTGCCGGTCTGATCGAGCAGCTCTCCCGGGACCACTCGCTCGCCTGGGACATGGAAGCGGCTCGGGCCAAACTTGGCGGCGAGGCGATCCAGGCGGCTCCCAAGAACATCATCACCCGCTCGATGGGTCCGCACGAACGGATCGACATCGATCTGGAGGGCCCCTTCCCCGTGGAGGAAGGCGACGTGTTCGTGCTCTGCAGCGACGGGCTGTCGGGCCAGGTGGCCGATGAGGAGATCGGCGGCTTCGCCGCGACGTTGCCGCCGGAAGAAGCCGCGGCCGCGTTGCTGGGGCTGGCGCTCGTCCGCGGCGCTCCCGACAATGTCACGCTGATCGTCGTCAAGGCAGGCCCCAAGGAGGTGACCGACCCCGCGGCGGCCAACACCCCCTGGCCACTCGCCGCCGACGAGCCACCGGTGCGGGAGCCTGCGAAACTCCCATGGCAGACGCTGGCCGTAGCCGCCGCCTCGCTGCTCGCGGCCCTGATCATCCATCCCCGGGCGCTCACGCATCCAGAGACGGGAGTGCTCGGAAGGCTGCTGGGGCCCGGCCTGGCCGAGGCAGTGGGCTGGTCGGCGACGGCCAGCATGATCCTGCTGTTCGTCTCGGCGCTGGTCGCCGCGATCGTCAGCGTCCTGGCACCGGCCGGTGGTGCCGCGCTGGTGCTCAAGCCGGGTGGACGCCTGGGCGCCGGTCCCTATCGCTCCTACGACTGCACGCTCACGCCGGCGCTCGTGGAGGGGATCGCGGCGAGCGTCGAGACGGCCGCTGACGGGCTTTCCGATCGGGAGCGAGAGCGGGCCTTGGAGCGGGTCGCCGCCACTCGAAAGGCGATCGCCGCCGGGGCTCTGGCCCAGGCCCTGGCCGATGCAGCCAGGGCGATCGCGGTCTACCGGCAGTCGGTCGAAGCTGCTCGCCGCGACGACACGATCCGCGTCTGGGACAACTGACCCCGGTCGCGATGGCCGGCGCGTGGAAATCGGCCTGCCGCACGGGCCGCGCCCCCCGCTAGACTCCCTGCCACCATGAAGATCGTCACCCGCTACGTGGTCTGGGAGTTGCTCCAGGTGTTTCTGGTGGCGTTGTCGGCGCTCACCCTGTTCATGCTCGTGGTCGGCCTGGTCAAGGAGGCCCAGCAGCAGGGGCTGGGCCTGGTGCAGATCCTGGCGCTCGTGCCCTACGTGCTCCCCGAGGCGATGCGGTTCGCCGTCCCCGGCACGATGCTCTTCGCCGTGGCCAGCGTGTTCGGCCGGATGAGCGCCGCCAACGAGGTCACGGCCCTCAAGGCCGCCGGAATCACGCCCATGGCCCTGATCTGGCCGGCCCTCACGCTCGGCCTGGTCGTGAGCTTCGTGTCGGTCTGGCTCAACGACGTGGCCGTCTCGTGGGGCCGCGACGGCGTGCGCCGGGTCGTGGTCAACAGCGTGGAGCAGATCATCTACGGCCGGCTGCGGCGGCAGCGGAGCTACAGCACGCCGCAGATTTCGATCAACGTCAAGGCGGTGGACGGCAAGCGGCTGATCCGACCCACGCTGACGTTTCAAAGTGCATCCGGCCGGCCGAACACGTTCTCGGCCGCCGAGGCCGAGTTGCAGGCCGATCCCGATGCCGGCACGCTCGTGGTCACCTTCCGCGACGTCACCGTCCACATGGGCGACTACACGTGGTCGGACCCTGGCACGCATGTCCACCAAGTGCCGCTCGACGCCGTCAGCCGCAAGGGGGTGGCCTCGACGAGCCCCTCCGAGATCCCGCTGGCCGAGTTCGAGAAGGCCCGCCGCCTCCAGGTCGCCAAGATCGACCAGGTCGAGCAGGTGATCGTGGGCAAGGCGGCCATGGGGCTCGTCACCGGGCGGATCGAGCAGGCGTTGCCCCCCTTCACCGCACCCGACCGCGACCTCCTGCGACACGAGCGAAACCGGCTCCACCGGATCGTGATGGAGCCCTGGCGCCGGTGGGCCAACGGGTTCAGTTGCCTGTGCTTCGTCTTGGTCGGGGCCCCGATGGCGATCCGGATGCGAAACGCCGACTTCCTGACCAGCTTCTTCCTCTGCTTCCTGCCGATCCTGGTGGTCTATTACCCCGTCGTAATGCTGGGCGTCGATCAGGCCAAGCGGGGGTCCGTCCCGCCCGTCGCGGTCTGGTTCGGCAATTTGCTGATCGTGCTCTGGGGCTGGTGGCTGCTGCGGCGGGTGGTGCGGCAGTAGGCTGTCGCGGCGAGCGAAGTCCCCCGGGAGGCGACGGCGTGCCGACGATGAAAGCGCTGGTCAAGCGGGAGGCCCGGCCGGGCCTCTGGCTCGAGGACGTGCCCGCGCCCGAGATCGGGATCAACGACGTCCTGATCCGGGTGGACCGGACCGGCATCTGCGGCACCGACCTCCACATCTACGACTGGGACGCCTGGGCCCGGCAGACGATCCCCGTGCCAATGGTCGTGGGCCACGAGTTCGTCGGCGAGATCGTGGCCGTCGGCTCGAACGTGAGCGACTTTTTCCCCGGCGAGATCGTCTCCGGCGAGGGGCACGTGGTCTGCGGCCGCTGCCGCAACTGCCTGGCCGGCCGGCGGCACCTCTGCCAGAGCACCTCCGGTGTGGGCGTGAACCGGCCCGGCGCCTTCGCCGAATACATCGCCCTGCCCCAGACCAACGTCTGGCACCAGGCTTCCGGCATCGACCTCGACGTGGCGGCGATCTTCGACCCGCTCGGCAACGCCGTGCACACCGCCCTCTCGTTCGACCTGCTGGGCGAGGACGTGCTGATCACCGGGGCCGGCCCGATCGGGATCATGGCCGTGGCCGTGGCCAAGCACGCCGGGGCCCGCCACGTGGTGATCACCGACCTGAATCCCTCCCGGCTGGACCTGGCCAGGCGGCTGGGGGCGACCGTCGCCCTCGACGTCCGCAGCGGGAGTCTCGAGCAGGTGATGGCCGAGCTCGGGATGAAGGAGGGCTTCGACGTCGGGCTCGAGATGTCGGGCTCGCCGGCGGCCCTGCGGCAGATGCTCGCGGCAATGTGCCACGGCGGCAAGATCGCGATGCTGGGCATCCCATCAGAGCCGATCGCCATCGACTGGAACACCGTGGTCTTCAACATGCTCACGATCAAGGGCATCTACGGCCGGGAGATGTACGAGACCTGGTACAAGATGACCGTCATGATCCAGAGCGGCCTCGACATCGCCCCGGTGATCACCCACCGCTTCCCTTACACGGAGTTCGAGCAGGGCTTCGCGGCGATGAAGAGCGGCGCGAGCGGCAAGGTGATCCTGAACTGGAAAGATGCTTGAGGAGGCGCGGGCCATGAGCCGGGAATCGCGCAGGGAATCGCGCCGGGAATCGCTCTGGGAGTCTCTGGCCGAGCAGACGGCCGCGATGCGGGCGGCGGGCACCTACAAGGCCGAGCGGATCATTGACAGCCCGCAGCAGGCATGGATCAAGGTCGGGGGCCGCACGGTGCTCAACATGTGCGCCAACAACTATCTCGGCCTGGCCGACCATCCCGACGTGGTGGCGGCGGCCCGCGAGTCGCTCGACCGGTGGGGCTACGGCCTGGCCAGCGTGCGGTTCATCTGCGGCACCCAGCGGCTCCACAAGGACTTGGAGGCCAGGCTCAGCTCGTTCGTCGGGATGGAGGACACGATCCTCTACAACTCCTGCTGGGACGCCAACGGGGGCCTGTTCGAGACGATCCTCGGCCCGGAGGACGCGATCATCTCCGACGCCCTCAACCACGCGAGCATCATCGACGGGATCCGGCTCTCGAAGGCGAAGCGGCTGCGGTATGAATCCAACGACATGGCCGACCTGCGGACCAGGCTCGCGGAGGCCAAAGACGCCCGCTACCGGCTGATCGCCACCGACGGAGTGTTCTCGATGGACGGCCACCTCGCCAACCTGCCGGCGATCTGCGAGCTGGCCGATGAGTTCGACGCCCTGGTGATGGTGGACGACTCCCACGCCGTCGGCTTCGTCGGCCCGCGGGGCCGGGGCACCCCCGAGCATTTCGGCGTGACCGACCGGATCGACATCCTCACCGGCACGCTGGGCAAGGCGCTCGGCGGGGCCAGCGGCGGCTATACCTCGGGCCGCCGGGAGCTGGTGGAGTGGCTCCGGCAGCGGTCGCGGACCTATCTCTTCTCCAACACGGTCGCCCCGCCGGTGGCGGCGGGCGCGCTCAAGGCGATCGAGCTGCTCGAGGGCTCGACGGCGCTGCGGGACACGCTCGAGGCCAACACCCGGTTTTTCCGCGCGCAGATGACCGCCCGCGGCTTCGCGATCCTGCCGGGCGAGCACCCGATCGTGCCGGTGATGCTCGGCGACGCCGCCCTGGCCACGAAGATGGCGGAAGAGATGCTGGCCGAGGGGGTGTATGTCGTGGGTTTTTCCTACCCCGTGGTCCCGCAGGGCAAGGCCCGGATCCGCACCCAGGTCTCGGCGGCCCACTCGCGGACGGATCTCGAGCAGGCGGTCGCCGCCTTCGAGGCGGTCCGCACACGGCTGGGCTGACGGGCTCAGGCCGCCAGGCGGGCCGGCGGGCGGCGGCGGGCGGCGGGGTGGTCGGCGTGGTCGAAGCTGGCGTGATACCAGGCGAAGTGGTGCCGCACCGATTCCGCCACCCGCTCCGAGACCACGAGCCCGTGATCCCGGGCCGGGCCGCAGTTCTTGCGGGGCAGCCGCACGTCCACGTCGAGGCCGAACTCGCGGCAGGCCCGCGCCAGGCCCGCTTCGACGTCGGCGAAGTGCAGGAGCCGGGTGTTGGCCCAGGCCGGGCCGCCGGCATCGAAGAACGCGGCATACGCCGGCAGCCGGCCGCCGATCGCGAGCCCCACGAAGTCGGCGAATCGCCCCTCCCAGGCGGCCGTCACGAGCCGATCGCGGGGATTCGGATTCGTGTCGCCTCGCCGCCAGTATTGATAGAGCGACGTCAGCATCTCGAGCGGCTCGCGAACCACGCCAATGATCCTGATCGTGCCCGGGAGAGCGGGCCGGGGCTCGAGCGGCAGCCGCCAGTTGGAGGCCCGGGACAGATACCGCAGCCGTGCCAGCCGCGGCAGGCTCCGGCCGCCGGAAAGCCAGGCCAGCGACCGGCGGACATCCACGTGCGGGTGGCCGGGCTTCACGTACCGCGCGTCGGGAAAGCTTTGCCGGAACCACTCGGCGATCGCGAAACCGGCGGTCTTCGGGTAGTGGGCGAAGGCGACGTTGGCGGCGAGGCTGTAGAGCATGGCTGGGAGCCGAAGGACGGGGCGGGCTTCATGACCACCCCCTGCCCTTATCGGCACCACCGCTCCCGCCGCTCCGCCCGATTTTTCCAGGCCGCGGCAGGCGGGGCAGGTTGGGCGGGCCGTTCTGCCGCGGATAGTTCCCCGCAGCCGGGGAATCTGGCACAATCCCGGGCTCGCGGCGGGGAACTTCCCCGGCTGCGGCAACCAGACAGCCCATCTGTTTCCGAGGAGTTTTTCATGCCCCGTCCCGTCACGCTCTTCACCGGCCAGTGGGCCGACATGCCGCTCGACGACCTGGCCCGCAAGGCCCGTGAGTTTGGCTATCAGGGCCTCGAACTCGCCTGCTGGGGCGACCACTTCGACGTCACGCGGGCCCTTCAGGAGAGCGGCTACTGCGCCGCCAAGCGGGACCAGCTCGAGCGGCACGACCTCTCCTGCTACGCGATCTCCAACCACTTGGTCGGCCAGGCCGTCTGCGACCGGATCGACGAGCGGCACAAGGCGATCCTGCCGCCCCACGTCTGGGGCGACGGCAACCCAGACGGGGTCAATCGGCGTGCTGCAGAAGAAATGAAGAACACCGCCCGGGCCGCCCAGAAGCTCGGCGTGTCGGTGGTCAACGGCTTCACGGGCTCGGCGATCTGGCCGTATCTCTACTCGTTTCCGCCGGTGCCGGAGTCGATGATCGAGGCGGGCTTCGCCGAGTTCGCGGAGCGGTGGCACCCGATCCTCGACGTGTTCGCCGAGTGCGGCGTGCGGTTCGCGCTCGAGGTGCATCCCACCGAGATCGCCTTCGACATCTTCACCGCCGAGCGGGCCCTCAAGGCCCTCGGCCGGCGCGAGGAGTTCGGCTTCAACTTCGACCCCAGCCACCTCCACTGGCAGGGCGTGAACTCGGTCGAGTTCATCCGCACCTTCGCCGACCGGATCTACCATGTGCACATCAAGGACGCGATCGTGACCTTGAATGGCCGGACCGGCATCCTCGCCAGCCACCTCAACTTCGGCGACCCGCGCCGGGGCTGGGACTTCCGCTCCCCCGGCCGCGGCGGCGTGGACTTCGAGGAGATCATCCGGGCCTTGAACCAGGCCGGCTACGAGGGGCCGCTCTCGGTCGAGTGGGAGGACTGCGGCATGGACCGCGAGCACGGGGCCGCCGAGGCAGCCCGGTTCGTCAAGAACCTGGACTTCGCCCCGAGCAACGTCCAGTTCGACGCGGCCTTCGCGGAGTCGTGAGCGGGACGCGAACAAAGGGGGACAGCCCCCGAACGGCGACTGCCCCCGGAGCGAGACGGCTGCTGGCTGCTGCCGGGCTGGCGGCCTTGATGCTTTTCCTGCCCGCCGTCGCGGCGGCGGCTCCGCGGGGCGAGCCGGCCAAGTCGCTCGCCGCGCTCGACGAGGAATACGGGCTGGCGGAAAAGGATCTGCTGCGTCGCTGCGACCTCGACGGCCACGGCGAGTTGGCCGCGATCATCGAGGCCTGGCGGCTGCCCGTTGCCGAGGGGCGGCAGCTCGCGGTGGCGATTCCCGCGTCGATCGAGACCCCCGCCTGTGTCGATACCGAGCAGGAGCGGTCGATCTGGAATGATTTTCTCGCGGCCCGGCGGGCCCGGGCAGCGGGCCTCTATGAGCATGCGGTGTTTGCCGCCGGAGCCCACGACCGCCAACCCACGCGGGCCGAACTGGCCCGGCCCGATCCCGAGGCCCCCACACTCGCCCAACGCTCCTGCGAGGCGATCCGGCTCTTGTTTCTCGCGGTCCGCGACGACCCCGACCATGAGCGGGCCCGGGCGGCCGGCGGCTGGATTCGCCGCGGCGACCGCTGGGAGTGGCCCGCGGCCGCCCGTCGGCTCGACAAGGCCGAGCACTACGACCCGCAGTTCGGCTGGATGCCCGCGAGCAAGCTCGCCCGCCATCGCGCCGGCGAGCGATACCTTCGCGGCCGCTGGGTGCCGGCGGCCGACGACGACGCCACCCTGCGGGAGGTGAAGCACGGGCGGCAGTTCGACGCCGACCACTGGGAGATCGTGACGACGGCGCCGCCGCCGGTCACGGGCGACCTCGCGGCCGAACTGGAGCAAGCCCGGCTCGTGTGGCTGCAGGTCTTCGGAGCCTTCGCCGTCGAGCCGGCCGACCTCGAAAAGCGGCTCGCCGGCCGCGGCCGCATCGCCCCGCAGACGCCCCACTCGGCGATCCTCTGCGGCAGCCGCGAGCAGTATGCGGATGAGCTCCGCCAACTCGAGCCGCAGATCGAGATCACGGCCGGCATCTACTGGCAGCCGACCGCCACGATCTGGTTCTTCGCCGACCCGGCCGGGCCGCCGGCGGCCACCGTGCGGCACGAGGCCTTTCACCAGCTGTTCGCCGAGTCGCGGCCCGACTTCACGCGGCTCAAGGCCGAGCCCGGCCGCCGCTCGGGCTTCTGGGCCGTGGAGGCCGCGGCCATCTATGCCGAGTCGATCGCGCCGACCGACTTCGGCTGGACGCTCGGCGGCCGCGACGCCGGCCGCGTTCCGGCGGCCCGCAAGCTCGTCGCGGCCGAATCGCACGTGCCCCTCGCCGAGCTCGCACCGCTCGGCCGCGAGGCCTTCCAGGCCCACGACCGGATCGCCGACCTCTACGACCAATGCGGCGGCCTGGCCGACTTCTTGATGAACGCCCGCGGCGGCCGCTACCGCGAGGCGTTCATCGAGTATCTGGCGCGGGTCTACTCCGGCACCGCCGACCCCGACACGCTCCCCCGCCTCTGCCGCCGCTCGCTTGCCGAACTCGACGCGGAGTATCGGGAGTCCATGCACCAGTAGAGGCATTCGTGCACCGCTGGACTGCTCGGGGCTGCCCATGCCAATCGAGCCGGCGTTGCTGGCCGAGCGCAGGCAGGATGCCGAAGCGAGGCCAGCATCGAGCGACCGGAAGGCAGGATGCCCGAAGGGAGCGTCCGGCGAGATGGCATGGGCAGCCCCGAGCCTGCGTACCATGGACTGCGAGGGCTTGCCTGTGCCCCGGAGCCGGCGTTGCTGGCCGAGCGCAGGCAGGATGCCGAAGCGAGGCCAGCATCGAGCGAGCGAAGGGCAGGATGCCCGCAGCGAGCGTCCAGGCGACGGGGTCAGGCAATCCCGAGCCTGCTCATCCGACGAGGCCCGCGTTTGCTACACTCCCGCCGACAATCCGCTAGCCAAGGAGCACGCATGCCCGCGACCGCCACCGACATCGACCGCCTCGCCATCGACACGATCCGCACGCTCTCCATGGACGCCGTCGAGGCGGCCAAGAGCGGCCACCCCGGCACCCCGATGGCCCTGGCGCCGGTGGCCTACACCGTGTGGAAGGATTTCCTGCGGTACGACCCGGCCGACCCGCTCTGGCCCAACCGCGACCGGTTCGTGCTCTCCTGCGGCCACGCCTCGATGCTGATCTATTCGCTGCTCCACCTGGCCGGCGTCCGCCGGGGGCGGCCCGGCGAGGCCGGCCACGACGAGCCGGCCGTGTCGCTCGAGTCGATCAAGCGGTTTCGCCAGCTCGACAGCGTCTGCGCCGGCCACCCGGAGCACCATCTGATCGCGGCGATCGAGACCACGACCGGCCCGCTCGGCCAGGGCTGCGGCAACTCGGTGGGGATGGCGATGGCGTCGAAGTGGCTGGCCGCCCGCTACAACCGCCCCGGCCACGTGCTCTTCGACTTCGACACCTACGTGCTCTGCAGCGACGGCGATCTGATGGAGGGCGTGGCCGCCGAGGCGGCCTCGCTCGCCGGCCACCTCGGGCTCGACAACCTCTGCTGGATCTACGACGACAACGCGATCACGATCGAGGGGGAGACGGAGCTGGCCTTCAGCGAGGACGTGGGTCGGCGGTTCGAGGGGCTGGGCTGGCACGTCGTGCAGGTCGCCGATGCCAATGACACGGCGGCCTTGAAGCGGGCCCTCGAGGCTTTCAAGGCCGAGAAGAAAAAGCCCACGCTCGTGATCGTGAAGAGCGTGATCGGCTACGGCGCCCCGACCAAGGCCGGCTCGCATGCCTCGCACGGGGCGCCCTTGGGCGCCGACGAGATCAAGGGGGCCAAGCAGGCCTATGGCTGGCCGGCCGACGCGAGCTTCCTCGTGCCGCCGGAGGTGCCGGCCCGGTTCACCGCCACGCTCGGCGACCGCGGGAGCCAGGCCCGTCGGGCCTGGGAGGGATCGCTCGAGGCGTATCGCAAGGCCGATGCCGCCGCCGCCACGGAACTGGGCGAGTTTCTCGGCGGCAGGCTGCCGGCCGCCTGCGACGCGGCGATTCCGTCGTTCCCCGCCGACCCCAAGGGGCTCGCCAGCCGCGTCTCGTCGGGCAAGGTGATCGAGGCGATCAGCAAGGCGGTGCCCTGGTTCCTGGGAGGCTCGGCCGATCTCGCTCCCTCCACGATGACGCTCGTCAAGGATGCCGGCAGTTTTGGCCACGGCCACTACGGCGGCCGCAACATGCACTTCGGGATCCGCGAGCACGGCATGGCCGCCGCCTGCAACGGGATGGCGCTCTCCGGCCTGCGGCCCTACTGCGCGACCTTCTTCGTGTTCTTCGACTACCTCAAGCCCGCCCTGCGGCTCTCGGCGCTCGGGGAGCTCGGCGTGATCTACGTGCTCACGCACGACTCGATCGGTCTGGGCGAGGACGGCCCCACCCATCAGCCGATCGAACAACTTGCCAGCGCCCGGGCCGTGCCGGGCCTCTCCGTGTTTCGGCCCGCAGACGCAAACGAGGTGGCCGAGACCTACCGGGTCGTGATGGGCCGGCCCGACCGGCCGGCGGTGATCGTGCTCTCGCGGCAGAACATCCCCACGCTCGACCGCACCGGCATGGGCGCCGCCGCCGGGGTGGCCCGCGGCGGCTATGTGCTGAAGGAAGCCGAGGGGGGCAAACCC
>JBIKXY010000078.1:0-11935 GCA_044355515.1 Pirellulales bacterium
TCGCCACGCGGTCCGCGAGGTGGACGGCTCGAAGTGCCTCGTGAAGGTGACCACGATCCCCAAGGGCACGCGGAGCCAGGGCTGGATCGGCCCGATCGGGCTGCATGACTATTCCATCCAGGCCGACCTGCGGGCGGCCGAGAGCGGCGTGGGCCCGCCCGGCGACCCGGCGACCCGCACGGCGGACAGCGATGCCGACGCCTTCGCCAAAGCCTTCGGCACGGCCGCGGCCCTGGAGAAGGCCCGGATGCCCGACATGGGGCTCGTCGCCCAGCGATATACGCTCGACCTGATGGGTGCCGCCCAGCAGCTCCAACTCCGCTCCTGGCCGCCCCAGGTGGCCACGCATTTTTCCAAGACGATTCCCTACGCCTGGGAGGCGGGCCGCTGGTACACCATGAAGTTCGAGGCCCGCACGCGGGATGGGGCGGCGGTGCTGCGGGGCAAGGTCTGGCCGCGGGATGAACCCGAGCCCGAGGACTGGACGATCGAAGCGGTCCACGAGGCCGGCAACCTCCAGGGCAGCCCCGGCTTCTTCGGCAACTCGAAAGACTCCGAGATCTTCATCGACAACGTCTCCGTGGAGGCCGTGAAATGAGTCTGTTCGTCCGCACCGGGCCCGTTGCCCTGTTCGTCGCTGCGGCCGGCACGCTGGCCGCCGCGGAGTGGAACCAGTGGGGTGGTTCGCCTGCCCGCAACAACACGCCCCTGGCCACGAACCTGCCGGTCGAATGGGCACCGGGGGAGTTCGACTACGACACGGGGGCCTGGAAGCCGGAAACGAGCAGCAACGTCGCCTGGGTGGCGGCCCTCGGAAGCCAGTCGTATGGCAACCCGGTCGTGGCCGGCGGCAAGGTGTTCGTGGGCTCGAACAACGGCAAGGGCTGGCTCCAGCGGTATCCCCCCGCGACCGACCTCGGCTGCCTCCTGGCCTTCGACGTCACGGACGGCTCCTTCCTCTGGCAGGACTCGAGCGAGAAGCTGCCCACCGGCCGCGTCCACGACTGGCCGCTCCAGGGGATCTGCTGCGCGCCGCTCGTGGAAGGCGATCGGCTCTGGTACGTGACCAGCCGCGGCGAGGTCAAGTGCCTCGACACCGAGGGCTTCCGCGACGGCGAGAACGACGGCCCCTTCACCGCGGAGAAGGTTGTGGCCGACGACGAGGCCGACGTGGTCTGGGTGCTCGACATGATGAAGGAACTCGGCGTCTCGCAGCACAACATGTGCTCCTGCAGCGTGACCAGCCACGGCGACTGGCTGTTCGTGATCACCGGCAATGGCGTGGACGAGGGGCACATCAACCTCCCCAACTTCGCGGCCCCCAGCTTCCTCTGCCTCGACAAGCGGGACGGCAAGCTGCTCTGGGCCGACGGCTCGCCCGGCGCGAACGTGCTCCACGGCCAGTGGTCGAGCCCGGCCTTCGCCGAGATCGAAGGCGTGCCGCAGGCGATCTTCGGCGGCGGCGACGGCTGGGTCTATTCCTTCGACGCCCGGGGCGACGCCGGCCAGGCGAAGCTGCTCTGGAAGTTCGACTGCAACCCCAAGGTGTCGAAGTATTCGCTCGGCGGCCGGGCCGACCGCAACCACATCATCGGCACGCCGGTGATCCACGACGGCCTGGTCTACCTCGCCGTGGGCGAGGACCCCGAGCACGGCGAGGGCGTGGGCCACCTGTGGTGCATCGACCCCATGAAGCGGGGCGACGTCTCCAGCGAAATCGCCGTCAGCCTCGAGGACCCGAACACGCCCCTGCCCCACCGCCGCAACCAGGCGGTGATCGAGGAGGAGGGGGAGGTGGCCCGCCCCAACCCCAACTCGGCGGCGAAGTGGCACTACCCCGGGCTCGACGCCGACGGCGACGGCAAGCTCTCCTTTGAGGAGACGATGCATCGGACCTGCGGCACGGTGGCGATCCAGGACGGCCTGCTCTTCATGGCCGACTTCAGCGGCCTGTTCCACTGCCTCGACCTCGAGACCGGCAAGCCCCATTGGACATACGACATGCTGGCGGCCTCCTGGGGCTCTCCGCTCGTCGCCGACGGCAAGGTCTACATCGGCGACGAGGACGGCGACATCACGATCTTCGCGCTCTCCCCCGAGATGAAGATCCTGGGCGAGATCAACATGGGCAACAGCGTCTACTCGACGCCGATCGCCGTGGGCGACACGCTCTACATCGCCAATAAGAGCCATCTGTTCGCAATCAAGGAGGGGGCCAAGCCGGCCCAGACGAAATGACGAGGCAGGCGACCGGCGTTCCACGCCTGGCATCCACGGGCCCCATGGCCCGCGAGGGGTTGCCCGTGCCAAGCGAGCGGCGTTGCTGGCCGAGCGAAGCCAGGATGGCGAAAGCGAGGCCAGCATCGAGCGACCGGAGCACAGGATGTGCGCAGGGAGCGTCCGGCGAGCTGGCACTGGCAACCCCGAGCCACGCAGGACGCTGCTTCCTTGCAACGCTCGTCGCGGCGCTGCTCGCGCTGCCGACGACCGCAGCCGAGCCCGCGACGCCCCGGGCCGCGGTCGAGGCGGCGAAGCGGGTGCTCGTGCTCGGCGACTCGATCACCCATGCCGGCGGCTGGGTCGCGGATGTCGCCGCCTGGATGGAATACCAGGGCTTCGACGCCGCGGTGATCAACTGCGGCCTCTCGAGCGAGACGGTTTCGGGGCTCTCCGAGGAGGGCCACGCCGGCGGCCAGTTTCCCCGGCCCGATCTCCAGGAGCGGCTCGACCGGGTGCTGCGGCTGGTGCGGCCAAACGTGGTGATGGCGTGCTACGGTATGAACTGCGGGATCTACCAGCCGCTCGCCGAGGAGCGGTTCGCGAAGTTCAAGGCCGGCAGCGAGCGGCTGCATGCCGCGGTCGAGCAGGCCGGGGCCACGATCATCCATCTCACGCCCCCGGTGTATGCCGGCCCGCCGGGCAAGCCGGGGCCGGCCGGCGACACGGACTACGACGCCGTGCTCACGGCCTATTCGGAGTGGCTCCTCTCGAAGCGGGCCGACGGCTGGCTCGTGATCGACGTCCACGGGCCGATGAAGCGGGCCCTGGAGGAGCGGCGAAGGCGGGACGCGACGTTCGCCTTCTCCGCCGACAGCGTGCATCCCGGCGACGAGGGGCAGTGGCAGATTGCCCGGGCCGTGATCGCCGGCCTCGGCGACGAAGCGGCCGCCGCGGCCCCCGACCTGCCCGAGATGCTCGGCGGGTTCCTGCCCGACGTCACCAAGCGGATGCAGCTGCTCCGCGACGCCTACCTCGCGGCCGCCGGCCACCTGCGGCCGGGCGTGCAGCCGGGGCTGCCGCTCACCGAGGCCGAGGCCAAGGCAACGCTTCTCACCGCCTCGCTCCGCGACCGGCGGCTGCAGCTCCGCGGCCGCAAGCATGCCAGCGGCGAGTGGCGGATGCCGATCGAGTGGCCGCGGCCGCGGGTCGTGGCTCCCGGCCCGGCCCCCGCCGGCCCCGCCGCCGTGCCGGCCGACGCGATCGTGCTCTTCGACGGTTCGAGCATGGAAGCCTGGAACAACGCCGACAGCTGGAACGTGGCCGACGGTGTCGTCACGGTCGGCAAGGGCATGATCGAGTCCAAGCAGGGCTTCGGCGACTGCCAGCTGCACCTCGAGTTCCGGATGCCCGCACCCGCGGTTGGCCAGGGCCAGGGCCGGGGCAACTCGGGCGTGTTCCTGATGGGCCAGTACGAGATCCAGATTCTCGACTCCTTCGAGGACGGCACCGACGGCCCGCTCACCTACCCCGACGGCCAGTGCGGCGCCCTTTACAAGCAGCAGCCGCCGGCCGTGAACGCCTGCCGGGCTCCGGGCGAGTGGCAGACCTACGACATCCTGTTCACGCGACCCCGGTTCACCGCCGACGGGCTCGTGGCAAAGCCCGGCCGGGTGAGCGTGATCCACAACGGCGTGGCCATCCACTCCGATACCGTCATCAAGGGGAGCACGCTGTGGCACGAGCCCCCCGCCTACCGGCCTCACCCCGACGCCCTGCCGATCCAGATCCAGGACCACGGCAACCCGGTGCAGTTCCGCACCATCTGGGTGCGGCCCATCGAGCCGGTCGTGCCATAAAAGCCCCGTTCGCGAGCACGGGGGATGACGCCGGTCACCCGGGCAGCGTGTCGCGGATCGCGGCGAGTTCCTCGACCGCGTCACGGTCGACGCAGTCGAGGCGGCCGGCACGGGCGTACCAGAAGCGGGCGTTGCCCGAGTCGCCCTCGATCTTGTGGAGCACCGCGTGGATCCAGCAGGCCGTCGGATCAGCCTCGTCGGCCTGCACGATCCCGTGGGCCTCGTCCCACTCGCCCGCGAGCGCCATCTCGACCGCGGAGCGGAGTTCGGCGGGTGTCATGGCTGCGCGAGCACAAGCGCGTCCGTCTCGGCCCCGCCCGCGGCGGCCGACTCGAAGATCACGCCGCCGTGGACCACGGGCTCCTCGGACAGAATCCGCTCCTCGATGATCACCTCGCCGGGGATCACCTGCTCGGGGACGATCGGCCCGCTCGCGAACGACCCGTAGACCACCGGATCGGCCTTCCGCCAGCCGGCGGCCAGCCAGCCGTCCTTGCGGGCCTCGAGCTGCTCCAGCGGCAGCGGGCCGGCGGCCGCCAGCTCGCCGGGCAGCTCGAGCGACTTGATCTCGATCACCTCGTCGAACACCTTGTTGAACCGCTTCTGGAGGATGCCCCGCAGCGAGGTCTGCTGGATCGAGAGCTTCTTGCCGCCCCCCGGCACGAAGTCGGGCGGGTAGATCTGCACGTCGCCGTCGCGGACGAGCCGATAGCGGCCCGCCTCCGACTCGATCCGGTAGGTCGCCCAGACGTCCATCGCATCGAACTCCCGGTCGCCCGAGGTGTAGCCGCTGCCGCGGACGGTCAGCCGGACCGTCCCGTCGCCCACCTTCAGCTCCACCGGCCTCCGCTTGGCGAAGGTGATCGACCAGGGGGGCTGATCCTGCTCGCTCTCCAGCGAATCGGGCATCGTGCGGCCGGCCTTTTCGAGTTCCTCCTCCAGCCGCTCCTTGGTGAGCGTGCGGCCGGCCAGCTCCTGCTCGGCGAGGTTGTTGAAAAACGACTGGTGGAGCCGGGCCGCCAGCACCGCGTCGGAATCGACCGCGGGCGGCTGGCTGAAGGCGGCCACCTGGTCGGCGAGCGACTTGCGGGCCGTGACGTAGAGCCGCCGGTCGTCGGTGTTCAAGTGGAGCATCTCGGGATACCAGCCGCGATCGATCAGCCGGTGGCGGAACTTCGTCTGGTAGTCCCGCGCGGCCTGGGCGATCGGCTCGGCCGTCTGGGACTCGAACTGGCTACGAACCCGTTCCCGGGCCCGCTCCGACGAGATCGCCTCGGCCCGGGGCCGCATCTCCGCCACCTTGCGGCTGGCGATCTTGCGGATGATCCGCTGGCCGAACCGTTTGTTGACGCCGATGCCGGCGGTCTTGGTGTCGACGTCGGCCTGGGCCTCGACCGGCAGTGCCGTCACGCCCTGCTCGTCGATCAAGACCCGCTTCGAGGCGCTGATGGTGGTCGTGCCGAGCGAGTGGACCGTGACCGGCCCCTGGCCGCCCCTGGTCCGCGAGTGGTTGGTGGCGTCGAGCCGGAAGTCGATCACGGCCCGGTCGAGCGAGGGCCGGAAGTCGAGCGTCACAAAACCGGTCGTGCGACCGGTGCCACGGACGCGGGTCCCGAGCAGGACCTCGTTCACCGGTGCCGTCTCGTCGACCGCACGGTTGACCCGGTCGGCCAGCAGACTCTCGTCGATCTCGAGCATCAGGTTGGGCCGGCCCACGGCCCGGCGGATTCGCTGAACCAGCCCCGGGGCCTGTCCCGACTCCTCGAGCCGGGCCAGGATCGGTCCGACCGGCTCGAGCGGGTCGGGCGTGCCGGCGGCTGCTGCCGTGGCCACCGCGCCGGCAAGCTGCTCGAGCCGCCGCCCGTAGACCTCGTCAGCCTTGGGGTTCTTGGCCGTGCCGACCGCCTCGAGATAGCCCCCCAGCGCCCGCCGCACGGCGGCGAAGCGGGCCAGTTCGAGCCCCTCAGCCCCGGAATCGAGCTGCCGGTAGAGCCGGGCGAGCGTCTCGACGTCGGCGTTCGCGGCCGATGCGGCCTGCTGCTCGAGCGCCGGCCAGTCGAGATACTTCCGCCAGCCCGCGCCGCTGCGACTGCGGTTCAGCCAGGCGTCGAGCGGACGGATGGCTTCCCGGAGCTTGGCGGCCGCGGTCGCCAGCCCGCTCTCGCTCACCGGCTCGAACGTGGGCGGGATCCCCAGGGGATCCGAGGCCAGCGGATCGAGTTCGCTGGCGGAGAGCCGGCCGGCGAGGATCGCCAGCATCACCAGGGGCAGGAGGCCGGCGGGGCGGCTCAAGAGGGCATTCGGCCGGCGATTCCGGGAACTCGTCATGAAAAACCTTGCGGTTCGTAGGGATTGTGGCGGCACGTGGCCTGGGGTCGAGAGTGTACCGCCGAGCCGGGGCCCGGCTCCAATCGGCTCGCCCAGCACCGGCAAAACCCGCTGGGACAGCGGGAATCCCGGGCCCGGTCAACCCCCGGTGCCGGGCCCGTGCTCGGTGGCCGGCAGCACGAAGATCTTGCCGTCGCCCATCCGGCCGGTGCGGGCGGCGACCGTGATCCGCTCGATCACCTCCGCCACGCGGGCGTCTGCCACCCAGAGCTGGATCTCGACCTTGGGGAGGAAGGCCAGCGAATACTCGCTCTCGCCGTATTGGTCGAGGTAGCTCTTCTGCCGCCCGTAGCCCTTCACCTCGCGCACGGTGCAGGCCTCGAGCGGCGCGAACTTGAGCGCCTCGAGCACCCGCTCGGCCAGGAACGGCTTCACGACGGCGATCACTTCCTTCATACAGCTCATGGTAACCGACCGGGCGTCGGTCGGTGCGTGGGATCGGGATTGCCGGTGTCCCGTCGCCGGCTGCCCCTGCATCAACTGAAGAAGTTCTCGCCGAACAGGTTCAAGGGGGGCTTGGTCTCGACGGTGATGTCGCCGTTGACCCGGGTCTGGCAGGCCAGCCGCATCGTCTGCTCGTTGCCGATCGCGGCCAGCGACACGGCCAGCCGGGCCGATTCCAAGAACCCCTTGCGGCTCGTGTTCTCCATGCCCTTGGTGATCAGCACCCGGCAGCTGCCGCACTGTCCCAGGCCGTGGCAGTTGAGAACTTTGTGCACGCCCGGATAGAGCTGCACCCCCGCCCGCAAGGCTTCCGTGCGGAGATTCGCCCCGGCGGGAACCTGGATTTCCTTCTTTTCGCTCGTGAACGTGATGGTGGGCATGGGATTCTCTCGACCGGATGCGGTTTTCCGGCCGATACTGTAGCCGCACGGGCGGGGCGCGGCCAGACGGTCGGCCGGCCGCCCGAATCGCGGAGCACCCGGCCATGGCCCAGCTGACCCGGCACCAGCAGTCGATCGTCAAGCGGTACTACGACAACCTCGACACGGTCCTGCTCCAGCGGCTCGGCGAGCAGGTGACCGACCTCTACCTGGCCGAGGGGAAGAAGCGGGCCAAGCTCTGGGAGAGCGTGGCCGGGTCGCTCGAGAAACTCGGGGTGCCAAAGTCGCGGATCGAGCACGTCCGCGGCTCCGACGACGCCCGCCAACTGGCCACGCTCCTGCAGGAGTTGCTGGCCAAGGATTGACCGCGCCGGGCGGCTGCCGCATCCTGTGGGCTTTTCCGCCTCCAGGGCCAGAGCCGCATGACCGCCTCCTCCTCGCCGGCCCATCCCGACCGCGCGGCCCTTGTCGAGTCGCTCCGCTGGCGGAAGCTGCCCGTGCTCGACGACGGCTTCGTGGCCCTGGTCGACGTGATGGGCGACGACGGCAGCGTGGTGCAGGCGGCCCGCGTCAGCTACGGCGAGGGCACGCGAAAGGTGAGCGACGATCGCCAGCTGATCCGCTACCTCCTGCGGCACGCCCACACCACGCCCTTCGAGATGGCGGAGTTGAAGTTCGTCGTCCGCGTGCCGATGGACTGCTGGCGGCAGTGGATCCGGCACCGGACCGCGAGCGTCAACGAATACTCCACCCGCTACTCGCTGGCGATTGACGCCATGCAGGGCACCTCCGACGACCAGTGGCGGTCGCAGGCCGCGAGCAACCGCCAGGGCTCGGGCGAGTCGCTGCCGCCCACGGCAGGCCACCCGCACACCGCCGCCGAGCAGGAACTCCAGGCCCTCGCCCGCCGCGTCTACGAGGAGCGGCTCGCGGCGGGGATCGCCCGCGAGCAGGCCCGCAAGGACCTGCCGCTCTCCACCTACACCGAGGCCTACTGGAAGATCGACCTCCACAACCTGCTCCACTTCCTGGCCCTGCGGATGGATCCGCACGCCCAACTCGAGATCCGCCGCTACGCCGAGACCATCGGCCACCAGATCGTGGCCCCGCTGTTTCCGCTCGTCTGGGAGGCCTTCCTCGACTACCGGATGGAGGCGGTGCGGCTGACGCGGCTCGACCGCGAGGTGATCCGCCGGCTGGCGGCGACCGGCCAGGTGCCCGCCTCGCCCGCCGCCTTCCTGGCGGCCCAGGATCCGTCGTGGCAGGGCCTCGACCGCTGCCGCGAGCGGGACGAGTGCCTGGCCAAGCTCGTCGATCTCGGCCTCGTCGCCCCTCCGGAGAACGCATCATGACCGCCGCCACCGCGACCGAAGCCGAACTGCTCGACCTCTCGCGGCAGCTTCTGGCCGCCATCGCCGCCGGCGACTGGCCGGCCTATCGCCGCCTCGTGGCCGACGACCTGACCTGCTTCGAGCCCGAGGCCCGCGGCCAACTCGTGGAGGGTCTCGCGTTTCACCAGTTCTACTTCACGCAGCCCTCCGATCCGGCCAAGCCCGCGCGGCCCGTGACGATCACGCTCGCCGCCCCCGTGGTGCGACTGCTCTCCGACACTGTCGCGCTTGTGGCCTACGTCCGCCTCACGCAGACGCTCGACGACACCGGCCGGCCGGTGACCAAGCCCTGCGAGGAAACGAGGCTGTGGCAGAAGCTCGATGGCCAATGGAAGCACGTGCACTTCCACCGCAGCCTTCCGTCCTGAGAACCCGCGGCGTTCGGCTTGACCGCGGGCCGTGCCGGCAGGTCGCTCCCCGACGCGATCAGTGCCTCGCCCGAGCCCGATCGCCGAGCAGCACCTCGACCTCGGCGCCGGGTTCGTGGCGGCCGCCGCCGGCGGGAAGGGCCAAGAGGCCGTCGGCTGTGGCCAGGCCCACGAGGTCCGAGGAGCCCGTCCAGGGCAGCGGCTCGGCTTCGAGGCCGTCGCTGCCGCTGCTCCGCAGCCGACAGGGCAGAAACACCGGGCGGTCAGGGGGCGACTTCGCCGGGGCCACGAGCCGCGCGACCGCACGCGGCAGGTGCCACGCCGCCCGCGGCCGGGCGGCAAGGATCTGGATCGCGGGCCGCACGAAGAGCTCGAAGCAGACGAGGCTGCTCGCAGGATTCCCAGGGAGCCCGAACACGAGTGTGGGGGGCGCCGCGGGCCGCCGCAGGATTCCGAACCAGACCGGCTTGCCCGGCTTGAGGCGGACCTTGTGAAAGACCTGCTCGACCCCGCAGGCCGCGAGGATGCCTGGCACCAGGTCGAGGTCGCCCGCCGAGACGCCGCCGGAGAGCACGAGCACGTCTGCGGCCAGCCCCTGCGCGATCGCCGCCCGGATCGCCTCGGGCCGGTCGCCGGCGATCCCGAGTGGAATCGGCTCCGCGGCCAGGAGCGCGACCGCGGCGGCGAGCATCGGGCCGTTGGAGTTTCGCGTCTGGCCGTGGGCCGGCACCTGGTCCGAGGGCACCAGCTCGCTTCCCGTCGAGAGGAGGGCCACGCGGACCCGCGGCTCGGCCAGCACGTGGGTCGCGCCGGCCTCGGCGGCCAGGCCGACCGCGGCCGGCGTGAGCACGTCACCGGCCCGCAAGACCTCGCTGCCCCGCCGAAACGCGGTGCCTCGGCGACCGACGTGCTGCCCGGATCGAAAGCGGTCGTCACGAAGACGAACATGGCCGCCCGCGTGCGTGTCCGCCGTGCCTCCCACGCCGCATTCCACCGGCACCACCGCGTCGGCGCCCGGCGGCAGCGGGGCACCGGTCATGATCCGCATGCACGTTCCCGGCCGGACGGGCACCGTCGTCACGTCGCCCGCAGCCAGGTCCATCACGACCTCGAGTTCCACGACCTCGTCACCCGCAGTGGCCAGGTCGGCGTTGCAGACGGCGAAGCCGTCCATCATCGCCCGGTCGAAGGGGGGTGAGTCGCAGTCGGCCAGCACGGGCTGGGCGAGGGCTCGGCCCGCCGCGTCGGCCAACCGCTGCCGCCGCGGCGGCAGCGGTTCTGCCGTTCGCTCCACGAGATCGATCGCGGCGGCGAGGTCGATCATGCGGCGGGGTGACCAGTCGCCGCAAAGGCCCGCAGAAGGTCGTGCCCCACGGGCGTGAGAAAGCTCTCAGGATGGAACTGCACGCCGTACACGGGCAGCGTCGTGTGCCGGATCGCCATGATTTCCCGCGTGCCGTCGGGCGCGGTCGACCAGGCATCGACCTCGAACTCACGGGGCAGGCTCGGGGGATCGATCACGAGGCTGTGGTAGCGGGTGGCCTCGATCGGGCTGGCGAGGCCGGCGAACAGGCCGCGGCCCGCATGCTCGATCACGTCCACCTTGCCGTGCATCAGCCGCCCGGCCCGGACGATCCGCCCGCCGAACACCTGCCCGATCGACTGATGGCCCAGGCAGACTCCGAGGATCGGCATCCGGCCGGCGAACCGGCGGACGACGTCGCAGGAGATGCCCGCCTCGTCGGGCGTGCACGGTCCCGGCGAGACGACCAGGTGGCTCGGGGCCTTGGCCGCGATCTCGGCGGTGGTGATTTGGTCGTTGCGATGGACCTCCACGGGCAGATCGGGGGCCACTTCCCCGAACCGCTGCACGAGGTTCCAGGTGAACGAGTCGTAGTTGTCGATCAGGAGCAGCATCGGGGCCCGGGCTGATGGAGGACTGCCTGAGTGTACCCGGGTCGGCAGCAAGTGAAGCGACCTCCTGCGTGGCTCGGGGTTGCCCGTGCCATCTCGCCGGACGCGATGACGCCTCTGCGTGTGGGATCGGGGTTGCCGGTCCCCGTCGCCCGGACGTTCGCTGCGGGCATCCTGCCCTTCGCTCACTCGGAGGAAACCTCGCTGCCCAATCCTTGCTTCGCTCGGTTTCCTACGCCGGCTCCGGGGAACCGGCAACCCCTCGCAGCCCAACGGTTCATCATCCGGGCAAGCAACTACGGCACAAGCACCGCCGCCGCTCCCCGGCGGCGGGCGAGGATGCGGAGGTAGGGGGGCAGATGGGCCGCGCGGTGGCCGAACGAGCCGACGGCCGCGGTCGCCTCGGCGTGCTCGGGCTCGTGAACGTCCTCGATCGTGAACCCGGCCCGGCAGATGCCGCCGAGCAGCGACGTGAGCGAGTGGATGAACTCCTGCGTGCCCGCCTCGCGGAGCCGGCCGGGAGGCTCGGGCGGAAGCGGCTCTCGGCGGGCGAGACCATGCACGAGTTCGTAGCGGCCGGCCGCATTGGGCTCGAGCGAGGCCTGCAGGCTCGCCGGGCTCTTGTGCTGGCTCACGTAGATCCCGCCGGCCCGCGTCACCCGCGCCACGCTCCGGAACACGAGCTCGACGTCGGCGACGTAGCAGGTGCTCACCGGGTGCACGACCAGATCGAAGCGGGCCGGCTCGAACATGTCGAGATGGTCAATTGAGCCCTGCACAAGTTCGAGATCGATGCCCCGCTCGCGGGCCACCTGCCGGTCGAGCTCGAGCATCGCCGCCGAGAGGTCGAGCACGGTCACCCGCGCACCGGCCGCGGCGTAGAGCGGCCCGTGCTTCCCGCCGCCGGCGGCCAGGCAAAGCAGCTCGAGCCCGGCGAGGCTCGCGGGCAGCCAGGGCCGCCGGCCGTCGGGAGA
>JBIKXY010000079.1:0-11909 GCA_044355515.1 Pirellulales bacterium
AGCCGAAGACCCGCTCGAGCGCGAGCGTGAAGCCGGGCACGACATCCCCGGCCGGCACGGTGGCCGACGGCAGGAAGCGGGCCACCGTCCCGTCGGCGGCGTGGGCGACGAGCGACCGGTCCGCGGGATCGACGTTCCACACGAGCCGGGTCCCGGCCGCGAGCCAGTCGGCCGTCTTGGCCGCCACCGCCGCGGGCCGGTCGTCGGGGGAGAGCACTTCGACCACCAGATCGGGCGGCCCCGGAAAATACCCCGCGGGCAAACCGCCGCCGAGCCGCTCGCGACCCACGAAGGACACCTCGGGAGCCCGCACGGTGTCGGGGTCGCGGGCCAGGATGAATCCGGTTTCCGCCGCGAACACCTGCCCGAGTCCGTGGGCATCGACGTGGTTGGCCACGAGCGTGGCGATGCGAATCGCGACGGCCCCATGACGCGATCCTGCCGGCGACATCATCCGGAGTTCTCCGCGGACCAGTTCGCAGCGGCCCAGGCCGGTGGCCTCGTGCAGAAGCTGCTCGGCCGTCGTCAGGGGGCTCGCGGTCGCCATCGGATCACCTCGTGCTTCAAGCATCCGCCCGCGACGCGGATCGCGGAAATTATACATCTGTTCACTTTTGTCAACTTCGAGGCCGCGAGGGTTCCGTCACATGGCCGCCAGCCGGGCGGCGAGCGCCACGGCGGCGGTTTCTATTCGTAACACGTAGCGGCCGAGCGTGATCCGCGGCCAGCCGGCCGCGTCGGCGACGGCAAGCTCGGCCGAGGAAAATCCCCCCTCGGGGCCGACCAGGCCGATCAGCTCCGCCTGCTCGGGCCAGCCGCTCGGGTCGAGCGGCCCGCCCCGGGGATCGGCGACCAGGCCGATCGCGGTGGCCGGGGCGGCCGCCACGACCGCGGCGACGCTGGCCGGCTCACCGATCTCCATCAGCGTGTCGCGGCCGCACTGCTTCGAGGCCTCGATCACGCCCCGCTCCAGCCGCGCGACCGCCGAGGCCGTCGCCTCCGCCACGCCCCGCTCGGTGATCAGGGGCACGAGCCTGGCCACGCCCAGTTCCGTGAGCTTCTCGACCAGCCACTTTTGCCGTTCCCCCTTGGGCAGCGCGACGGCGAGCGTGAGCCGGGGGCCGCCGGCCGCCTCGACGCGGGGCTCGTCGGTCTCGAACTCCACGGTGTCGCGGCCGATCGCCCTCACCCGCGCCGGCCATGATCGCCCGCGGCCGTCGAAGAGCGTCACCTCGTCCCCCACGGCGGCCCGCAGGACGCGGGCCAGGTGCCGCGCCTCGTCGCCGGTGAGCACCGCCCGGCCGGCGGCGGGCGGCGAGGCGAGAAAAAACCGTTCGCTCATCGGGGGCAATCCACGGTGCCGCGGAGGCCGGTCAGGCCGAGAAATCGTTGAAAACCACGCGCCAACTCGCCCTGACCCGCGAGCCGCTCGCCGCTACACTCCGCCGCATGGTACGCGATCGCGACGCTTCCGCCCCGCCGCCGTTCTCAGGCGCCGTGCATCCGGCCACGTTTCATACGACGGCCGCCCACGACGAGGCGCTCGCCCGGCTGGAGTGGCTGGTGGACCAGCGGCAGCGGTGCGGCCTGGTGGTCGCCGAGGCGGGCATGGGCAAGAGCCATCTGGCGGTGGCCGCGGCCCGGCGGCTGGGCGGGCTCGGCGCCGAGGTCGCGGTGCTTTCTTTGGCAGGCCTGCCCGACGGCGAGTGGCTTGACCTCCTGCTCGACCGCCTGCCGCTCGATCCCGCCAGCCGCGCCGAGCCCCTGCGGCCCTGGCTCAAGCTCGAGAACCGGCTCCGGGAGAACACGCTCCTGGGCCGGGCGACCGTCTTGGTCTGCGATGACATCGACCGCGGCCCGGCCGACGCCCGGGAGGGGCTGGCGCGGTTGGTCGCGGCCGCCGAGCCGCGGTTCGGCACCACGATCGTGGTCGTGACAGCCGCGCCGGCCGGGCTGGGTCTGGTGCCCGCCGCGATCCGGCAGCGAGCCGCGGTGCGGATCGACCTACCTGCCTGGAGCGACGCCGACGTAGCCGACTACCTCGCCGCCGGCCTGGCGCGGGCCGGCCGGCCGGCCGAACTCTTTTCTTCCGCCGCCGCGGCGACGATCAGGCGGTTCGCCAGCGGCGTGCCGGCGGTGATCCGCCGCCTCGCGCACTTGTCCCTTGCCGCGGCCGAGGCCGAAGGTCTCGCGCTGGTCGAGGCGGCCGCGATCGAGGCAATCTGGCGCGAACTGTCGCCACCGGAGTCGCCGGCGATGCATCCTGAAGCCGGCGAGCCGATGGACGGGCCACGGTTCAGGGCCGTCCGCCGGCTCTGGGGCTGAACCCAGGGCCGCAGCGGGATTCGGCTCAAGCCGCTTGCGCTACCGCTTGCGGATCGCCGCGATCGCCTGCTTGGCGGCGGCACTGACCTGCGGGTTTCCGTCCTTGACCGCCCGTTCGAGCGCTGGCAAGGCTGATGCCGCCGCGGGCCCCATGTTGGTCAACTCGCCGGCGGCTCGGATTCGCTTCTCAGGCGACTTGTGACCAAGATCCCTGGTCCACTCCTTCACCATCATGTTCCCGAAACCCTGCGGCCCCTTGGGACGTTTGCCGAGCGAGGCCGGGCCCTTGCGTCTAGCGGGCTTCGAGCAGCCCGAGGTGACCACCACCGGCACGAGCATCAAGAGCCAAGTTCTCCGGCGGCAGCGCATAACGACACGTGGTGGGGGACGGTCGCCCCAACCGGGCTCCCGCATGGTTTCGGAGGATATCACGATCCCCCGAGGTTGACGACGCCCTGAGCTTGGAAAGTCCCCCGCGAGTAACCCGCTCCCGTTTCGGGCCGCCCTTGGTCGGCATACAATCGAGGGCGTCGGGCCGTCTCCCTTGCCAGGTCTCCAGGGATCCCCTCGTGGGCCGTCAACTTGCTCCATCCGTCGCCCGGCGAGTCGCCATCTCGCCTGACGACGGCACCGCAATCGACCTGCGGAATCCCGCCCTGGCGGCAGCCCTGTCCTGGCTGATTCCGGGCCTCGGCCAGCTGTATCAGGGGAGATCTTTCAAGGGGGCGATCTTCCTGGCGACGCTCCTCGGCACCCTTCTGGCCGGCATGTGGATCGGGGGGGGCAACGTCGTCTACGCCTCGTGGCAACCGGGCCAGAAACGCTGGGAGTTCTTGGGCCAGGCCGGAATCGGCGCCGCCGCGATCCCCGCCCTGGTCCAGGCCTCTGCCGTCAGCCGCTCGGGGCAGCCGCTGGCCGGCATCCTCTGGTTTGTTCCCCCCTTGACCCGGAGCCAGGTGGTGTCGAAGGCATTTGCCCAGCGGCTTGTGGCGACCGACCCGGACTTCGGGGCGGAAGATTTTCGGCCCCACCCGGTGGTCGGCCTGCGATACGAGCCCCGGCACTCCGGCGGGCAACTTTCGCTGTGGCAGCGGCGACTGGGACGATTCTTCGACATCGGCACCCTGTACACGATGCTCGCCGGCCTTCTGAACCTGCTTGTGATCTATGACGCCTGGGCGGGGCCGATGCGGTCGGCACCGCCGGCCCAGACCGACGACGAAAATGATCCCCGCCCGCAGCGGAAAGCAGCCGGCTAGACGAGGCAGCCGGTCCGGGATACACCAAGTCCGTCAGCAAGGGAGCCGCTCCCTGAGGAGGCTCTAGCGGAGAGCACCGCAGGCACGCGGCGAATCAGAACGGAGTCTGAACGACATGATCGTCCTGGCGTCGTCGTTGGCCTCCCTGGCCATGCCCCTGCTGGCGTCATTCGCCGACCGCGTTCCGGGCATTTTCTTCGGGCTGCCGCTCTTGGCCCTCGCGAGCCTGATCTTCGCCGCCACCCACCACGAAGACCCGGCGGCCATCGGCCTGGCCACGGTCCACTGGACGGTCTGGCTCGGCGGCATCCTGGGCCTGGTGCTCGGCGTCGTGCTCCTGCTCGGTTACCTCAGCTGAGCCGCGGCCAAGCGGCGGAGCTGCCCGCAGGCGGCATCGATTCTCGCCCCCTTCCGTCGGCGCACCTGCACGTTCACGCCGGCGGTCGTGAGCACCTCCAGAAACCGCTCCACCGCCTGCCGGGCGGGCTCCTTCCAGGGCATGCCTGCCACGGGGTTGTAGGGGATCACGTTGACGAGCGCCGCCCGCCCCCCGAGCAGCCGGGCCAAGCGGTCGGCGTCGGCCCGGGAGTCGTTGACCTCGCCGAGCAGGACATACTCGAAGGTCAGCCGCCTGCCGGAGGCCTCCCAGTAGCGGTCGGCGGCCGCCATCACGGCGTCGAGCCCGATCGCCTTGTTGACCGGCACCAGCCGCGTTCGCAGTTGGTCGTCGGCCGCGTGGAGCGAGACGGCGAGATTGTAGCCGGCGTCGAGCTCGATGAGCCGGTCGATCGCGGGCGGCAGGCCGACGGTCGAGATCGTGATCCGCCGCTGCGAGATGCCCAGGCCGTCGGGATCGCGGGCCACCGCCAGGGCCGGCAGCAGCCGGTCGAGATTCGCCAGCGGCTCCCCCATCCCCATCACGACCACGTGGCTGAGCCGCTCCTCGGCGGGCAACAGGGCCGCGAGCCGAAGCAGCTGTTCGACGATCTCGCCGGTGGTCAGGTTCCGCACCACCCCGTCGATACCGCTGGCGCAGAACACGCAGCCCATCGCGCAGCCCACCTGCGAGCTGATGCAGACCGTCCGCCGGACGCCGTCCCGCAGCAGCACGCACTCGATCCGGTGGCCATCGGCGAGTTCGAGCAGCAGCTTCTCGGTGCCGTCCTCGGCCGTCTTGTGGGCGGCGATCGCGGTCGTCGAGATCACGAACCGCTCGGCCAGCCGCTCCCGCAGCGGCCGCGGCAGGTCGGTCATCGCTGTGAACGACTCGGCCCGCCGCTGAAACAGCCAGCGGCGGATCGCCCGCGCCCGCCAGGCGGGCTCGCCGAGGGAGCCGAGCAACGGCTCGAGGCCGGCACCGGGGTCGAGTAGGTGCCTGCGGTCGCCGGCGGCCGGGGTCTGACCGGGGGCGGGAGCGGGATCGATCAGCGGAAGCTGCGGGATGGTCATGCCACGTCGCGGCGGGGCTGCTCCGGCTGGCGGGAGCACAGGAGAGCGGGTAGATTTCAAGGGCTTTCCCGCTGGTTCTCCTAACTATACCCCCTGAACTCTCCGGCCCCTTCCCGCCATGAACGAAAAGCGATTTCAGGAACGCACCGAGTGGGTCTACGACGAGCGGGCCTTTCCGGTCTGGAACGGCTCGTTCGACCGGGCCGACCGCACCGAAATGATCCGCGACGATCTCTGGGCGGGCCGCAGCATCGCCGTGCTCCTGGCGACGCTGGTGGCGGTGGGGCTGGCTCTGGCCATGGGCACGCTCGCCTTCGTGGCCAACTGGCGGTGACGCGCCGATGCACGCCGCGGTGGTGACGATCCAGGCCCCCGCGAAGCTCAATCTCTCGCTCGCCGTGCTCGAGCGGCGGGCCGACGGCTTCCACGAGGTCGAATCGCTGATGGTGCCGGTCGATCTGGCCGACACGCTCTCGCTGACGACTGGCAGCTCGCCGGGAATCCGCCTGGCGGTGCAGTTCGCGGGGCCGCTGGCCACGCCGCGGGGCAGGCCGCTCGCCGGTGACGTGCCGGCCGACGAAACCAACCTGGTCGTGCGGGCGGTCGCGGCGCTCGCGGCCGAGGCGGGGATCGAGCCGGCCCTCGAGATCGAGCTCGTGAAGCGGATCCCCTCGGGCGCGGGCCTCGGCGGCGGCTCGAGCGACGCCGCCGCCGTGCTGGCCGCCGCGGCCGAGATCTGGAAGCTCGACTGGCCCCGCGCACGGCTCGCGGAGATCGGCGCCCGGATCGGCAGCGACGTGCCCTGGTTCTTCGCCGGCGGCCCGGCGGTGGCGGCCGGCCGCGGGGAGCGGATCCTGCCGGTCGAGTCCCTGATGCCGCTCTTCGCCGTGATCGCCTGTCCGCCTGAAGGCCTCTCGACCGCGGCGGTCTACCAGGCCTGCGTGCCGTCACGGGCCCGGGCCGGCGAGGCGGTGGCGCTCGCCGCCGCGTTGGCCGCCGGCGATTTCCCCGCTGCGCTGCCGCTTTTTGCCAACGACCTCGAGCCGCCGGCTCGCGGGCTTTCGCCGGAAGTCGATCGCCTGCTCGCCGACATGCTCCGGGCCGGCGGACTCTGCCCGCGGCTCACCGGCAGCGGCAGCGCCTGCTTCACGCTCTGCCGCACGTCCGCCGAGACCCGCGGGATCGCCGCCCGGCTGGCCGCCCTGGCAGACGATGGCCGGCCGCGGTGGCCGCTGGTCGTGGCCGTACGGGTCGGCGGCACCCCCCGAGTTTGAGGCCCGCGACCATGTCCGACCAGCCGCCGCCAGTCGAGCTTGCGACGAGCGAGAGCGGGGCCGGCAGCCCGCTCGTGATCCTGCACGGGCTGTTCGGCTCGAAGCGAAACTGGGCGTCGGTCGCCCACCGGCTGGCCGCGGCCCACCGGGTCATCTCGGTGGATTTGCGGAACCATGGCGAGAGTCCGTGGGATGAGCGGCACGACTACCCGGCGCTCGCCGCCGACGTCGCGGCGGTGATCGAGCGGTTTGTCGGCGGGCCGGCCGCCGTGCTCGGCCACAGCATGGGGGGCAAGGCCGCGATGGTGCTGGCACTGGCCCGGCCGGAGCTCGTCGAGCGGCTGATCGTGGCGGACATCGCGCCGGTCCGGTCCACGGCCACGCCGATCGAGTACGTGCGGGCACTGCGAGCCCTGCCGCTGGCCGCGTTCAGCCAGCGGCTCGACGTCAAGGAGGCGCTCGCCCCGGCGATCCCCGATCCGCTGGTGCGCGGCTTTTTGACGTTGAACCTCGCCTCCGGCCCGGAAGGCCTGGCTTGGACGGTGAACCTGGAGGCGATCGAGCGAAACTTCGACGCGATCCTGGGGTTCCCCGAAGTTCCGGCCGAGCGACCGTTTCCAAAGCCCACCATGTTCCTGGCCGGAGGTCGCTCCCAATACATCCGGCCCGAGCACCATGCCGAGATTCTCCGGCTGTTTCCGGCGGCGACGATCGAGGTCATCGCGGGGGCTGGTCACTGGGTGCACGCCGACGCGGCCGACGCCTTCGTGGCGGCGGTGGACGCGTTCCTGAGTTCCCGGTGCGGCGCGGCCTGAACAGGATCCTCACCCGATTCGTACAGGATTCTCACGGGGCCGGGCTGGACCGCCCCCGTAGGATTGGGTTTGACAGGTGACCCGGGCCCGCGATGGCCCTTCGGCCAAGGAGGGAGATCATGAATCGCCACGATTTGCTTACGCTCTGCGACCGGTTCGCCAGCCAGCGTCGGCAGCTGCACTTCGGCCGGCTGTCGGTGAATCTGGTCGGCCCCGTCCGCGATCCCGTCCCGGAAATCATCCGCAGCTTCCGCGAGGCGGAGATCTCCGAGAGCGAGAAGAACGCCCTGCTCTCGCTCGTCTCCGAGGACGAGGACGAGGCGACCTTCTGCGACGAGGCCGTCTGCATTACCGATCCCTATGCCGACGTGCTGGCCGCGGCCGACGACGACGCCTGACCGCTCCCGCCGGCGGCCGGGATGGAGCCCTCGACAAGGGGCTCCGCGGGCTACACTTCAGGGGTTTTTCCCGAGTGTCCGCTGGCCGCCCGATGCCCCATGTCCGATTCCGCCTGCCGCCGCCCCCGCGCGGGCTCTCGCCCCGGGCCCGGGCGACCTATCTCCTCATGGCCACGGTCGTCTCGGCGGTCGCCAGCCTGACGGTGCCGATGTGCCCACTGGCCGACCGGGCCGGGCGGCCGCTGTGGCGGGTCGAGATGGTCCACGACGGCGACACCGTCACCTGCCTCGACGAGCGGGGCCGGCAGCAGAAGATCCGCCTCCAGGGCATTGATGCCCCCGAGCACGGGCAGCCCTACGGTGATGCTGCTCGGCGGGCGTTGGCCGGGAAGCTCGCTGGCGGAAGCGTCCGGGTCGAGGGTACGGCGCGGGATCAGCACGGCCGGCTCCTGGGCACGCTCTGGATCGACGACCGGGATTTGAATCGTGAGCTCGTTGCCGAGGGCTGGGCATGGGCCTTCGGGGGGTTTGCCGCCGATGACGAGCTCGTGGCCGCCGAGGCCGCGGCTCGGCGGCAGCGGCGGGGGCTCTGGGCCCAGGAGCGGCCCGTCGAGCCGCAGCAGTGGCGAACCGCCCACCCCCGGGTCGGGGGCGGCTGAGGCCACCTGAGCCACCGGCCCTATTCGCCACCGGGGGCGGTGGTTTAGTGTCAGGACGTCATGGACAAGACGCGGGATATCGTCATCACCGGTGCGGGGGTCGTCTCCCCGATTGGGATCGGCTGCGACGCCTTCTGGCAGGCGCTCAGCCTCGGGCAGAGCGGGATCCGGCCGGTCGATCTGTTCGACGCCAGCTCGCTCAAAGTTCGGTTCGGAGGGCAGATTCCCGACTTCGACCCCAAGCAGTATGTGCGGCCGCGGAAGAGCCTCAAGGTGATGAGTCGCGAGATCCAACTGGGATTCGCCGCGGCCGACCTGGCCATGGCCGACGCCGGGATCATCGCGGGGAGCCTCGAGCCCGAGCGGTTCGGCGTCGTGTTCGGCAGCGACATGATTTACGCCGATCTCGAGGATCTCGAGCAGACCTATCGCCGCAGCCGCCGCGACAGCCAGTTCGACTTCCATCGCTGGTCGGAAGCGATCCAGGAGGAGTTGCATCCATTGTGGCTGCTCAAGCACCTGCCGAACATGGCCGCCTCGCACATCGCGATCGCCCACGATGCCCGCGGCCCCAACAACTCGATGGTGCTGGGCGATGTCTCGAGCCTGCTGGCGATCGCCGAGGCCGCAAGCGTGATCCAGCGGGGCTGGGCCGAGGTGATGCTCGCCGGTGGGACCGGCTGCCGCCTCCACCCGACGGCGCTGGTCGCGCGGGGCGACGCGCTCTTGTCGCACCGGGCCGACGACTACCGAGCCGCCTGTCGCCCCTTCGACCGGGAGCGAGACGGGCTCGTCAACGGCGAGGGGGCCGGTGCGATCGTGCTGGAGTCGCGGGCACACGCCGAGCGACGCGGGGCGAGGATCCGGGGCGAGCTGTTGGCGACGGCCGTCCGCTGCGAGTCCCGGGCGCGCCGCACGGGGCTGACGGGTCAATCGCTGCGGCAGGCGATCCGGGTCGTCTGCGGGGCCGCGGGCCTCACGCCGGCCGAGGTAGGGCATGTCAACGCCCACGGAGTCGGCACCGTGGAGATGGACCGGGCCGAGGCACAGGCAATCGCCGCGGAGCTCGGCGGCGTGCCGGTGACGGCGCCCAAGAGCAGCTTCGGGCACCTCGGCGCCGGCGGGGGCGCGGTGGAAATGGTCGCGAGCCTGGTGGGGCTCGAGCGGGGGCTGGTGCCGCCCACCCTCAACTACCGGTCGCCCGACCCGGAGTGCCCGGTGAACGTCGTGCACGGCCGACCGCTGGCCGGCCGGCCCGCGACGATGGTGAAGGTCAATCTCTGCTCGACCGGCCAGGCCGTGGCCGTGGCCGTGCAGGCACCGTCCTGAGCTGACCGTAGGCTGGCACGCTGCCCGGGGAAACCACCTTGCCCCGTCGCGGCACCGGGTCTTT
This sequence comes from Pirellulales bacterium, assembly GCA_044355515.1. Classification (GTDB taxonomy): domain Bacteria; phylum Planctomycetota; class Planctomycetia; order Pirellulales; family UBA1268; genus QWPN01. Next base: position 9,573 of record JBIKXY010000079.1, read on the forward strand.
GCTCCGGGTTCCGCGAGTCGCCGGGCTTTTTACCACTGTCCGGTTAGCCGAGCGGCCAGATTGCGGTTTCTCTCGCGGGCCACTCCTGCCCCGCCCCAGAGAGCTTCGCATGATCGCCATCGCCCGGCCCCTGAAGGCCGCGACCCGCTCGCGCAGGCCTGCACACCGCACGGCAGGTGAGCAGCAACCCCCTCCGGGCCGCCGGGATGCGGCAGCCGCAGCCAGCCGTCGCGCTGACTTGAGGGCCCGTCGAGAGACGCTCTTCAGCAGGGCGATCGACTACATCCCCTGCCGGCAGTTCCTCAAGGCCGACGCGGAGCGGCTGGCAACCGAACCGCCCGACGCGGCCGCCCGGCCGCTCGAGCGGGCAGAGCCCGTGACCCCTGCGGGTGCAGGCGTCACGCCCTACATCGCCAGCCTCTACCAGACCCGCCTGCTTGCCAAGGAGGAGGAGCAGTTTTACTTCCGCCGGATGAACTGGCTGAAGTTCCGGGCCGCCGCCGTGCGGGGCCGGCTCGACCGCCGCCGGGCCTCCCGCAAGCAGATCGATCAGGTGGAGGGGCTGCTCGCCGAAGCAGAGACGGTCAAGGCGATCCTGATCACGGCCAACCTCCGGCTGGTCGTCTCGATCGCCAAGAAGTTCGTCGATGCCACGTGGTCTTTCGACGAACTCGTCAGCGAGGGCAATCTCGCCCTGATGCGGTCGGTCGAGAAGTTCAACTTCGCCCTCGGCAACCGGTTCAGCACCTACGCCACCTACGCGATCCAGCGGCACTTCTACCGCCTCTCTCATCGCGGACGGCAGCAGCGAAAGCGGTTCGTCGCCGATGACGAAGCCCTCAAGGGCGAGGCCGCGGCGGAGCCGATGCATGAGTACTGCTCGAGCGAGCAACTCGCCACGCTCAAGGATCTGTTCGCGGGCTTTCTCGCGGAGCTCGAGCCCCGGGAACGGCGCATCGTCGTGGCCCGGTTCGGGTTCGACGGCAAGCCGCCGCGGACCTTCCGCGAGCTGGGCAGCCAGATGGGCGTGTGCAAGGAGCGGATTCGCCAAATCCAGCGCCGTGCACTGGACAGGCTCCGCGAACTCGCCGCCGAGGCGAAGCTCGAGCAGACGGTGGGCAACTGGCTGTGAGCGGGGGGTTCGATGCGCGGACTCGGCCGATGAGCCAGCAGGTGTTCATCCTGGGAGGTGCCGGCGGCATCGGCTCGGCGCTGGCGCGGCGGATCGTCGCCTCCGGCGGGCGGGTGTTTCTCGCCGGCCGCGATGCCGGCAGACTCGCGACGGTCGCTGGGGAACTGGGAGCGGCGCACGGCACGGTCGATGCGACCGACGCCGATGCGGTCGACGCCTGCGTTGATCGCGCAGCCGTCGCCTTGGGAGGCCTGACAGGGATCGCCTGCTGCGCGGGATCGCTCTTGCTCAAGCCGGCCCATCTCACGACGGCGGCCGAGTGGCAGGCGACCTTGGCCGCGAATCTGACGACCGCCTTTGGCTGCGTCCGGGCCGCGGGCCGGCTGCTGAAGCCCGACGGCGGCTCGGTCGTGCTCGTCTCGAGCGCCGCGGCCCGGATCGGCCTGGCCAACCACGAGGCGATCGCCGCGGCCAAGGCAGGGATCGTGGGGCTCGTGCTCTCGGCGGCGGCCACCTACGCCCGCCACCGGATCCGGTTCAACGCCGTCGCCCCGGGGCTCACCAGGACCCCGCTCACACAGGGGCTCGTGGCGAGCGAACTGGCTGAAAAGGCATCGATCGGCATGCACCCGCTCGGCCGGCTCGGCACCCCCGACGACGTCGCCCGGGCGATTGAGTTCCTGCTCGACCCCGGCCAGGACTGGATCACGGGGCAGGTGCTGGGCGTGGACGGCGGTCTGGCGAGCCTCAAGACACGGCCGTGACGAGCAGCGTTCGAGCCCGCCGTGGCCGGCAGCCACCAGGGCGCCGCGGGCGGCCGGCCGGGGACAGAAGCGGACTTGCGACGACAGGGTGGCTTTTCTAGGCTTCCCGCCCCGCCGGGCAGCCCCCGGCGGCCCTTGAAGAGAGGCTGTCATGGCGGTCACGCTCGGAGAGCTTGCGGCGGTCGTCGGTGGGGCAGTTGCGGCGGGCGAGGCGAGCCTGCCGCTCGCCGGTGCCGCCACCCTCGAAACGGCGACGCCGCACGAGATCACGCTCGTGGACTCCCCCGACAAGCTCCATCTGCTGGCGAAGTCGGCCGCCGCGGCCGCGATCGTGCCGACCGGCTCCGGGCCACTCGACCGGCCCACGATCGAGGTGGCCGACGTCCACGCCGCCTTCGCCGCGGCGCTCACCCGCTTCCGGCCGCCGCGGGCCGTCATCCG
>JBIKXY010000080.1:0-11878 GCA_044355515.1 Pirellulales bacterium
CCCCTGGCCGATCGAGACGTCGGAAATCTACCCCACGGGCAAGGTGCTTCAGCTCACGATCTCGAGCGACAAGCTGGGGCGATTCGCCAAGAAGCGGGAGGGCCTGCTGTGGACCGGCGGCGACGACGACGCAGCCAAGATGGGCCTGGAGTTTTTCCTCTGTGCCTCCGAGACCGGGGTCGGCAGCGGCAGTTCGCTCTCGATGCTCGTGGCCGACGTGATCGTGCAGTACCGGATCGGCGACCTCGTCAGGTTTCTCGAAGGCTCGACCTCCGCCCGGGAATCGATCGAACTGGTCACGCAGCAGGAGGCGAGCAACTATTTTGCCGGCAAGACGCTCGAGGAGCTGCTCTCCAAGGGACGCACCGAGGCCGGGCCGGAGCTCCAGAAACTGATCCAGGCCCGCGTCGATGCCCTGGGACTCGGGTTCGAGATCGTGGACGTGGGCGTGACCACGCTCCAGCCGCCACCGGGCAAGGTGGCCCGCGAGTTCCACCGCCAGATCGGCGCCCAGCAGCAGCGCGAGACGCTCGTGCAGATGGCCAACAAGGACGCGATCAAGACCCTCGCCAAGGTGGCCGGCTCCGTGGATCGCAGCCGCAAGATCAACGACGCGATCATCCGGCTCGACGACTCCCGCACCGCCGCCGCCGAGGCCGCCGCGCGGATCGGCGCCCGCGAGATCCTGCCGCTCACCGCCCAGCAACTCGCCAAGCAGGAGCTCGAGATCGAGGAGCTGCTCGGCGAGGCCCGGGGCGAGGCGGCCGAGATCATTCACAAGGCCCGCTCCGACCGGTGGAAGAAGACGATCGGAGAGCGGTCGGCCCTGGAGCGGTTCACCGGCCAGCTGCTCGCCTACCAGGCCGCGCCCGCCTACTTCCGCACCAAGCAGTATCTGGAGGTGCTGGCCAACTCGCTCGTGGACCGCCGCAAGGTGGTGATCGCCGGCGACAAGGGAGACCTGCCCGTGCTCAACCTCGACTTCAGCGACCCGACCAACGCCATCGACACGCTCATCGGTGAATAGAACGACGACACTATGAAAAACTCCTTCACGATCCTGATGGGCGCGGTGATCGCCGCCGCCCTGCTCTCCTACATGTTTCTCTACCAGGTGCGGTACGACCAGGTGGCCGTCCGCACGACCTTCGACAAGGCCGACGACGGCAGCGTGCAGACGGAGCCGGGGCTGAAGTTTCGCCTGCCTTGGCCGATCAACAAGGTTACGCACTACTCCAAGCGGCTGCAGTTGCTCGAAGACACCGTCGAAGAGCTGCAGACGGCCGACGGCAAGAGCGTGATCGTGAAGACCTATCTGACCTGGCGGATCGAGAATCCGCTCGACTTCTACGTCACGCTCAAGGATCCGGCCGAGGCCCAGCGGCAGCTCTCCAGCCGGCTCCGCGAGATCCGCGGCCTGATCAGCCGCTACCGGCTGGACGAGCTCGTGAACCTCGACAAGAACGCCATCAAGCTGGCCGAGATCGAGGATCAGGCAAAGGCGTCGCTGGAGAAGTCGCTCGCCCAGTCGGGCTATGGCCTGAAGGTGGAGAGCGTGGGGATCTACAAGATCGTGCTCCCCGAATCGACGACCCAGAAGGTGTTCGAGACGATGATCACCACCCGCGAGCGGCTCAGCGAGAACGCCCTCCAGGAGGGGCAGGCCCAGGCCTCGGCGATCCGCAGCGAGGCCGAGAGCGCCCGCGAGCGGATCCTGGCCTTCGCCGAGCGGCGGGCCCAGACGATCCGCTCCAAGGGGGATCGCGAGGCCAGCAAGGAGTATGAAAGCTTCGCCGCCAACGAGGATTTCGCCGTTTTCCTCCGCAAGGTCGAGGCCCTGAAGAAGATGCTCGACCACAACACCACCTTCGTGCTCTCGGCCGACAGCCTCGGCATCCTCGACTGGTTCAACCGCGACCCCGGTCAGGCCGCCCCGGCCCAGCCGCGGGGTGGGCAACTCCGCTCGCTCCCGCAGTGACGTTTCCGGAAAGCATCGAGCCATGAGCGATCCCCTGACCGACGAGCAGACCCCGCAGCAGCCCGCCGTGCCTCCGGCCCAGGCTGAAGACCTCGGCGACGTTTTTGACCCGGCACAGCAATCGCTCGCCGAGGCGCTGAAGGTGAGCTTCGGGATCCTCAAGTTCGCGATGTTCGGCCTGCTCGTTGCCTACTGCCTGAGCGGCACCTTCAGCGTGGGCTCCAACGAAGTGGCCCTCCGGCTGCGGTTCGGCGACTACGTGGGCGCGCCCGGGCAGCGGGTGCTGGAGCGGGGCACCTATCTCGCGGCCCCGTTCCCGATCGAGCAGGTGATCAAGGTCGATACCCGGCCCACGACGATCGATCTCGACCGGGAGTTCTGGTACGAGATCACCGGCGGCGGCGAGTCGAAAGACGCGTTCCGGGCGGGCCAGGCCCGGCCGCTCAATCCGATCAAGGACGGCTCGCTGCTCACGGGCGACTTCAACATCGCCCACGCCCGCTGGTCGCTCACCTACCGGGTGGCCGATCCGGAAAACTACATCACGAACGTGGGCAAGCCCGAACTCGGTGAGGAGATCGTGCGGTGCGCGATCCAGCAGGGGATCGTGCAGGCGACGGCCCAGTTGCCCGCGGAGGATTTTCTCAAGGGGGTGGTGAACCGGGAACTCGCGGTCGGCATCGCGCAGCGGCGGCTCGACGAGATGAAGACCGGCCTCAAGATCGACCAGCTCAACCTCGACCAGGTGACGGCGCCGATGGCCGTGGTCAAGAGTTTCGACGACGTGACCACCGCCGAGGCCGATCGCTCGCAGCGGATCGTGGCGGCCCAGCAGGACCGCACCCGGATTCTGGCGGAGGCCGCCGGCGAGGCCGCGGAGAGGCTCGTGACGCTCGTCAGCGACTACGAGCAGGCCGTCGAGGCGGGAACGGCCGAGGAGGCCGCGGTCGCGGAGGCGAAGATCGACCGGGCCTTCGCCGATCTGCAAGTCGAGAACGCGCTGATCGGCGGCGAGGCTGCCAAGGTGATCAACGCCGCCAACACCTACCGCACGCAGGTGGTCGAACGCGTGAAGTCGGAGCGGGAGATGTTCGAGCGGCTGCTGCCGCAGTATCAGCAGAACCCGCGGATCATCCTCTCGCGGCTCTGGGAAGACGCCCGCGAGCAGATTCTCACGGGCGATGTCGAGACCTTCTACACCGTGCCGGGCCAGCTTCAGCTGCAACTCAACCGCGACCCCGAGATCCAGAAGATGAAGCAGCGGGAGCAGCTCAGGAACCTGAAGACCGAGCAGAAGGAGATGCAGCGGGCCCGCCAGCTGCAGACCGGAAAATAGGGCAGGGAGGACCGCGATGATCTCGCAGGCGGATGCGGTGCGGATGGTTTCGGAAGACGATCATCGCCCCGTGGACATCAAGTGTGTCGGGGTCACGAAGATCTTTCGCGACTTCTGGATGCGGCCGCGGGTTCGGGCGGTGGACGGCGTCGATCTGGAGGTTCGTCGGGGTCAGGTCTACGGCCTGCTCGGCCCCAACGGCTCCGGCAAGAGCACCACGATCAAGATGCTCCTCGGCCTGCTCACGCCCACGGCCGGCCGGATCGCCGTGATGGGCAAGCGGCCCCGCCACGTGGACACAAAAAAAGAGATCGGCTATTTGCCCGAGGAGAGCTACCTCTACCGGTTTCTCTCGGCCCGCGAAACGCTTGACTACTACGGCCGGCTGTTCCGGATCCCCGCCCCGATTCGCCGGGAGCGGGTGGCCAAGCTTCTGGAGATGGTGGGGCTCGAGGCGGTCGAGCATCGGCCGGTCGGGGAGTTTTCCAAGGGCATGCAGCGGCGGGTGGGGCTCGCCCAGAGCCTGATCAACGATCCCCAGCTTTTGATTCTCGACGAGCCCACGAGCGGCATGGACCCGGTCGGGGCCCGCCAGATCAAGGACGTGATCGAGAAGCTCGCCGAGCGGGGCAAGACGATCCTCCTCTGCACGCATCTGCTCTCGGACGTCGAGGATCTCTGCGAACGGGTGGCGATCATGTTCGGCGGCAAGGTGCGGGCCGAGGGCACTTGCGGCGAACTGCTCGAGCAGCAGGAACTGACGAACCTTCAGACCGACCGGCTGCCGGCCGACGCGCTGGCCGAGATTCAGGCCGTACTCGAAAAGCGGGGCCTCGGCCTGCGGAGCGTGGAGCAGCCGCGGCGGCGGCTCGAGAGTCTGTTTCTCGAGATCGTCGATACCGCCCGCAAGGAGGGCACGCACACCAGCGGCGCGAGGAGCGGCGGCCAGATCGCCGACTTCCTCCGCGCGGGGGCCGCCGAGGTGGCCGGCGACCCCGAGGCCGACGGCGAGGAGATTCTCGAATCGCTCGCGGCCAAGGCCGCCGCCCCGCAGGCCACTCCAGCGGAGGCCCGCGAGGCTGTCCACGAAGAAAGCGATGCCCTCGCCGACCTGGTCGCCCGCCCGGCGGCGGCTCCGGCTCCGGCCGGACAACCGCAGGCCCCGCAGGCGGCGGAGTCCGACCTCGGCCCCGAAGAGGATCCCGACGACGACGTGCTCGCCTCCCTCACCCGCCGGTGAAAAACGGTGCCTGGCACCAAATCTGGGTAATTTGAGGAAGCATTCACCAGTGGACGCCGTGACTAAATTACCCAGATTTGGTGCCAGGCACCGTTTTGGTGTGCTCGCTGCGATCGTTGCGTCAGCAGCGGCCGCCGGTTGGCTGCTCGACGTGCAGGCCGCTCCGGCCGTCGCCACCGCCGTCCGCCTCGCCGGCCTCGTCGCCGCGATCGGCTGGACGTTTTACGGCGTCGCGACGCTGTTGGGGTCGGGCCGCACAACGGACATCGGCCCGGCCACCCGGGCCACCCTGCTCACGGCCCTGCTGGCCGGTGGCAGCGGCCTCGCGGAACTCGCCGCTCAAAAGCTGTCGCTGCCGCTGGGCGTCGTGCTCCAGGTCGCCGCGGCCGCGGCGCCCGGGCTGCTTTTCTGGCGGGCGTTCAGCGTGGCGCCGCAATACCGGCAGTTGGCCACGGCCGTGGGCGGTCTGGCTGGCACGGGACTGCTCGTCTGGTTTCTCGCCCGGCAGGGACTCTCGGCCGCGGCGATCACGATCGGGTCGGTCGTGGCCATCGCCGGGGCCTTTCTGGCCGGCCTCGCGGGGCTCCGGGCAATCCTCTCCGGCAGCGGCTGGGCGGCCGTGGCCCGCACGGTCGTCGATGAGGCGATCCGGATGCGGGCGGCGCTCGTGCTTTTGATCGTGCTCGTGCTCTCGCTGCCGCTCCTCCCCTTGCTGCTCGATGCAGGCGAGCGGCTCGAATACCGGGTGCAGTTTCTGCTCACCTGGGCCCTGGGCGCGACGACGCTGTTGCTGGGGCTCTTGAACGTGTTTCTCGGCTGCGGCAGCCTCTCGGGCGACATCGACTCCAACCGGATCCACATGACGCTCACCAAGCCCCTGGGCCGCCTCGAATATCTGCTGGGCAAGTGGGCCGGGCTCGTGGCGGTCAACGCCCTGCTCGTGGCCGTCGCCGGGATCGGGATCTACTCGTTCACGCGGCTGCTGGCCCTCTCCGAGGCCACGAGCCAGGGGGACCGCTACGCCGTGGATGAGCGGGTGCTCACCGCCCGGCAGAGCGTCCGGCCGACGCACCCGAGCGGCGACGCCTATGAAAAGCAGGTCGAGAAGGTGATCGACGACTTCGAGAAGGAACTGCCCGATGCCTTCAGGAAGGACCGCCAAGCCACGCGGCAGAGCATCCGCGATCAGTATGTGCGGAAGTGGCATACCGTGTTTCCCGACAAGGTGAGCGAGTATGTCTTCTCCGGCCTCGCGCAGGCCAAGAGAACATCTCCCATCGTCCAACTCTGCATCCGCCCCTACGGGGAAGGCGCGGGGTTGGACCGGGCCGACGTGAGCTTTGCGCTCTGGGTGAACGGACGGCCGTACCCGTACCGCGACGGAGAGCACCTCCCCTACATCCTCGCCGGCCAGACCACGCACACGATCGACATTCCCACCGAGGCGATCGACGACAAGGGCGTGCTCAAGCTGACGATCGAGAACAAGAACCTGGTGCTGCCGGGCGCCTCCAAGCCGACCTCGATCGGTCTTGTGCCGGGCAAGGGATTGGAGATTCTCGAGCCGGTGGGCTCGTTCAGCCAGAACTACCTGAAGTGCCTGTTCATCGTCTGGCTGAAGCTTGCGATGATCGCGGCTGTGGCAATCGCGGCGGCTACGTTCCTCGGGTTCCCGATGGCGGTGCTCCTGAGCCTGATGATCTTCCTCTCGGCGTTCGGCAGCGGATTCGTGGGGGACTCGCTCGAGCTCTACACCGGCATGGACGACGCGAATGCCACGATGAAAGACATGGCACGGCTCCGCTATGCCTCCTTCTACGACTTCCTCAAGCAAGCAGAGTATTGGGAGGCATTCAAGGTGATCATGGCCATCGTGGGCGAACTGTTCGTCAAGGTGATCCCGTCATTCGACCGCTATGATGCGGTCACGGCCGTCGCGACCGGGATGAACGTAAGCGCCTGGACCGTCGTGGAGTGCCTGCTTCGGGTCGGCGTCGTGGCCCCGCTCGCGCTCGGCCTTCTGGCCTGGTTCTGCTTCGAGCAGCGGGACCTCGTCCGCTCCAACACCTGATCCCGAGTGACTGCATGAGCACGACCGTGGCCCAACCTCGTCGCCCGCACGCGGCCGCGGGCCGGTTTCCCGGCCGCTCCGCTGACGATCCGGGCACGCCGTCGGCCGCCCAGCCGATCGCCAGCCGCGACTGGATCGTCGAGGCGGTCTGCGGCGGGATTATCGTCTGCTGCCTCATCGGGGCCGGCTTTCTGCTGCGGTCGATCGGCAGGCAGCGAATCGACCTCCAGCTCGTCATGGCCGTCGAGGGAACGCAGGGAATGCCGCCGCATGTCGCCCTGGCGACGGCGGCGCTCGGCACCTTCCGCGGCCTGGCCACCGACGTGCTCTGGATCCGGGCCGACGAACTTCAGGCCAAGGGGCAGTATTTCGAGGCCCAGACGCTCGCCGAGTGGATCACGTCGCTCCAGCCACATTTCGTGAACGTCTGGGGCTTCCAGGCGATTAACATGGCCTACAACATCTCGGTGATGGCGGAAGAGCCGTTCGACCGCTGGGGCTGGGTGAGCCGCGGAATCGAGCTCCTGCGGTCGAAGGGGATCCCGCTCAATCCCAACGCGCCCAAGCTCTACGAAGAACTGGGCTGGATCTTGATGGACAAGGTCGGCGGCGACCGCGACCGCGAGCACTGGTTTCTGAAGCAGCGGCTCGTGAGCGACATGCAGGAGGTGCTCGGCGACAAGAACTACGGGCGGACGGCGGTCGAGGTGGTGCAGGCTTTCGAAACCGTGGCCAATGCGCCCGACACGCTTGCGGAACTCGTGGCTGCCCATCCGGACGTCCAGCCGGTCCTCGACACCATCGCCAAGTTTGGTGCCAAGCCCGACGAGGAGTTTCTGCGAATGCTCGGCCTCGTCGTCATGGTGAACGCCTCTGGCGATGCCGCCGCCATGACCGGCCGCGGCGTGCCGGAGGGCACGAACAAGCCGCTCGTCGGCACTCTGCAGGGAGTGCCCGAGCTCGGCAAGCCGTGTTTTGGACTGCTCGTCCCCCACCTCCAGAAGCGGGTGCTGCTCGACCGCTACCGGATGGACCCGAAGAAGATGCTCGCGCTCATGGAGAAATACGGGCCGATGGACTGGCGGCATCCGAGCGCCCAGGGCATCTACTGGATGGAGGAGGGCTACGCCAGATCCACCGAGAGCCTCAACCGCGAGGGCCGCAACGAGCTGCTCGTGATCCGCCGCCGGCTCAACATGATCGCCGAACTGATGCGAACCGGCCGAATCAACTACGACGCCGTCTCGGATCGCGTGGACCTGCTTCCCGACCCGCGGTTCATCCCGGCCTACGAGGCGGCTCTGGCCGAGGCCATCGCCACGATCAAGTCGGAGGCGGGCGTAACCACGCAGTATTGGGGGAGGGCCGAGGTAGACGACCTGCTCAAGGGCTGGGAGCGGTTCCTGAACGAGGCCACGATCATGGCCTACGTCTACGGCGACGAGCCCAAGGCGAACGAGTGCTTCCAGAAACTGGTGAAGCTGGCCCAGGAGCAGGGGATGGGCGACCAGCCGATCTACCGTGAGTCGCTCCAGACATTCGTGACGCTCAGGCTCGGCGAGGTGATGAAGCTCGACCTCAACAACACCCGGCAGTTTGTGGACGGCATGCTCAACCGGGCCCTCGTGGATGGTCTCGCCCAGGGGCGGATCGACGTCTTCAACCGGTTCCTGCGGATGGCCTACAAGGTCTACGACAAGAAATACTCCGCGAGCGATCCGACCAGAATCCGCGTCCAGAAGCAGATGGACATCGGAAGCTTTCCCGAACTCGTGGATACGAGTTTCGAGGCGATGATGACGCAGGGGAAGAGCCCCGTGCTGATGCGGGCCCGGATCTGGGCCTGGGCGCCGGACGAACTCAAGCTCCGGGCCTGGCCCAAGCTCAAGGACTCGCTCGCCGAGCAGGCCACGGCCGCCGGCCTCGACCCGGCCCGGGCCTTCCCCATGCCCAAGGGCTACGTCGAGGAGCAGCAGGGGGATGACTCAGAGCCCGCGGCAACTCCCGCGGCGGCCGAGCGGGCGGCCGCCGTCGGAAAGGGCTGACCGCATGCGCCGCTTGCCCCCGCCCCCCTGCGCGTCGGTCTCGCCCTCCTCGCCGCCGTCAAGCTGCTCTCGGGCGACGTCTATGCGATCGATCCCCGGACGGGACGCATCGCGGCCTTCGACGAGCTGACCGGCAAGTTCGCGCCGCGGTCCCCTGCCGAGGCCCGCCGCCCCGACGATGCCGCGGCGGCCGCCCGGGCGGGGCCGCAACTCCACACCGAGATCGCCGAGGGCTCGGGGGCGACCGCGTCGGAGGCGATCCAGGACGCCCTGCGAAACGCCGTTCGGCAGGCGGTCGGCGTCTACGTGGACAGCGAGACCCTGACCGACAAGGACGACGTCGTCTCCGACCGGGTGCTGACCGCCAGCGACGCCTTCGTGGTCCGCTATGAGGAGCTGTCGCGGTCCACCGAGGAGGGGCTCGTGACGGTCAAGCTGTCGGCGACCGCGAGGCCAACCGCAGCCCGGCCCGGGGCTTCGCCACCGCCGCGCTGGCCCGGCGAGTCGGCTGCACGCCCAACCAGGAGCTCTCGCTTGTCGGCCTCACCGCCGGGGCCGAGACGCTGGCCGACGACCGCTTCTCGCTCCCCTTCTCGATCCCCAAGGCGGGCGTGAAGGTCGTGGACAAGCCGTCGGCGTTCGCCAAGGTTCGGCTCGACCCCGAGTTCGCCGACTACCCCTTGGCCGAGCCGCTGCCGATGGAGTCGGACGGGGCGAAGCTGATCCGGCTGGCCAACGGGCGGGTGCTCGTGCTGGGGATCGCCTCGGCCAAGTTCGTCGGCCGCTGGCAGTCGCCCGACGGCACGCTCCTGTCGGTGGCGATCGGGGGCTTTCTCGACCCGCTCGCCCCGGCCCCGCCCTGACCACCGGCGGGGAAATCGAGCCGCCGCCGGCCGGCGCGGTCGGTCGCCCGATCTGGTATCCTGCTGACCGAGGCGGTGGGGCAGGGTGAACGGTCTGCCGACCGGCCACGTCTGACTCCTTCCGGCTGTTTCCCTCCAGCGGCGAATGAACGACCAATGACATCGGCAAGACGCGAGGGATGGTGCTGGCTCGTGATGGCGCTCGCCGGGAGCGTGGCGGCGGTGGCTCCCGCGTGGTCTGCGGCCGCGGATGAGAACGTGGAAGCGACCGCGGGCCTGCCGGCGATGCTTGAAAAGGCCGCCCAGCTTCGTCGCTCCGGCGACCTGATCGCCGCGCTCGACGTGCTCCGGCAGGCCAGCCGGGTGGTGAAGGCGGATCCCACCCGGGGCGAGCGACACCCGGACAATCTGGCCGTGCTCACCATGGCGGCCCAGACGCTCATCGGCCTGGAGCGACCGCAGGCCGCCCTCTCGCCGCTCAAAAAACTGGCCGTGGTGCGGAGCGACCCGGCCCTTGCCGAGACGCTCTCGCCGGCAGACCGTACGGCCGCGGCCGAGGTGGAGGCGCTGCTGGCCGGCTGCCTCGCCGCCACGGGCGACCAAAAGCCGGCCCGCGAGGCACTCGCCCGAGCCCGGACGCTGCTCAAAGCGGCCGTCGATCCATCCGCTGCACCGGCCGCGGCGGAGGCCGCGGTGGCCGGTGCAGAAGTGGCCATCGCCTCGGCGAAGGAACGGCTGGGGGACAATCAGGCCGCTGCCACCGACTTCGGGGCCGTGGTCTCAAACCACGCCGCGGGCCTCGGCCTTACCCAGCCTGCCGTGGCTGCAGCGCTCGCCGCCGGTCCCCGGCTCGAGGTTGCCGCCGGCGGGCTGACCGCCGCCGCCGACCTTGCCCGGGCCGGCCTCAAAAGGCTCGACTCGGCCGGTGACGGCTCCGACGTGGCCGCGCTGCCGTTGCTCCGGCAGATCACCGCGGAGGCGGTCGCCGAGGACGGCTATTCCGACGCGGAGGCGAGCTGCGACCGGGCGGTGGCGATCTCGTCGGCCGCCTACGGTGCCTCGCATCCGGAGGCGCTCCGCGACCGAGCCGACAAGGCGCTGGTGATGATGCTCCGCGGCCGGACGGCCGAGGCCGAAGCCGCCGCTGAAGGCCTGGCGGCGGCGGCCGAGACCTTGGCCGAGGTGAACGACGGCCGGGCCGCGGCGATCCTGCGGTCGCTCGCCGATTTTTTCCTCTCGCTTGGCCGGATCGACCGCGCCGAGCGGTTGTTCACCGCGGCCCGCGACCTCGACACCCGCGGGGCGGGCGAGAACTCGCCGGCTGTCACGGAGGATCTGCTCGGCCTGGGCCGCTGTCGCCTGGCCGCGGCCGACGCGGCCGCCGCGATCGCGATCCTCGACAAGGCCCTGGAGATCCGCCGCGGTCAGCGGCCCGCCGCCGACGAGGGGGTGATGCAACTGGTGCGGACCCGCGCCGAGGCGGCCGCGGTTGCCGGTGACGCCGCCGCCATGGAACCGCTGCTGACCGCGATCGTCGCCGCCCGGCCGCCCCGCCAGAGCCGGCTGGATGACGAGCGGCTCGCCGGCCTCTTCGATGCCGCGGCCGCCTGCTACGAGGCCGCCGGGCGGGCCGCGCGCGGCCGGCAGACGAGGGAGCAGGTTGTCAGGCTGCGGAGCGACCAATACGGCGACGCGCATCCGCACGTGGCCGATGTCTGCATGTCGTTCGCCGTGGCCCGCCAGTCGGCTCGGGCCTGGCCAGACGCGATCGATTACTACCGCCGCGCGCTGGCGATCTGGGAGAAGCCCGAGCCGGCCGCCGATCGGCCGGAGATCGCCGCGGTCCTGATGCCGTTGGCCCAGTGCCTCGAGGCCACCGGCCGCAAGGCCGAGGCCCGCACGGCCCTGGAGCGGGCCCGCGAAATCTGGGTCCGGACGCTCGGGGCCGACCACGAGGTGACCAGGGCCGCCGAGACGATGCTCGAGGCGGTGGGAGGGGGCTGACCATGAGCCGCCGCACAACGAACGGCAGAGTCAGGCCGCGGCCCGTCAGTCCGCGGCCACCGGCCGGGGGAGCGGCGAGGGCATACCACCGCCGGTTCGCCGCGGTCGCCGCGGTCGCTGCAACGCTGGGTCTGGCCACCGCCGGCTCTGCGGCAGACCCGCCGCGCAGCGGACCGCAGCCCGCGGCTCGCGTAGCGGAGCTGATCCGGGCTGCCGAAGCGAAGCGGGCCGCCGGCGACGATGCCGGCGCGCTCGACGATTTGCGGGCGGCCAACGTGATCGTGAAGGAGACGCGGGGCCCGAATCACCCGGACGTGCTCCCGATTCTCGAGGCGGCGGCC
>JBIKXY010000081.1:0-11876 GCA_044355515.1 Pirellulales bacterium
GGATCAACGCCGAGGATCCCGCCCACAACTTCCGTCCCAACCCCGGCCGGATCGAGCGGATCATCGCCCCGGGCGGCTTCGGCGTCCGCTGGGATTCCCACGCCACGACCGGCTACGTCGTGCCCCCGCACTACGACTCGCTCGTCGGCAAGCTGATCGTGCACCAGCCGACCCGCAAGGAGGCGATCGAGACGATGACCCGGGCGCTCAAGGAGCTCCGCGTCGCCGGGATCGCGACGACCGTCCCGCTGCACCTCGAACTGCTGGCGAACACCGCCTTCCACGAGGCCCAGGTCGATACCACCTTCGTGGAAAGAATGCTCGCCGGCTAAACGGTTCTTCCAATAACCTGAGTCGTTCGCGGCACCGAAACGCGAGCCGGGGATGGGTGGAAGGCGGAGGAGCCTGGAGATTTTCGCCCCAGCGAGCGGAGCAGTACCTCCTGAGGTCGTGCGAAAATATCCCAGCGACGGAGCCTTTCACCAATCCCCGGCGGGCCACTCGTTACAACGTCGGAACCCTCGAACACACCACCCCGGAGCCCCCCATGGCCGAGTCCCTCTCCCGCCCGCCCCAGCCTGCCCACCAATTCCGCCGGGTCGCGATCCTGTTCGCCGGCGGCCCGGCCCCGGGGGCCAACGCGGTGATCTCGACCGCCGCAACCTCCTTCATGCGGCAGGGCACCGAGGTGATCGGGATGAAGCACGGCTACTCGTCGCTGGCCGACTTCTCGCCGGCCCAGCCGCTCGTGGCCGGCCGCGACTACGTGAAGATCACGCCGGAGTTCTTGAAGCGCACCCGCAGCGGCCAGGGCATCATGCTCGGCACCGCCCGCACCAACCCCGGCAAGCACGTCTCCTCGCCGGCCCACCTCGACGACCCCGAGCGGTCGCGGCCGCTGGCCAACGTCTACGCCGGCCTGCGGAGCCTGGGGGTGGAGGCCCTGGTCTCGATCGGTGGCGACGACACGCTCAAGACGGCCAACAAGTTCAAGATGTACCAGGATCGGCTGCCGGCCGACGCCCCGCGGATGCCGGTCGTGCACCTGCCCAAGACGATCGACAACGACTACATGGGCATCGACTTCACGTTCGGCTACTTCACGGCGGTGGACACGCTGGGCAGCGAGATCCGCAACCTGCTCTATGACGCGGAGGCCAGCCGCGGCTACTTCCTCTGCGAGACGATGGGCCGGAGCGCCGGCTGGCTCTCCTACGGGGCCGCCATTGCCGGCGAGGCGAGCCTGGTGATGAGCGTGGAGGACATCCACGGCAAGTACCGCGGCGAGGAGACGGTGACCGCTCCCGACGGCACCACCAGGATCAAGCCGGTGATGAACGTGGAGCTCGTGGTGGACCGGATCGTGAAGACGATGCGGGTCCGCGAGGAGCAGGAGGGCAAGCAGTACGGCGTGATCGTCTTGGCCGAGGGGCTGGCCGAGTATCTGCCGGCCTCGGCCCTGGCGGGCATCCCCCGCGACGACCACGGCCACATCTCGATCTCGCATGTCCAGCTCGGCAAGATGTTTGCCAAGCTCGTGGCCGACGAGTTCAAGAAGCAGACGGGCCGCAGCCGCAAGGTGGTGGGCCTGCAGCTGGGCTACGAGTCGCGGTGCGCCAAGCCCCACGCCTTCGACGTGATGCTCGGCAGCCAGCTGGGCGTGGGCGCCTACCGGGCGCTGGCCGAGCGGGGTCTCAACGGCGTGATGGTGAGCGTGTCTGGGCAGCTCGACTTGAACTACGTGCCCTTCGAGGAACTCGTAAACCCCGAGACGCTGGTCACGGTCGTCCGCTACGTCGAGCGGGGCTGCGACTTCCACCGCCTGGCCCGGTTCCTGGAGACCTACGTGAATGAATAGGGCGGCCGCTCGGGGTTGCCCCACGAGAGCAGCAGGGCGGTCACGCCTGCGTGAGCGTGCCCTTGGTGCTCGGGACACCGGGCTGCCGCGGGTCGGGCTCGACCGCCATCCGGAGCGAGCGGGCCAGGCCCTTGTAGACCGCCTCGGCGATGTGATGGCCGTTGCGGCCGTGGTGCAGCACGGCGTGCACGTTGGCGCCCGCCGTGGCGGCAAAACTCTCCCAGAACACCTCGACGAGCTGGGCGTCGAAGCTGCCGATCGTGGGCACGGGAAAGTCCACGGCCAGGACGCAGGCCGCCCGGCCGCCGAGATCGACCGCGGCGGTGACGAGCGACTCGTCCATCGGCAGCACGCAGTGGCCGTAGCGGTGGATGCCGCGGCGGTCGCCGAGCGCCTCGGCCACCGCGAAGCCCAGGGCCCGGCCCACGTCCTCCACCGTGTGGTGGCCGTCCACGTGGGTGTCGCCCGTGCAGGCGATCTTCAGGTCGAGGAGCGAGTGCCCGGCCAGGAGCGTGAGCATGTGGTCAAAGAAACCGATGCCGGTGGCGATCTCGGCCCGGCCCGTGCCGTCGAGATCGAGCGACAGTCGGATGTCGGTTTCCTTGGTCGTGCGGGTGACGGTGGCGGTGCGGGGCATGCGTGCGGCGGGGTTCGTGGGAGCGGAACTCAGAGCTTCTTCATGATGGCGAGGAAGGCGTCGATCTCGTCGTCGGTGCCGACGGTGATCCGCAGGCCGTCGCCCCAGCCGGGATACTGCATGTAGCGGATCAGCACCCGCTGGGCCTTGAGGGCCTCGTAGACCGGCTTGTGGGGCCGGTCGGGGTGGGTGCACCAGACGAAGTTGGCCTGGCTCTCGACGGCGTCGTAGCCGAGCGCCAGCATGGCGTCGGTAAGCCGGCGGCGGGTGGCGACGATCTTCCCGCGGTTGTCGGCCAGCCAGGCCCGGTCGTCGATCGCCGCAGTGGCGGCCGCGATCGAGAGGGCGTCACAGTTGTAGGAATCCTTCACCTTGCGGAGTTCGGCCACGATCTCGGGGCGGGCCACGGCGAAGCCGAACCGCAGGCCGGCCAGGGCATACGACTTCGAGAACGACCGGGTCACGATCACCCGCTCGCACCGCTTCACGAGCTCGAGGCAGTGGGCGTCGGCGAAGTCGCCGTAGGCCTCGTCCACCACCAACGGGCAGGGCAGCCGGTCGGCGATCTCGGCGACGCGATCCGGAGAGACGAGCGTGCCCGACGGGCTGTTCGGATTCGCGAGGAAGGCGAGCTTCAGGCCGGGCCGCGGTGCGGCGAAGGCGTCGGAGAGCGACCAGTCCCGCTCATACATCACTTCCTCGCAGCGGGCTCCCTGCAGGCCGGCGAGCGTGCGGTAGAGGATGTAGCTCGGGGAGGCGATCCGCAGCCCCTCCCCTTCGCCCACAAAGCTGCGGACGAGGATCGTGAGCAGGTCGTCGGAGCCGTTGCCGCAGATGATCCAGTCGGGATCGACGCCCAGGATCTCGGCCGCCCGCAGCCGGAAGACGGTGGCCAACGGGTCGGGATACTTGGCAAGCGTGCGGCCCTCCGCGGTGGCCGCGATCGCCCGGGCCACGGCCGGCGAGGGCGCGTAGGGATTTTCGTTGGTGTTGAGCTTGATCCACTTGCCCGACTGCGGCTGCTCGCCCGGCACGTAGCCGGCGAGTTCCGCGATCGCGGGGCGGACGAGGCTGGCGGCGGTGGCCGCGGGTGTGGTCATGCAGGCGCCTGGAAGGGAACGAGCGAAGTCTACCTCACGCACGGCGGCCGTCCGCCAAACCGTCAGGATCGCCACGACCGCTAGAGCCGGCACGAGGCCGCTTCGGCCTCCGCCCGACGACTGGACATGCTTTCCACATGCTTCTATGCTTCAAGCATGAGCAAGATGATCCAGATTCGCAACGTGCCTGACCGCGTCCACGCCACGCTCAAGGCCCGGGCGGCGCTGGCCGGGCAGCCGCTCACGGACTACCTGTTGGCCGAGTTGCGGCGGGTGGCGGAACTGCCGACGGAGGGCGAGCTCGCCGAGCGGCTTCTCGGTCGCGAGCAGGCTCGCCTGCGGACAGCTCCGGCCGCAGCCGTGCGGGCGGAGCGGGACCGGCGATGATCGTGCTCGACGCCTCGGCCGCCTTGGAGCTGTTGCTGCGGGCTGCGGGGCACCCGCAGCTGGTCGCCCGAGCGCTGGCCTCCGCCGAACTGCTCGTCGCCCCCCATCTGCTCGATCTGGAGGTGGCCCACGTGCTGCGACGGTTCGTCGCCGGCGGTGAACTTTCGACCGCCCGCGCCGAGCAGGCGCTCGCTGACTACGATGACCTACGGATCACCCGCTATCCGCATCGTTCCCTGCTCCGGCGAATCTGGCAACTGCGGGAGAACTGCACCGCCTACGATGCGGCCTATCTCGCCCTGGCCGAGGCGGTGGGGGCGCCGCTGATCACCTGCGACCGGCGGCTGGCGAGCGTGCCGGGCCATCGGGCCACCGTCGAGTGCATCGCGGGCTGAGTCGGGGCAGGGACGCCGGGCGGCCGCTCAGAGCCGGGTCTCGACGCTGCGGCGATGGGCCGTGAGCCCCTCGGTGTCGGCCAGGAGACGGATATCGTCGGCCATCGCGGCGAGATCGGCCTGCCCAAGCGCGATGACGCTGCCGCCCCGGACAAAATCGTTGGCCGAGAGGCCGGCCGCGAATCGGGCGGTGCCCCCGGTGGGGAGCACGTGCGACGGGCCGGCCGCGTAGTCGCCCGCGGCCACGGGGCTCCAGGGACCGAGGAACGCAGCGCCCACGTGGCGAATCCGCGCGAGCGCGGCTTCGGGGTCGCGGGTGTCGATCGAGAGATGCTCCGGGGCGAGCTCGTGGGCGAGCGCCGCCGACTCCTCGTCGCTCCGGGTGACGACGATGCCGGCAAACCGCTCGAGGCTGTCCCGCGTGAGCTCGGCTCGCTCGAGCACGGCCAGTTGCTCGGCCAGCGCCGCGGCCACCCGGTCGGCGAGGGCGTCGCTCGCCGTCAGCAGGATCGCCGACCCGGGGGAGTGCTCGGCCTGGGCCAGCATGTCGGCCGCGATGAACTCGGGGACCGCGGCCTCGTCGGCCACGATCACGATCTCGCTCGGACCCGCGATCGAGTCGATCGCCACGTCGCCGAACACGTATTCCTTGGCGAGCGCCACGAACAGGTTGCCTGGGCCCACGATCTTGTCCACGCGGGGCAGCCCCGCGACGCCGTAGGCGAGCGCGGCCACGGCCTGGGCCCCGCCGGCCCGCACGACGGTCGTGACGCCGAGCTCGTGGCAGGTGGCGAGCACGTGCGGGTTGTCCGCGCCAAAGGGGGTCGGGGGCGCGACGACCACGATCTCTGGCACCCCGGCCACCTGGGCCGGCACGACCGTCATCAGCAGCGTGGAGGGATAGGCCGCCGCGCCGCCGGGCACGCAGACGCCAATCCGGCCGAGCGGCACGTACCGCTGCCGCAACAAGCCGCCGCCGGCCAGCGGCACCGTGACGTCACGCGAGAGCACAGCCTGTTGAAACGTCGTGACGCGATCGCGGATCCGCCGCGCCGCTGCCAGGAACTCGGGCGCCGCGGCGGCGTGGGCGGCGGCCAAGGCCTCCGGGCGGACGAACAGCGTCTCGGGCAAGACGTCGGCCCGGTCGATCCGCCGCGTGTAGTCGAGCAGGGCCGGAAGCCCCTTGGCCCGCACGTCCTCGCAGATCCGCGCGACCACCTGCCGCGGCGAGAGCGGCTCGCCGAACACGTCGATCGTCCGCTGGCGGCTCGCCGGGCTGACCACGTCTCCCTGGGAGACGAGCTTGCCCCGCAGGGCGTCGAGCCGCTGGCGGCCGTCGGCCGCTGCCAGATCGATCCGTTCACAGAGGTTCGGGGCGGCCGTCATCACGACCAAGGATACACGTCCCCGGTCCGCCGGCTATCGGCTGCCGGAAACCGCGGCCAGCCGCGCGAGCGGTCCTGCGGCCCGCGCGGCCCAGGCCGCGGCGAGCCGCGCGAGCGGTTCCTCGGCCTCAGGATCGGCGGCCGCGATCTCGCGGAGAATGGCCGCGCCCCGGGCCAGAAGCGGCGGAGCCTCGTCCGGCCCCCGCTGGTTGCCCCGCTCCGGGTCGAGCCGGCCGTCGAGCGCCACGGCCCGCCTTGCGGCCGCGTCGGCGTCGGCCGGGCGACCGGCGGCATCCAGCGCGATCGCGTGGCGGATGTGGATGTCGGGATCGTCGGCGGCGGCGGCGGCAGCCCGGCGGTAGACATTGGCGGCGGCCCGCAGAAGGCGGGCATCGTCACCGGCCTCGAGGAGTTGCCGATCAGCGGCCGCCACGAGAGCGGCCGCGCGACGGCGGGCCGCCGGGTGGGCCGCGCGAAGCCTGGCTGCAGGACCGGCCTGGGCGATCGCCACGGGATCCCGGGGCGCGGCCGCTTGGGCGGCCGCTCGGTTGGGCGCCCGCGCCGCCGCAGTCGCCTGGGCGGACGCCGCGGGCGCGGTCACTCCGCCGAACCAAACCCAGGGCGCCACGTACGGCACCGCATAGGGAACGGCATACGGCACCGGGCAGGGGACGATCCCGCCCGAGAAGAAACTGGCTCCGCCGCCGAAGGGCGTTGCGAGATAGACCGACTGCGAGCCGTAATACGTCGAGCAACCGCTCCAACCCCCGAAGCCATAGCCGGGCCAGCCGAACGAATATCCGGCAACTCCGCACAAGGGCCGATACGGCCGCCAGCATGAGACCCGCGGCAGGCAGGCGTA
The DNA here is from genome assembly GCA_044355515.1 of Pirellulales bacterium. Lineage (GTDB taxonomy): Bacteria > Planctomycetota > Planctomycetia > Pirellulales > UBA1268 > QWPN01. Next base: position 6,625 of record JBIKXY010000081.1, read on the forward strand.
GCCGCCGCCGTACCCCCAGCCCCAGCCGCGGCCCACTGCGATGCTGTAGCCCGCGCCGGAGCCAAAGTTGCCGTAGCCGAACCCGCGGCAGAATCGCTGGGCGTGGGCCGAAGATGGACTCGCGACCGCACCCGCGATCAGCAAGGCCGCAAACAGACGCACCAGCGAAGGCCGACACATGACTGCTCCCTCCATGAGTTCAGGCGTGGGAATCCCGAGAGCGATCTAACTGCTGGATTCTACGCGGAGGGCACACGATGTGGCGCGGGTTCGGCGCCTGGAGTTTTCGGAGAACCAGATTCACACGAATCGGCCCGATTCCGCTATGCTCGCCAGGGCCGATCCGCCAATGCTTTCGGTTTCGTTGGGAAGCCGGCAAGGAGGCCTCGCATGCCGCTCACAATCGCACCCGCAATCGATCTGGGGCTGCCGCCCGCGGCAGAGGCCCGGCTCGCCCGGCTTCGCTCCCCCGAACGGATCCAAAGCTTTGTCAACCGGATCCCGTGGAACGCCGAGCCGGACGGCCACACGGCCCGCTCGGTGGTGGGGGTGCTCGAGCACAACACCGCCCACTGCATCGAGGGCGCCTTCGTGGCGGCTGCGGCCTTGGCCCTCGCCGGCCACCCGCCCCTGCTGATGGACATGGGGGCGGCCCGCGGCGACGTGGACCACGTGGTCGCCCTGTTTCGGCGCCGCGGTCACTGGGGGGCGATCTCCAAGAGCAACAGCCCCCTGCTCCGCTACCGCGATCCGATCTACCGCTCGCTGCGGGAGCTCTCGCTGTCGTTCTTCCCGCAGTATGTGAGGGGCCGCCGCAAGACCCTCCGCACCTATTCGGTGTCGGTCGATCTGCGGAAGCACGACCCGGCCCTCTGGGTCACACGGGAGGGCCCGCTGTGCCAGGAGATGGTGGACATCCTCACGCTCGCCCGGCACTTTCCGATCGTGCCGCCCGAGGCGGCGGGCGACCTCCGGCCGATCGACGAGATCGAGCGTCAGGGCGCGCTGCTCAACGAGCACTGGCAGGGCTAGTTCGCGGCCTGCCCCAGCAGCTTCCGCAGCGCCGTGATCGCGATCTCGCCGAACTGCCGCGGGGGCACGCCCCAGAGTTGCGGGTTCATGAGTTCGACACTCACGGCCCCCGTGTAGCCGATCTCGCCGAGCCGGCGAACGAGGTCGTCCACCGGCGACGAGCCCTCCCCGGGCAGGATCCGGTCGGCGTCGGAGGCCATCTCGCGGGGCACGTCGGCGATGTCGGAGAGTTGGACGTGGGCCAGGTTCTCCCGCGACAGAAGCCACAGGTCGAGCGGCTTGCTCGGGCCGACCGTCCACTGAAACCAGTCGAGACACACGCCCAGGCTCGGGCTGCCCACGTCTTCGACCAGGGCCACGGCCGACTGGAGGTTGTTGGGAAAGCTCGCCCGCGCATCGAACTCGAGCGCCAGCCTGACTCCCGCAGCCGCCGCCCGCTTGGCCGCTTCGGCCAGGCTCAGCGAGAGCCGGCCGAGATCCTGGGGCCCGAGCGGCCCGAAGGCATCGCCGGCGACCACGAGCACGGGCACCCCGAGCTCGCGACAGAGGGTGAGCCGTCCCTCGAAGGTCTTCCAGTGCTCGGCCCGGGCCTCGCCCTGGCTGGTCAGAAGTCCGCCCTGAAAACTGGCCGCCACGGCCGCGATCCCGTGGCCGGCCATCGCTTCGCGGAGCGCCGCCACCGACCGCTCTTTGAGATACGCGTCGGCCTGCCCGAGCCAGAGGTCAATCGCCTCGACATGGCCGGCGGCGTAGTCCTCGAGCACGGTCTCGAGCCGAGATTGGAGGCTGCAAACCGTGGCAATGGAGGGGATCATGCCAGCCGGTCCCGGAGCCGGTCCACCACCTCGTCGAGCGGCACCCGTTCCTGCACGAGCGAGTCGCGGTCGCGGAGCGTGACGGTGTGGTCGGCGAGCGTCTGGCCGTCGATCGTCAGGCACCAGGGCGTGCCCGCCTCGTCCTGCCGGGCGTAGCGGCGGCCCACGGAGCCCTTCTCGTCGTACTGGCAGGCCATGTGCCGCTTGAGCCGGCGGTAGAGGTCGATCGCCACCTCCGGCATTCCGTCCTTCTTCACCAAGGGCAGGATGGCCGCCTTCACCGGGGCGAGCCGCGGATGGAGCTTCATCACCGTGCGGCTCCGGGGCTTGCCGTCCTCGTCGGGCACCTCGTCCTCGTGGTAGGCGTCGCAGAGGAAGGCGAGCACGGCCCGGTCGGCGCCCGCCGAGGGCTCGATCACGTGCGGCACGTACCGCTCCCGCGTGACGTCGTCGAAGTAGGAGAGGTCTTTGCCGCTGCCGCGGTGGCGGGGCTTGCCGTCGTCGCCCTTCTCCACCACGAGCGCCCCGTCCTGGCGGACGAGCTTGCCCTCCATGTGGCTGCGGAGATCGAAGTCGCCGCGATGGGCGATGCCCTCCAGCTCGCCGAACTCCCCCTCGGCCAGGAACGGAAAGGCGTATTCGATGTCGGCCGTGCCCACGGAGTAGTGGGAGAGCTCGTCGGCGTGGTGCTCCCGCAGCTGGAGCTTGCCCGCGGTGAGGCCGAGGTCGAGGTACCACTTCCAGCGGCGGTCCCGCCAGTAGCGATACCAGTCGGCCGACTCGGCCGGCCGGCAGAAGAACTCGATCTCCATCTGTTCGAACTCGCGGGACCGGAAGGTGAAGTTCCGGGGCGTGATCTCGTTGCGGAAGCTCTTGCCGATCTGGGCGATCCCGAACGGCACCCGCACCCGCGAGGTGTCGCAGACGTTCTTGAAGTTGACGAAGATTCCCTGGGCGGTCTCGGGCCGGAGGAAGGCCCGGTCGTCGGCATCGCCCGTCGCCAGAGCGCCGATCCGGGTCTCGAACATCAGGTTGAACTCGCGGGGCTCGGTGAGCGTGCCGGGGGCGGCGGCGTCGGGGCCGAGCGTGTCGGCCAGACTGGCCCGGCCGGCGGCGATCGCGGCGGCGAGCGGCTCGGCCTCGCCCGTCCACTCGATCTCCTCCACCTGCTTGGCCCGCAGCCCGAAGCCCTTCTGGGCCCGGGCGGCGAGCTCCACGGGCACGTCGTCGCCCGAGGCGTCGGTGGTCACGAACAGCCGCTTGCCGCGATGGGCGGCCCAGCGGCCGGTGAGGTGGTCGTAGCGATACCGCTTCTTCGACTCGCGGCAGTCGATCATCCAGTCGTGAAACAGGTCGAAGTGCCCGGAACACTTCCAGACCTGCGGGTGCATGATGATCGTGCAGTCGAGGCCGGCCATCTCGTAGGGGCTCGGGGCCCCGGCAACCGTGGCCAGTTCGTCGTGGCCGGCGACCATGTCGTGCCACCAGGCGTCCTTGAGATTCCGCTTCAGGGCCACGCCCAGGGGCCCGTAGTCCCAGAAGCCGTTCAGGCCGCCGTAGATCTCGCTCGACTGGAAGATGAATCCGCGCCGCTTGGCGAGCGACACGATCTTGTCCATCCGGGACTGGTCGAGAGGCGTGGTCATCGGGCGGGCGATCCTGTGCGCGGAACGAAAGTCCCGCAGTCTACCCACCACCCTCGCAGCTCTGCCAGCGTGGTCCCCTTTTCGCCCCGCAGGGGACTGTCCCTCTTTTTCGATCGCAAGCAGGCCTGCCTGGTGCGTCGGCTCACAACTTCTCCGTGACCAGCAGCATGGCGGTGGGCGGATAGTCCAGCGGTCGCAGCGCTCCGTCTTCCAGCGCGAACAGTTCGGCTTTCCCGCGATACCGGTTCTCGACCACCCATGGATTGGTGGAGGCCCGCGATGCGGGCAGCAGCCGCGGTTCCGCCTGTTCGGCGGCCCGCCGCCAGTAAGGGTTCCTCGACCCGCCAATCGCGGCCCGCCAGGCCGTCGTCGACGAGCCATTGGAGCACGTGCCAGAGCGTGTCGGCGTTGAACCGCCGGCCGTGGCGGTCGGCCAGTTCGACCGGCAGGATGCGAAACCCCAGCCGTTCATCCATTTCGATGACTTCGGGCGTCGAGCAGGCGACGACCGTGTCCTCGGGGGTCAGGCTGAAGCGGCCCTGGCTGTCGACCGTGCCAGCCGGGAAACAGGAGCCGAAACATGAGCGTGCCGTTGGTGGTGCGGGGCATGCGGTCGCTGCGGGTACCACGCGGCAGCAGAGCGACGCCGAGGCGAAGGCGGAGCCAAGCGAAGCGATTGCGGGGCATGCTTGCCGACCGACCCCGAGCCGTCGCGGCGCTCACGAAGATTTTTCTTGACGAGATCGAGCGACTGCTGTGCGCTGCCGCAGGCGTCGCCGAAGCCGCCAACACACCGAGTGCTTCCCGCCCGCGGCTCGGTGGCATCTCACCCTCCACCGCTTCGGTTCGGCGCTCAACCACCACGTGCATCTCCACGCGTGCGTGACCGACGGCGTCTTCGTGCCGGCTGTCGATGAAGCTGGCTGTGACGGGCCGCCGACGTTCCTGCCGGCCCGGCCAGTCACCCAGGCCGATCTGGCCGCGCTCACCGAGCGGGTGCGGCGCCGCGGCCGGCGGGCATGGGGGCGACGGTCACGCCACGGGAGGCTGCTGCGCCGCGCCTCAAAAGCCCCGCTCGCACGACACCTCACGGATTGCCTGGGCGAAACTCCTGGTCCGGGTGGGGGAGGAGTTTCCGCTCGAGTGCCCGAACTGCGGCGGCGACATCCGGCTGATTGCCTTCAGACTGCTTTCCGATTGCGAAACCATCCCTGGCCTTCGCCAGGCGGCCGAACTCGGAGAGCCTCCGCGCCGACACGAGAAAAACGCCACTGCAGGGGAAGGGCAGCCGTTCCGGGTGCCGGTGATCTGGCGTCGGCAAACGCGGCACCAGCCTCACCAGCCGCCCATCGGCTCGGAAATGCCTATCGACATGGTTGCGGAAGTGCCATTCGCCGGACTATCCCTGATCGATTCGGTCGAGGTTCTGCCGGCGCCGATCGAGCACTACGAGCAAGCCCACAACCTGATCGTGGCCGATTTCCCCACCTACTTCGTGGGCAGCCGGGGAATGCTCGTCCACGAAAACACCCCGAGAGCCCCGACGACCAATCCCCAGCCCGGCCTCGTGAGCCGGTGAGTCGCGAAACCGGTTGCTGAAGCCTTTTTCTCGTTTGACACCCCGACGCATCCGGGAGAGACTCCGTTTTGGTTGCACCAAAACGGAACAGGCTCCCGAATGATTCACGCCTGGACAAGGCTTTTGTCGCTGGATTTGCCTCACAGGCAGTCGGCCTTCCTCTGGGGGGCCCGCAAGACG
>JBIKXY010000082.1:0-11869 GCA_044355515.1 Pirellulales bacterium
GCCGCCAGCTGCCGCCTGGCCCACGATGATCAGCGGCCGTTCGCATTCGTCGTGCTGCAGCACAACCAGCCCGAGGTGACGGCTCGCTGCGTGGGTTCGCTCGAGCAACTCGACGGAGCCGGCCGGGCGATCCACGTGGTTGTGGTGGACAACGGCTCGGAGCCGGCGGCCGTCGCCCGCTCCCAGGAGCTGTTCGCCGGCCGCCCCGGCATCACGCTGCTGTGCAGCGGTGAAAACCTCGGCTTTGCCCGGGGCAACAACCTGGGCTACCGCCACGCCCGCGAGGCGCTCGGCGCGGGCTACGTGGCCGTGATCAACAACGACACGGTGATCGACGACGTCGACTTCATCACGCGGTGCGTGGAAACCTTTTCGGCCTGCCCCTACTCCGTGCTCGGGCCCGACATCGTGACGCCCGATGGCCGCCGCCAGAACCCGTGGAACGACCACGTCTACGATGCCGGCGAGTGGCGCGACCTGGGCGACCTCTTCGAGCGGCAGCGGGCCGCCTGGCAAGCTGGTGGCCCGGCGGATTTTCACCGTGTGGGCCAGCGGAGCCCGGCCGCAGAGGGGCTGCGGGAGCCGCTCCTCCAGGGCGCGGCCTACGTGTTTTCGCCGGTCTTCGTCGCCGACCGCGACGTGGTCTTCGACGAGCGGACGTTTCTCTACGGCGAGGAGTTCCTGCTGGCGGTCGAATGTCTCCTCTCCGGCCACCTCTCGGTCTACGTTCCGACGATCAAGATCCTCCACCAGGAAGGCGTCTCCACGGCCACGCTGCCGGAACGGCGGAAGCTCCAATCCGGATACGACGCCGTGATCGAGGCGGCCGGCTGGTGTCGGGCCCGACTCGCGCGCCATGAAGCGGCGCTGCGGGGCGAATGGCTGCCGGCCGAGGCCGCCGAGATCCCGGTGCTCACGGCCGACGGCCGCAGGCACGTCCTCATCGATCTCTTCTTCAGCCAGCCCGGGCCGCATGGCGGCGGCGAGTATGCCAAGGCGGTCTTCAAGGAGCTCGCGGCCGCGGCCGCGGCCCGCGGCGACGTGCAGGTGTGGGCGGCCATCGACCCGGACCAATTCATCGACGACTGGGTGTGGGAGACCTGCCGCGCCCTGGCCGTCAACGTGGTGGCCGTGAAGTCGTTTCCCGAGATCGTGCGCCTCGTGAACGCGGACTGCTTCGACGCCTTCTTCGCGCCCGCGATCGTGGTCTACACCGACTACGAATACATGACGCGGGTGGGCGGGGACCTGGCGTTCAGGCCGCGCCGCACCAAGGTGATGGGCACGCTGCTCGACGTGCGCGACCTGGAGCTGGCAGCCGACTGGGAGCGGATCGCCGCCGCCCGGCGGGAAGCGGGCTCGGCGACGGAGGGCCGGCTTTCGGCGGCTGCGTGGCAGGCCGAGCGGAGCCGGCAGCAGTCGCTGGCCGCAGACCTCGCCGCCATGTACCGCCGGATCTGCAACCATCCGGCCCTGGACACGCTCGTGACGATCTCCGACTATTCGGCAGCATCGATTCGCGAACGGGTGGGCACCGGCCGGCCGATCGAGGTGCTGTTCGCGCCTGAGAAACAGCGGCCCGAGCCGGAAGCCTTTCCCCTGCCGGGCATCGAGCCGGGCCGTGACGAGTTTGCGATCTGCCTCAACGCCGGGCGGATCGAAAAAAACGCCGCCTCGGCCGTGGCCGCCTTCGACCGGCTCTGTGCCGACGCCGGCTTCGCCGCGGCGCATCCACGGCTCAAGCTCCTGCTCGTCGGCATCAACGGGCTTGCCGAGCTCGGCCTGCGCCGAGTGGCCCACCCCGAGCGGTTCGGGACGCTGCCGCATCTGTCGGCCGCGCGGCTCGAATACCTCTACCGCGAGGCGCGGTTTCTGCTCTATCCGTCGTTCAACGAGGGCTTCGGTTATCCGCCGCTCGAGGCGATGACCCATGGCACGCCGAGCGTCGTGGCCGACAACACGTCGCTCCCCGACGTCTGTGGCACGGCGGTGGTGGGTTGCGACGCCTTTGATCTCGAATCGATCGCGATGGCAATCCGCACCGTTCTCGATGCCCCGCCGGCCCCGGCGGAACTCCGCCGGCAGCTGGCCGCGGTCGCCGCCCGCCAGGCCGCCGCTCTCGCCCGACTGCTGGCGCTTCTCTGTGGCCGCGGGGCGGCGGAAACCAGGACCGGCGTCGCGCGGCGGTCGTGGGCCGCCTGATCCGCCTTGCAGGTGCCCGATGGCGATTCGCATCCATCAGATCTACTACGCCGATTGCCAGCGGCGGTCGCTCGATCCGGACTTCGTGCCCTACGACAACCGAGACAATCCGGCCCCGGAGTGGCGGGAGTATCACGTCTTCCGCACGGCCTGGCTGACGGGCCAATGCCGGCCCGGCGACGTGACCGGCTTTCTGTCGTGGAAGTTCGGGCTCAAGACCCAGGTGCCGGGGAGCGTCTTCGCCGACTTCATCGCCCGCCATCCTGGTTCGGACGTCTACTTCGCGAACCCCTGCCGGATCGAGCCACGGCCGTTCACGAACATCTGGCGGCAGGGCGAGGTCCACCATCCGGGGATTCTCGCGCTCGCGCAGCGGATCTTCGACGCGGCGGGCATCAAGGCGGATCTGGCCCGGCTCGAACAGCCGCGGGAGCAGGTGCTGTTCTGCAATTACTGGGCGGGGACGCACGGCTTCTGGCGGGAGTACATGGCCTTCTGCGAACGGATCTACCACCAGATCCAGACCAGGCTCGACGAGGCCGACCGGCGGCTGATCTGGTCGCGGGCCGATCGGGCCATCGACTCGCCCTATGTGCCCTTCATCATGGAGCGGCTCTTCAGCACGCTGCTGGCCCTGCGGCCCGAGATCCGGTTCCGGTCGCTCGACACCGAGGCCCACGCCGTGCGGGGCTGGCGGCGGCGCGTGCTCGGACTGCAGACCGCCCTCGGCCGGCTGGCCGGCACCCGCTCCTGGGAGGCCGCCTGATGCCCCGTCGGAAAGCTGCGGTCGGCCAGCGGAGTTCCGCGGAACGCGTCGCGCCCCTGCCCCAGCCGGTCGCCGAGACGATTCGGGCAGGCGGCGGGCCCGAAGCTCGCGGGCTACGATGAACGATCCATGGAAGTCGTGACCCATTTCAAGACCCCAGCGGAGCCGCCCACCCGTGGCACAGCCAAGCACCGACCGGCGCATCACCGACGCCCGCAAGGAATACGAGCAGGGAGCGCTCGACGAGGGATCGATCGACCGCGACCCCATCCGGCAGTTCGCCGCCTGGTATGACGCGGCCGTGGCCGCGGGCGTGCCGGAGCCGGAGGCGATGACCCTCTCCACCGCCACACCCGACGGGCGTCCCTCGGCCCGGATCGTGCTCCTGCGCGGCTTCGACCCGCGCGGGTTTTGCTTCTTCACCAACTATGCGAGCCACAAGGGGCGGGAGCTGACGGCCAACCCCCGGGCCGCCCTCACCTTCCACTGGGCCGCGCTGGAACGGCAGGTGCGAATCGAGGGCCGCGTGGAAAAGACCACCGCTGCCGAGAGCGATGCCTACTTCAAGAGCCGGCCGAGCACGTCGCGGATCGGCGCCTGGAGCTCGCCGCAGAGCGAGGTGATCCCCGACCGGACGGTGCTCGAGTCGCTGTTTGACGAGTTTCGCGCCGCGCATCCGGACGACGCCGCGATCCCCCGGCCGGACCATTGGGGCGGCTTCCGGCTCGTGCCGGAGCGGATCGAGTTCTGGCAGGGCCGCCCCAGCCGGCTCCACGACCGGCTCCGATTCCGCCGCGACGCGGCCGACGAGTGGCTCCTCGAACGCCTCGCCCCCTGACGGGCCTCGGGCGGACGGCTTGCTGATGGAAAAACAGGCATCGAAGGCTTACCCTACGGATCGCTCGTGATCCGTCGGCCAGCCTGAGGAGACCTGCTTCACCGACCATGCCAACCCCATCCGCACCCGCGCGGCCCGCCGCCACCGACACATCTCCCGACCCGTGGTTTCAGGACCGCTTCGCCCAGCGGATCGGTGGGGCCGACTTCGCCAAGGGCTCCGGCATCTACAAGTTTGAACTCATCAAGCGGGCCAAGCGGCAGGCGCTCGCCGAGCATCCGGAGCGGCGGATGCTCGACTTCGGGATTGGTGAGAACGATGAGCCGGCTCCCGAGCGCGTGCGGGCGGTGATGCGGCGGGAGATCGACTGCCCCGAGAACCGCGGTTACGCCGACAACGGGATCGCCGCCTTCAAGGAAGCCGCCGCCGCCTTCATGGCGCGGGAGTTCGGCGTGGTGCTCGACCCCGTCAAGGAAGTCAACCACTGCATCGGCTCGAAAACCGCCTACGCGATGCTCCCGGCCGCGTTCATCAACCCCGGCGACGTCACCCTGATGACCGTGCCGGGCTACCCCGTGGCGGGCACGGCGACGAAATGGTTCGGGGGCACGGTCCACCCGCTGCCGCTCGTGCCCGAGCATGGCTTCCTGCCCGACCTCGAGAGCATCCCGGCCGATGTGCTCGCCCGCACCAAGCTGCTCGTGCTCTGCTACCCCAACAGCCCCACCGGCCGCACGGCCACCCGGGGCTTCTACGAGAAGGTGGTGGACTGGGCCCACAAGCACCGGGTGATCGTGATCCAGGATGCAGCCCACATGATGCTCTCCTACGACGACGCGCCCCTGTCATTTCTCTCGATCGACGGCGCCAAGGAAGTGGGTCTCGAGGTCCACTCGATGTCGAAGGGCTTCCACATGATCGGCTGGCGGATGGGCTGGGTCTGCGGCCACGAGCGGCTCGTGCGGGCCTTCGCCGACGTCAAGGACAACTGCGACTCCGGGCAGTTCATCGCGATCCAGAAGGCCGCCGCCGCGGCGCTGGCCGATCCCGAGATTCCACGACTGGTTCGGGAGAAGTACCGCCGCCGGCTGGAGAAGCTCGTGGGCGTGCTCCGGGCGGTGGGCTTCGACTGCGAGATGCCCGGCGGAACGTACTTCCTGTACACGAAGAGCCCGACGGCCGCCGGCGACCGCCTGTTCGCGACCGCGCAGGAGGCGAGCCAGTTTTTGATCCACGAGCTCTCGATCTCGACCGTGCCCTGGGACGACTGCGGCGCCTACCTGCGGTTTTCGGCCACCTACGAGGCCGAAGACGAGGCCGCCGAGGACGACCTGATGGCCGAGGCCCACGCCCGGCTGGCCAGAGCCCGGCTCAAGTTCTGATCCCCGTCCGCCTCCGACCTCGATCCCTGCCCACCGTCCGCTCGTCCCCCGGGAGCCCCCCATGCGTCGCCTGCTTTCCTGGTCACTCGTGCTCGTGGCCGCCTGCCTGATCGTGGTCCCTGCCATCGGCTGCGGCTCGAAGAAGGGTCCGGCGACGATCGCCGATCTGCTCGCCAAAGCCAAGAAGAACCCGAAGCCCGAGGGTCGGGCCCGAGATCTCGTGAAAGTGGCCGGGGTGCAGCTCACCTCCAAGGACAAGGCCGGCGCCAGCCGCACGCTCGCACAGGCCTTGGCGGCGATTCCTGCCGATGGCCAGCCGCTCGTGTGCGTGCCCGTGCTCGTGGAGATCGCCCAGACCTACGCCGACATCGGCCAGCGGAGTTCGGCCAAGCAGGCGGTCGAGGTCGCCGCCACGATGGCCGGCGGCATCGAGGATCCCCAGGGCAAGGCCGGCCTGCTCGCCCGGGTCGGGGTCGCCAAGGCGGCCGCCGGCGATAAAACCGGCGCCAAGGCGACGCTCGCCGAGGCGGCGCAGCTCGCCATCAACGACGTGCCGGAGCGGTTCCGCGGCAAGGCGCTGGCGGCCGTGGCGATGGGCTACGTCGATGCCGGGCTCGCCGACGCGGCCAACGACGTGATCGGCACGCTCGAGGGGCTCGCCGGCAGCCTCGAAGAACTGCGGCCCAAGGCCGAGGCCTTCGCCGCCGCCGCCGCGGTGCGGGCGGCCACGAGCGACAAGGAGGCGGCGAAGAAGCTCCTGACCCAGGCTGCCGAGGCGGCCAAGGCGATCGACGACTTTCCGACCAACCGGGTTTACGCGCTCGTGGCCGTGGCCAAGGCGCTCGTGGCCAACGGCGACGCGAAGGGGGCGCTCGCGATCCTGGCCGACGCCGAGAAGTCGGCCTCCAAGGTGCCCGACCCCGAGCAGCAGAAGGACGCGATCAAGACCGTCCGCGTGCTGATGGCGAAACTCAAGGGCTGAGCCCGACGGCTACCGGCCCCGCGACACCTGCTTGAGCGCCTCGAGCGCGAGCTTCCGCGCTGCGGCATGATCGACGATCGGCTCGGGGTAGTCCCGCCCGAGCGCCACACCGGCCCGCTCGAGCGTGCGGTCGTCGGCTTCGGCCGGGGCATGGATCTCGGTCGCGGGCAACCGCGAGAGCTCAGGCACCCACTGCCGCACGTATTGCCCGTCGGGATCAAACTTCAGGCCCTGGCTCGTGGGGTTGAAGATCCGGAAATAGGGGGCGGCGTCGGCCCCGCAGCCGGCCGCCCACTGCCAGCCGAGCGTATTGGCGGCGAGGTCCGCGTCCACAAGCGTGTCCCAGAACCAGCGGGCCCCCTCCAGCCAGGTCACCCGCAGGTCCTTGACCAGAAAGCTCGCCACGATCATCCGCACGCGGTTGTGCATCCAGCCGGTGGCCCAGAGCTGCCGCATGCCGGCGTCCACCACGGGATAGCCGGTGCGGCCTCGCTGCCAGGCCTGCAGGCCCACCGGATCCCTGGCCCAGGGAAACTTCGCGTAGTCGCTTCGCAGGGGCGCGTCGGTGGTGTGCGGGAAGTGGTAGAGCAGGTGGCTGGCAAACTCCCGCCAGCCGAGTTCTCGCAGATAGACCTCCGGACTGCCGCCGATCTTCGCGGCGGGCTTGCCGCCGGCGGCCTCGCGCACGGCGTGCCAGACCCGCCGGGGCGAGATCTCGCCGAAGTGCAGGTGCGCGGAGAGGCCGCTCGTGCCCTCGCGGTCGGGACGGTCGCGGTCGGTGCCGTAGGTCGCGAGCGGCTGGGCGAGGAACGCGTCGAGCCGCTCGGCCGCACCGGCCTCGCCGGGCAACCAGGTCTTCCGCATCGTGCCGGCCCAGTCGATCTCGGGCAGGAGATCGAGGTCGCCCAGGGCGAGGCTCTTGGGCTGGCCCTTGACCGGTTCGGGGGCGAAGAGCTTCCGCGGGGCCGCCACCGGCAAGGCGGGCTCAGGGCAGGCGAGCAGCGCCCGCCAGAAGGGCGTGAACACCTGATAGGGATTCCCCTGCTTGGTCTTCACCCGCGCCGGCTCGAAGAGGAGCCCGCCGTTGAAGCTCTCCGCGGCCAGGCCCGCGGCCGCGAGGGCCTGCTTGATCGCGGTGTCACGCTTCACCACTGCCGGCTCGTAGCGGCGGTTCCAGGCGACGTGGGTGGCGGCGTATTCCGTCGCCAGGCCCTCGAGCGTCGCCAGCGACGGCCCCGAGCGGATCACGAGCGGGGCCCCGGCCTTCGCGAGGGCGGCGGAAAGCCTGTCGAGCGACTGATGCAGCCACCACCGCGAGGCCGCCCCCGGCTGCCACGGGGCCTCTTCGTCGGGAGCCCAGATGAAGACCGGCACGACGCTCCCCCGGGCAGCCGCCGCGGCCAGGGCGGGGTTGTCGTCGAGGCGAAGGTCGTGACGAAACCAGACGAGCGTGACGGGGCTGGAAGGCGGCATGTGCGGGCTCCTGGGACGGGCAGGATACCCGAAAAAAAGGGGACATCCCCCGTTTCTTCACATCACTCCGGCCGAGTGAGGCCCGGCTGGCTTACGGCCTGCCGACGGCAGGTGCGCGGCGAAACGTCGCGCCCTGCAAGCGGTGCCCCACCAGCCGTTTCTCGATCTCGATGATCACATAGACTGCGAGCCCGAAGACCGCGATCGCCCCCCAGGTCTGCCAGGAGAGGGGGCGGGAATGAAACAGGCGATTCAGCAGCGGCACGTGCACGAAGATCACCTGAAGCACGAGCATCGCCGCCGCGCCCCAGATCGCCGGCAGGTTGGCGAGCAGGCCGATCGAGAACATGCTGCGGGTCAGCGACCGGCAGTTGAAGAGATAAAAGGTCTCGCCGACAACGAACACCGTCGTGGCGGCCGTCTGGGCCTCCTCGAGCGAGGCGTCGTGCGAGAGCCTGAGCCAGTAGAAGATTCCGAACGCCCCGCCGGCGAGCAGCAGGCTCACGAGGCCGACCCGCTTGAGGATCTCGGGGCTCAGGAGCGGCGCCTTCGGATCCCGCGGCGGGCGATCCATGATCCCCGGCTCCTTCGGCTCGAAGGAGAGCATCAGGCCCAGGAGGGTCGCCGTGGTCATGTTGATCCAGAGGATCTGCACCGGGGCCACCGGCAGGGCCGTGCCCAGGATCACCGCCGTGATGATCGCCAGCGCCTCGCCGCCGTTGGTGGGCAGCGTCCAGACGAAGAACTTCGTCAGGTTGTCGAACACGCCGCGGCCCTCCTCCACGGCCGCCTCGATCGAGGCGAAGTTGTCGTCGGTGAGCACCATGTCGGAGGCCTCGCGGGCCACGTCGGTGCCCCCCTTGCCCATCGCCACGCCGATGTCGGCCTGTTTGAGGGCCGGCGCGTCGTTCACGCCGTCGCCCGTCATCGCCACCACGTTGCCCAGCGACTGGAGCGCCCGCACCAGCCGAAGCTTCTGCTCGGGGGCCACGCGGGCGAAGACGGGCACGGCGTCGGCAGTGGCGGGCAACTCGGCGTCGGAGAGCTGCTCCAGCGCCTGCCCGGTGACGGCCGCCACGAGTGTGCCGTCGGCGTCGGCCGCGCCGTCGAGGCCCAGCCGCGCGGCGATCGCCGCGGCCGTGAGCGCGTGGTCGCCGGTGATCATCTTCACGCGGATGCCGGCGGCCTGGCAGGTGGCCACCGCGAGGACCGCCTCGGGCCGGGGCGGGTCGATCATCGCCTGAAGACCGAGAAACAGCAGCCCGGACACCTCGGCGTGGCCCACGGCCGCGGTGCCCGGCGGCAGCTCCCGGCGGGCGAAGGCCAGCACCCGCAGGCCGTCGGCCGCGAGTCTCGCCACGTCGGCCATCACGGCCTCCCGGTCGATCGGCCCGGGATGGCCCGTGGCGTCGCAGGCCGCCTCGCACCGGGCCAGGATCGCCTCCACCGAGCCCTTGGCGTAGAGCAGCCGCGGCCGCTCGAGACCCTGATCGTGGAGCGTCGCCATGTATTGCAGCTCCGACTCGAAGGGGATCGAGTCGATCCGGGGAAACCCCTCGTGGAGCACGTCCGCGGCCAGGCCGGCCTTGCCCGCTCCGACGAGCAGTGCCCCCTCGGTGGGATCGCCCTCGATGCTCCGCTCGCTCCCGGCACCGAGCAGCCTGGAATCGTTGCAGAGCACGCCGGCCCGCAGGCATTCGAGCACCGCCACGCGGCCGTGAAGATCGTCCACCGAGAGCGGCGTGCCGTTGCCGGGGGCGGCGGCGAAGATCTCTCCCTCGGCCGCGTAGCCGCTGCCGGTCACGGCGAAGCTCTCGCCGCCGGCCACCAGCGCCGCGACCGTCATCTGGTTCTGGGTGAGCGTGCCGGTCTTGTCGGAGCAGATCACGGTCGTGCTGCCGAGCGTCTCGACGGCCGGCATCTTGCGGATGATCGCCCGCCGCGTCGCCATCCGGGCCACGCCGATGGCCAGCATGATCGTGACCGCCGCCGGCAGCCCCTCGGGGATCGCCGACACGGCCAGGGCCACCGAGGCCTTGAACATCAGCACGGCCGACTGGCCCCGGAGGAGGCCGATCAGGAAGTTGGCGGCTGCCAGGATCAGGATCGCCACGAGCAACAAGCTGCTGAACCTGGCGATCAGCTTCGTGAGCGGGGTCTGGATATCCTCGGCCGAGGCGATCAGCCCCGAGATCCTCCCCACCTCGGTCGCGTCGCCGGTCGCCACCACCAGGCCCGTGCCCTGGCCGTAGGTGACGAGCGTGGAGGCGTAGGCCATGTTCTCCCGATCGGCGAGCGCCGCCTCGGCCCCGAGCGGCTCGACATGCTTCTCGACCGGCACCGACTCGCCGGTCAGGGCCGCCTCGGCGATCTGCAGGTCGCGGCAGCGGACGAGCCTGAGGTCGGCCGGCACCTTGTCGCCCGACTGGAGCAGCACCACGTCGCCGGGCACGATTCCGACGGAGTCGATCCGCGTCTTCCGCCCGCCGCGGATCACCGTGGCCTCGGTGACGAGCGTCTTGCCGAGGGCCTCGATCGCCTGGAGCGCCTTGCCCTCCTGGAGGAAGCCGACGACCGCGTTGACGAGCACCACGCCGAGGATCACGGCGGCGTCGATCCACTCGTCGAGCACCGCGGTCACCACCGAGGCCACGAGCAGGATATAGATCAGCGGCTGGTGAAACTGGAGCAGCAGCCGCACGATCGGCCCCTGCCCGTGCCGGGCAGTGAGCTGGTTGGGGCCGTGCCGCCGCTGCCGCTCGGCCGCCTCGGCCGCGGAGAGGCCGGCCGCGGGATCGGTGCCCTGGCGGGCCACCACCTCGGCGGCGGCCAGATGGTGCCAGGGCTCGGCGGGAACGGGGGCGGCGGGCATGCGGACGGTGCTCCGGGATGCGACGTCCCTCAGGGTAGGGCCTGCGGTCGCATCGGGCCACCACGGCCCCCGGGGCCGGAGCGATTGGCTACACTCTGCGAACGACAGCATCCGCACGCCGTGAAACTGCCGCCCTCCGCCGCACGATGCCGCTTTTCGCCCACGGCGACCTGCCGACCCTGTCGCTCGCCCCGGCGACGATCCGGCTGCTGGCCTGGGCGATCGGCGGCTACGTGCTGTTTCTGCTGGCGATCAGCTTCTACGCCACGGGCAAGGTCAAGGACGAGGCCGACTACGTCGTCGCCGGCCGACGGCTGCCCTTGTTCCTGGCCTGGGGCACCCTGATCGCCACCTGGTTCGGGGCGGCGGCGATGTTCGCCGCGGCGGGGGCGGCCCGCGAAGAGGGGCTCCTGGGCGTGGTGCTCGATCCCCTCGCCTGCGCCGGCACGCTCGTGCTGGCGGGGGTGTTCTTCGCCCGGCCGCTGTGGCGGATGGAACTTTACACGATGGCCGACTTCTACCGGGTGAAGTACGGCCAGGCCGCCGAGATCGTGGGGGCCTGCATCCAGGTGCCGAGCTACTTCTCCTGGATCGCGCTGCAGTACCTGGCGCTGGCCAGGATTCTGGAGCTCTATTTCGGCATCCCGCTGGTCGTCGGCATCCTGCTGGTGGCCGCCGTCACGCTCGTCTACACGCTCTTCGGCGGGATGTGGTCGGTCACGCTCACCGATACGGTCCAGATCGTGATCGCGCTATTCGGTCTCGTGATCCTCGTCGCGGCCACGCTCTCCGATTCCCGCCTGGGTGACGGCGATCCGCTCCGGGGACTCGCCGTCGTCTATTCCCGCGTGGCCGAGACCCATCCCGATCACCTTCGGCTCGTGCCCGCCGAGGCGAGCCTGGCGGCGATCCTGCCCTGGCTGGCGGCCTGGGCCACCGGCCTGTTCGGCAACATCCCGGGGCAGGATCTCCAGCAGCGGGTGTTCGCCGCCAAGAGTCCGAACACGGCCATGCACGCCTGCATCCTGGCCGGCGTGCTGTATCTGGTGTTCGGCATGATCCCGGTGACCCTCGGCCTGGCCTCGCTCGTGACGCACCCCAACGGGGAGCTGGATCCGGTCGGCTTCCTGGCCGGCGAATACCTCTCCCCCGCGATGCTCGTGGTGTTCGTGATCGCCGTGATCTCGATGGTGGTCTCGACCGCCACGAGTGCCGTGCTCGCCCCCGCCACGATCCTGGGGCACAACCTGCTCTCCCGGCTCCCCGCCCTGAAGGGCAACGGCCTGCTCCGCGACCGGATCTGCGTGGTGCTCGTCTCGCTCGGCGGGATCGCGATGGCCCTGTGCGGCAAGTC
>JBIKXY010000083.1:0-11843 GCA_044355515.1 Pirellulales bacterium
CACGGGCCCGACCTCTACCGCCGCAGCCTCTATACGTTCTGGCGACGGACGGTCAGCCCGGCCAACATGTTCGACACGGCCAACCGCCAGACCTGCACCGTCCGGGCCAGCCAGACGAGCACGCCGCTCCACGCCCTGACGACCCTCAACGACCCGACCTGGGTGGAAGCGTCCCGGGTGCTGGCGGAGCAGAGCCTGAAGGCCGCCGGGGATCTCGACGGCCGGCTCACGCACGCCTTCCGCCGGGTGCTCGGCCGCAAACCGACGGGCTACGACCTTGACGCCCTGAGGCGGATGTATGGTCGCCAACTGGATCTCTACGGCACCGACCTGGACGCCGCCAAGCAACTCCTGGCGGTGGGCGAAAGCCCCCGCGACAAGTCGCTCGACCCTGCGGGCCACGCCGCCCTGACGGCCGTCTGCCTGGCCATCTTCAACCTCGACGAAGCCTTGACGAGGGAGTGAGAAAAAGGTGCCTGGCACCAAATCTGGGTATGGCACCAAATCTGGGTAGTTTGAGAGGGCTTTCGACAATGGACACCGTTCAGAAACTACCCAGATTTGGTGCCTGGCACCTTTTTCCGGAAAACGCCTGCCGCGTCACCCGCCGCCGGCTGTTCGGCTCGGCCGGGCTGGGCATCGGCTCGGTCGCCCTGGCGTCGCTCCTGCACCGCGACACGCAGGCTGCCACGGCGCCGCGGGGCATGCCGGGGCTGCCCGGCCTGCCCCACCACGAGCCCAAGGCCAAGCGGGTGGTGATGCTCTGGCAGGGGGGCGGGCCGTCGCACGTCGATCTCTTCGACCCCAAGCCGGCGCTCATCGAGGGGGGCGGGCAGGACATCCCGGCGAGCGTCCGCGGTCAGACCAGGCTCTCGACGATGTCGAGCGGCTATGCCAAGTGGCCGATCGTCTCGCCGATCAAGCCGTTCCAGAAGTACGGCCAGTGCGGCATGGAGCTGACCTCGATGCTGCCGTGGATCGGCGGCCTGGCCGACGACCTTTGCCTCGTCCGCAGCATGCACACCGAGGCGGTGAACCATGCCCCGGGCGTGACCTTCTTCCTCTCGGGCGCCCAGGTGCCGGGCCGGCCGAGCATGGGCGCCTGGATGAGCTACGGCCTCGGCTGCGAGACCGACGACCTGCCGGCCTTCGTGGTGATGACCTCGAGCGACAAGGAGAAGAGCTGCGGGCAACTGTTCTTCGACTACTACTGGGGGAGCGGCTTCCTGCCGAGCCGGTTCCAGGGGGTGAAGTTCAGGAACACCGGCGACCCGGTGCCGTACCTCGCCAACCCGCCGGGCATGAGCCGCGCCGCGCGGCGGGCCCTGCTCGACGACCTGGCGGCGATGAACGCGGCCCACCTCGCCGACTATGGCGACCCCGAGATCGACACCCGGATCGCCCAATACGAGATGGCCTACCGGATGCAGGCCAGCGTGCCGGAGCTCGTGGACTTCTCCGACGAGCCGCGGCACGTGCTCGACCGCTACGGCCCCGACGTCATGACCAAAGGCAGCTTCGCCTCCAACTGTCTGACGGCCCGCCGGCTGCTGGAACGGGGCACGCGGTTCGTGCAGCTGATGCACGGCGGCTGGGACCAGCACGGCAACCTGTTCTCGAAGCTCGAGCAGATGTGCCGCGACACCGACGCCCCGACCGCGGCGCTGATCCAGGATCTCAAGGATCGGGGCCTGCTCGACGACACGCTCGTGGTCTGGGGGGGCGAGTTCGGCCGCACGCCCTTCGGACAGGGCGATCCGAACAACCCCAAGGGCCGCGACCATTTCGGCCGGGCCTTCTCCTGGCTGCTGGCGGGGGGCGGGGCGAAGCCGGGGCACGTCTACGGCTCGACCGACGATTACGCCTGGAACATCACGGCCGACCCCGTGCACGTGCACGACATGCAGGCCACGATCATGCATCTGGTGGGCATCGATCACACCCGGCTCACCTTCCGCTACCAGGGCCGCCAGTTCCGGCTCACCGACGTGCACGGCCACGTGGTGAAGGGTCTGATGTCGTAACGCCCGCGGGGGCGGGCGTCACGCGGCGGCGAGCATCCAGGCCGCGAGGATGGCGCGGGTCGTCCAGACGAGCGTCCGCGGCCAGTTCGTCCGCACGAGCGTCGTGACGACGCCGGCCGCGTGGCCCTCGCGGGCCAGCCGGGCGTGGAGCGGCATCTGCACGGCGAGCGTCGAGAGCCACACGAGCCCCACGAGCGCGAGCCCGACCAGAGCCGGCCCGCGGCCCACGCCGGCCGGCGGCCAAGCCGCGATCCAGCCGGCGGCCACCGCCTCGACGAGCATCGGCGGGAGCACCACCAGCGATGTCCGGGCCTGATTCTCGCGGGCGTATTCGGCGTCGTGCGGGCCGGTCACGGCGGCGAACAGCGGGTAGTGCACCACCTGCACGAACCAGATGATGCCCGCCATCATGCCGGAGGCGACCGCCTGGGCGATGAGCAGAATCTCGACAAAGCTCACTGGCGGGCTCCAGCAGGGCGATGGCGCGGTCAGTAGCGGGGCGTCGCGGGGTCGATCTCGAGCGACCAGGCCTCGATGCCGCCCGCCATGCTCTGGGCTTGCGCAAAGCCCCGCTCCCGCAAGAAGCGGGCGACGCGGAGGCTGCGGACGCCGTGATGGCAATGGACGACGATCCGGCTCCCGCGGTGGGGCTCCAGGTCGGCGAGGCGTTCGGGGAGCGTCCGCATCGGGATCAGCAGGGCCCCCTCGATCCTGGCGATCGCATGCTCGTCGGGCTCGCGGCAATCGAGGAAGAGGAACGGCTCCCCCTCGGCCCGGAGGGCCGCCACTGCCTGCACGCCGATCTCCACGTCGATGCTCATGCTCGTCCTTCACCCAGCACCTGCAGGACCGGCGATTCGGCCTTGCCAACCCGTCCACTCCGCATGGTAGCCTCTGGACCTCGATCTGGCCGACCGGCGACGGGCCGGACCATCGTCCTTCGGAGTCACACCATGCACGTCATCCAGGGCTTCCTCTCGCTCGTCGCGCGGCTGATGATCACCGCGATTTTCCTGTCGAGTGCGGTGCTCAACAAGATTCCGCAGTTCAACAATGTGGCCGAGATGATGGCGGGCAAGGGGGTTCCGCAGCCGAAGATCCTGCTGGCCGGCGCGATCGCCTTCTTGATCCTCGGCTCGCTGTCTCTGATCCTCGGCTTCCGGGCTCGCCTGGGGGCGTTGCTGCTGCTCGTGTTCTTGGCCGCGGCGACGTACTACTTCCACGCCTTCTGGAAGTTGCCGGCCGAGGAGCAGATGCCGGAGCAGATCGCCTTCATGAAGAACCTCGCCCTGATGGGGACGATGGTTCTGATCATGGCCAACGGCGCCGGCCCCTGGAGCCTGGATGCGCGGCGGCAAGCCGGAGCAGGCTCCGAGCCAGGCGACGAGGACGCCTGATCGCGGGATCAGGCTACCGCACGCCTACCGGTCTGCTTTCCTCGGCGATGCGGCCGACCGCCATCCGCGCCTGGGTCTCGACCTGCTGCTTGAGTTGTTGGGCCCGAGCCTCGTTGACGGTCACGCTGGGCAGGCCGCCTTGAAAGGAGATCGTGATCGCGCCGGTGGCGATGGCCACGACCGCGGCCGCCAAGAACAGCAGGGAGCCGATCTTCGACGAGGCGACCTTCTGCACCGGGGCGGGCATGCCCATCGTGGCGACCCCGGCGACCATCTGGACGGCGTTCTGCTTGCTCTTCTTTTTCCTGCTGGCCACGAGTGGCGCTCCTGCTCGGTGATGGCTCGTCGGCGCGGCCGTGCACCGGCCGCCGCCCGTAACAAAATGAATCGTCCGGCCGACGCCCCCGGGCGAAATCCCCGTCGCGGCGACGGGTTTCCCGACCCGATCCACAAGCCGGCCCCAGCCTGCCCAGTCTTCTCAGGCTCGCCGGATCGAGGGCCTCCGCGAGGAGCCGGCGACGGTCCGACATTGGCCCGCGGTTCGGCGTCGGCTACGGTTCGCGTCGAGCCCACCAAGGCGGCGTCCCACGGCGGCGTCATCAGTTCGTGACAGAGCAGAGTTCGTGACGGAGTCGACTCGTGGCCACCCAGTTCTCATGCCACCCGCTATCTCGGCCGACCATCGGCATCGCGATCTTCGCGACGCTGCTGCCGGCGACGCTCAGCAGCCCGACCGGTCAGGCTGCTGAGGGGCCGCAAGCCCGGCAGCCGACCGAGGCCATCGAGCCCGCCGAGACGATCGAGGGCCATCCGGCGCTGGCCCGGTCGCCCCGGCACACGACCACCTCCCGTGGCCACCAGGGCGACGCCGTCAACATCGCCTTCGTCGGCACCGAAGAGGAGTTGCACCAAGCCCTCGCCGTGGCCGGCTGGTACGCCGCCGACCCGATCACGCTCAAGACCTCGCTGCAGATCGCCGCCGACGTCATCCTGCACAAGCCCTATGCCCATGCGCCGGTCAGCGACCTCTACCTCTGGGGCCGGCGGCAGGACGCCGCCTTCGAGCAACCCGTGGGAGGGAGCCCGAAGCAGCGGCACCACGTCCGCTTCTGGCGGTCGGAGGAACGCGACCGGGCAGGCCGGCCGCTCTGGCTCGGAGCAGCCACGTTCGACGAGCGGGTCGAACTCAGCCGCACGACCGGCGGCGTGACCCATAAGATCAGCCCCGACATCGACCGCGAGCGGAACAAGCTCGTTACCGACGCGATCCGGGCCGGTACGCTCGACGGCTACTACTGGGTCGAGCAGTTTCACCGCCAGGCGGAGGGCCGCAACGGCGGCGGCGACCCCTACCGTACCGACCGGCGGCTGGCCGTCGGCGTGATCGACCTGCGGCGTTGACTGCGGGCCCGGCCGGCAGGCGACGAAAAAAGTGCCTCGTCTTGGACTCGAACCAAGAACCCTCTGATTAAGAGTCAGATGCTCTGACCAATTGAGCTAACGAGGCGGCCTCGGATTTTTTACCTCGCGCGGTGGATCGGGACAAGGGACCGCCCGCGTTGAGGGAATTTCCGCGAGCCGCTACATTCCGCCGACTCGCGCGAAGTTCTGGCGGCGGGTGACGCCGCCGGCTACCGACCGCGACCATTGCAATCACGACACCCCGCGGAGGAGCGTTCTCGATGGGCAGATTCGACGGACTCAAGGGGCTCGTGCTCGGCGTCGCCAACGACCATTCGATCGCCTGGGCGATCGCCAAGGAAGTGATGGCCGAAGGGGGTCAGATCGGTTTCTCCCACCTGCCCGACCGGCCCGACGACGAGCGGCAGCGGAACCGCCGCCGCGTCTCCCAGCTCACCGACCTCGAGCCCAACGCCAAGTTCCTGGTACCGATGGACGTCTCCGACGACGCCCAGATCGCCGCGGTCATCGACCGGGCGAAGCAGGAGTTCGGCACGCTCGACTTCGTCGTCCACTCGATCGCCTTCGCCCCGCTGGAAGACTTGAAAGGCGAGACCACCAACTGCAGCCGCGAGGGCTTCCGCGTGGCGATGGAGACGAGCGCCTACAGTCTCCTGGCCGTGGGCCGGCTCGTGCGGGGCATCCTCGCCAAAGACGCCTCGATCCTCACGCTCACCTACTTCGGCGGCGAGAAGGTCGTGCCCGGCTACAACATCATGGGCGTCTGCAAGGCCACGCTCGACGCCTGCGTGAAGTACATGGCCTACGACCTCGGCCCCGCCGGCGTCCGGGTCAATGCGGTCAGCGCGGGCCCCCTGCGGACGCTCGCCGGCCGCGGCGCGGGGGTCGACGACATGCTCGGCCTCTACCAACACATGTCGCCGATGGGCCGCAACATCACCCACGAGGAGGTGGGCAAGGCCGGGGCCTGGCTGCTCTCGCGGGAGTCGCTCGGGATCACCGGCGAGATCCTCCACGTCGATGCCGGCTACAACATCATGGGTTCGCCCGGCCGGCTGCTCGACCTGGTGCAGAAGCCGGAATAGCGGGGTCGCCTCAGGGCGGGTCGTGGCCGCCCGGATGCCAGGGGTGGCAGCGGCCGATCCGGGCGAGCCCCTTGAGGGTGCCGCGGAGGGCGCCGTATTTCTCGACCGCCTGGCGGAAGTAGACGCTGCAGGTCGGCGTGAACCGGCAGTGACGGCCGAGCAGCGGGCTGAGCGTCGCCTTGTAGACGATCACGAGGCCGACGAGCACGGCCGACGCCGCCTTGTCACACGCCCGCCCCACGCGATCGAGCAGCGGGTTCACGGCTTCCTCCCCCGGCCGTGCCGCCGATCCCCGGCCGGCCGCGGGGTCGCCGTGGCGTAGCCCGGCCGCCCGGTGACGCGGGCCGCGAGCGCCACGATCGCGGCCTCGACCTCGCTCGCCCCGGCAGCGCCCCGCGGCGGCAGGCCCGAGCGGACGACGATCACGTAGTCGCTCCCCGCCGGCAGCCGGCCGCGCACCATCCGAAAGGCCTCCCGCAGCCGCCGCTTCCAGCGGTTGCGAACCACGGCGTTGCCGATCCGCCGCGACACGGAGAGGCCAAGGCGGGCCTCGGCCGTGGCGTCGTCCCGGGGGCAGGCATAGAGCACCAGCGACCCGGCCGCGGCGCTGGTTCGGCGGGCGTAGACGCGGGCAAAGTCGGCCGGAGACAGGATGCGTCGCTGCCTGGGCAGTTCCCGGCCGCCGGGCGTCACCACCGCAGGCCGGCCCGCAGATCGGCCCCCCCGGCCTCCGCGGCCTTCGCCGCCTCGAGCAGCCGGGCAGCGTCCGCGTCGGCCGCCGCGGGCAGCACGATCTGCACCTCGGCGATCAGGTCGCCCTTGGCGCCGTTGGCGTGCCGCACCCCCATGCCCGCGGCGCGGAGCTTCCGGCCGCCGGATGTCCGGGGCGGGATCCGCAGCGCGATCGTGCCCCAGGGGGTGGGCACATCGACCTTCGCCCCCTCGATGGCCTCCGAGAGCGACACAGGGAGCGTGATCTCGAGCGTGTCGCCGGAGCGGCGAAAAACCGGATGGGGCTCGACCTGCACGGCCAACAACAGGTCGCCTGCCGGCCCCCCTCCGCTGCCGGGCAGCCCCTGCCCTCGCAGCCGCATCCGCGCGCCGTCGGGCACACCCTGCGGGATCGTGACCGTGATCGTCTCGCTCTTGCCGCCGCCGCGATCGATGCGGAGGTCGGTCTTGCCCCCGTCGATCGCGAGATGGAAGGGAATCTCGAGCGAGGCCTCGATGTCCTGCCCAGGCGCCTGGGCGGCCCGCCTGCGGCCGCGGGGCGTTCGCCCGCCGGCCGACCGGCCGAAGATCTGCTCGAATCCGCCCGCGCCGCCGAACAGGCTCTCCAGGTCGATCTCGCCGCCGCCGGGGAAGCCTCCCGCCCCGCCCCCGCCGAACGGCCCGCCGCCCCAGCCGCCCTGCGGTCCGCCCCCGCCCACGCCCTCGAACGAGCTGCCGTAGCGGTCGTACATCTCCCGCTTGCTCGGATCATTGAGGACGTCGAACGCGTTCTGGACCTGCTTGAACTTCTCCTTCGCCTTGTCGTCGTCGGGATGGAGGTCGGGGTGATACTTGCGGGCCAGTTCGCGGTAGGCCTTGCGAATGTCCTCGGCCGACGCGGTCCGCGACACGCCCAGCGTCGCGTAGTAGTCATCCGCCATGGATCGATCCTGAAGCCGCGAAACCCGGGCCGGCCCAACCGCTGACCGGACCCGAGCATGAAATGGTAAGTCAGGTCAGGCGGGGGCGGAAGTGGACCGCCGAACGGGCCTCAGCCGGTCGCGAGGTCCCGCGGTTCGCTGGCCACTGCCTCGGGCCGCTGCGCCAGAAACTCCTGCTGGCAGCGCACGGCCGGCTGGCCCTCCGCCGGCTGGAGCAGGTGAAACTGGCCGGCGGAATCGAGCACGCGGGCCCGCGTGTTGTCGGCCAGGTAGACGGGGATGATCTCCCGGAGAAGCCGGCCGGAGAGTTCGGGGTCGAGGACCGGAAACATCACCTCCACCCGGCGGAAGAAGTTCCGCGGCATCCAGTCGGCGCTCGAGAGGAACACGCTCGCCTCCTCGTCGGGCCCGAACACATACACCCGGCTGTGCTCGAGGAACCGGTCCACGATGCTCCGGACGCGGATCGTCTCGCTCAGGCCCGGCACGCCCGGCCGCAGCGAGCAGATCCCGCGGGCCACGATGTCGATCGGCACGCCAGCCTGGCTGGCGCGGTAGAGGGCCTCGATCACCTGATGATCCACGAGCGAGTTGAGCTTGGCGAAGATCCGCGCCGGCAGGCCCGCCAGCGATCGGCGTGTCTGTTCTTCGATCAGCTCGAGCGTCCGCCGGTGGAGGTCGTCGGGGGCCACGATCAGCCGCTGCCAGGCATGCCCCTGCGAGTAGCCCGTCAGCAGGTTGAACAGCGCCGAGGCATCCTCCGCGATCGCCTCCTCGGCCGTGAACAGCCCCAGGTCCGTGTACAAGAGCGCCGTCGTGGGGTTGTAGTTGCCGGTGCCGAGATGCACGTAGCGTTTGAGTCCGCCCCCCTCCTGCCGCACCACCAGCGAGACCTTGCAGTGGGTCTTGAGGTCGAGGAACCCGAACACGACGTGCACGCCCGCCCGCTCCATCTGCCGGGCCCAGCTGACGTTGTTGGCCTCGTCGAACCGGGCCTTGAGCTCCACCAGCGCCGTCACGTGCTTGCCCGACTCGGCCGCGTCGATCAGGGCCCGCGAGATCGGAGAGTCGCCGCTGGTGCGGTAGAGCGTCTGCTTGATGGCGAGCACCTTGGGATCGGCGGCGGCCCGGGTCACGAACTCCACCACCGGGTCGAACGATTCGTAGGGGTGATGGAGCAGGATGTCGCGGCTGGCGATCGTCCGGAAAATGTCGTCGGCCTGCCGCCCCATGCCCCGCGGCGGCCGGGGAGTGAAGGGCTTGTCGTGGAGCCGCTCGAAGCCGGGCAGTTTGTGGAGCTCCCAGAGCGCGGTCAGGTCGAGCGGCCCGTCGATCCGGTAGACCTCGCTGTAGCCGTCGTCACCCTCGGGGGCCCGCAGCCCCTCCTCATCGATGATCAACGCGGCCAGCCGCTGGTCGGCCTTCGACGCCACCTCGATCCGCACGGCCTGACCCCGCTGGCGGGCCTTGAGCCGGTCCTCGATCAGCTTGAGCATGTCGTCCGACTCCTGCTCCAGCAGCTCCAGGTCGCTGTCTCTGGTGATCCGGAACGCCGTCCAGGTGTCCACCTCGAACCCGCCGAACAGGTCGGGGAGCCGGGCCGAGATCACGTCTTCCAGCAGCACGAACGGAATCCGCCCCGGCTCGCCGCCGGAGAGCATCACGATCCGCGGCAGCACCTGCGGCACCTGCACGACGGCGAACAGCTGCCTCGGCCCGAGTCCCTCCGCCCGATGGAGCATCACGCCGAGATAAAGGCCGCGGTTGTGATACCGCGGCGAGGGGTGCGCGGGATCGACCGCCATCGGCGTGAGGATCGGCAGCGCCCGGTCGCGGAAGAACCGGCCGACCTGCTCCCGCTGCGACTCGCCGAGGTCGGCGTAGCGCAGCAACTGGAAGCCCTCGGCCTCGAGGGCCGGCCCGAGCCGCTCGCGGAGACAGCGATACTGCCGGGCCACGAGCTCCTGCGTGCGGCCGGCGATCGCCTTGAGTTGGGCGAGCGCCGTCATCCCGTCGGGGGCTTCGTCCTGCGGGGCGCTCTCTCCGAAGGCCTGCTCGCGGAGGCCCGCCACGCGAACCATGAAGAACTCGTCCAGGTTCGAGCTGAAGATCGCCAGAAACTTGAGCCGCTCCATCAGCGGGTTCTCGTCGTTCTCGGCCTCCTCCAGCACCCGGAGGTTGAACTCCAGCCAGCTGAGCTCCCGATTGATGAAGCAGTCCGGACCGATGCCAGGCTCGCCTGCCGTCGTGGCCTTCATCCTGTCCGTCACTCCTGATCGTCGGGTCGTTTTCCGTCGCTGACCAGTGTAGCCTCGAAGCCGGCCGGCGACCCCGGCTCGCTCCCCTCCTGGAATCCTCGGATGACACCCGCCGCCCACGAGTTTGGACCGGCATCGGTCGCGGCGACCGCAGCGGTTCCAGCCGCGCTCGCGCCGGGAAGCCGGGGCTGGTGCGCGGCCGTGGCGAGCATCCTCGAGGCGGCGGCCGCCAAGCCGGGCAATGTCCACCCGGCAGCGTCGTTTTCCGACCTCGGATTCCCGGACCTGGTCGCGGCCGGGATCGCGATCGCGCCGGCGATCGACGCCGCCGCCGAGCGGCCGCTCGGTGAGACGATCCTCGGAGCAGTGCGGGCGGCCGGCGCCGCGACTGCCTCCAACGCGAATCTCGGCATCGTGCTGCTCGTCGCGCCGCTCGCAGCTGTCCGCGGCCCGGCGACCGGCCCGACTCCGCTTTCCGCGGCCGAGGCCGACGCAGTCGTGATGGCTGCCGGGCCCGGCGACGCCGCGGCGATCTGGGAGGCGATCCAGCTCGCCAAGCCGGGCGGCCTGGGAACGAGCGACCGCTGGGACTTGGCCGGCCCGCCACCGACCGACATCCGCGCGGCGATGCGGGAGTCGGCAGACCGCGACACGATCGCGCGGCTCTGGGCCCACGGCTACCACGAGCTCTTCGCCGGCCCGGTGGCCGACCTCGCCACGGCTCTCGCCGCCGGCTGGCCGCTCGAACCCGCGATCATCCGCTGCCACCTGTGGCAGCTGGCCCGGTGCCCCGACTCCCTGATCGGCCGCCGCCACGGGCCCGCCGCCGCCGCGGAGGTCTCGGCCCGCGCCGCGGCCCTCGTGGCACGTGAACCGGCCTCTCCCACCGATGCGGCCGCCCCCGACTGGCTCGCCGCGATCAAGGATTTCGACACCTGGCTCCGGTCGCCGCGGCGGCTCAACCCGGGCACCACAGCCGACCTGGTCGCCGCAGCCCTCTATATTCTGCTCCGCGACGGGCGGCTCGCAGCCCCCCTCGCCGCCCTGCCTCCCCGGATCACGTTGCCATGACCGACCGCGCCCAACGCGACCGCTACCAGGTTCAGCTCCGCAAGGCCGTGCACGTCTTCTGCGCCGGCCACTTCATCACCCTCGCCGACGACCTCTGCGAGCCGGTGCATGGCCACAACTGGACGGTCGGCGTGGACGTCGAGGGCTCACCCGACCCGCACGGCATGGTGGTGGACTTCATCGCGTTGCGGGACGCCGTGACGGCGATCGTCGCCGGGCTCGACCACAAGATGCTGCTGCCCACCGCCAACCGATTCCTGGCAGTCGAGACGGCGACAGGCCCGCTCGGCGGCCCGGAGGTGACGGTTCGGTTCGCGGACCGCCGCTGGGTGTTTCCGGCGTCGGAGTGCGTGCTCCTGCCGGTGGCCAACACCACCGCCGAGTGGATCGCGGGCTGGATCGGCGGCCGGCTGCTGGAGTCGCTCGCGGTCCGCGGCACGCCGCTTGCCGGCACGCTTCGGGTGCTAGTGGATGAGTGCCTCGGCCAGTCGGCCGTCTGGGAGCACCGCGGCCCCGGCTAACAGCTCGGCTCGCGGCGGGCGCAGAGGAAGCCCCGGCTCGCCGCGGCCGCGAGCCAGAGGAGGGCGAGGCCGCCGTACGCCGGCGCGAGGTGCCAGCCGTCCACGTAGTCCACCGCATGGTGGACCGCGATCGCCACCGCGTAGCCTACGGTGCCGGAAGCGATGAACGTCCACCACAGCCACCCCGCACCGCGGCGGAATCCCCACAGCGCAGCGAGCAGCATCGTCAGGCCCGCCACCATCAGCATGCCGCCGAACGTGCCCCGGTCGTGGGCCACCAGCGGCACGAGGCCGGGCACCGCCGTCAGATCGGCGGCGCAAAGCCCCAGATACGCGAGATCCTCCGGCACGAAGACCTTGGTCATCCCGATGATCGAGATCACCACGCTGGCCACGAGCACCACTCCGCCGTG
>JBIKXY010000266.1:0-3874 GCA_044355515.1 Pirellulales bacterium
TGAACGACGAGGCAGGTAGGAAGACGGATGGCATGAGCCCGACGGCCGATGCAACCGCGTGGCAGGCAGGCGATTCAGAAGGCCCCGGCTACTTCCGCGGGATCATGAATGCCGCCTAAGGAAATCCTCGCGTTCCTCGGCGGCAAGGCTGGATGGGAAAGAGGCGGGGTTGTAAATCGCGGTGTCTAACTCGTCCGGGCAAGATAGCAAACCGTGTGCCAACCGGTCGCAGCGAAGACGCCGTAGGGTTTTGGCCGCATTAGTCCGCGGACTGCGTCCACCAACCGCTCCAGGAGCACCTCTGGGGGAGACTGCGTTGCGGGCATTTTTGATCCGCCGCTGCCTGGCAACTAGGCAAAGCATTCCCGCGGCAACACAATATGAACGCGAACACGGGTCTCGGTTCCGGCCAGCGAAAAGCCGACGAGCCGGCCGCGGCCGTCCGTGAGGACGAGCCGCTCGTTGCCACGCCGTTCGCGGTGGCCGCCCTGCGGATCTGCGGCCGGAGGCCGCGGTAGGTCGGCTCCGATGAGAACCCGTGCCGCCATGAAAACACCGGCCTCGCTGCTCCTGCTTCCGCGCGGCGAATCAGGTTTCCTCCCGGTTGCGGCCCGGTCTGGCCCGAGGGTAGCCTTGCCGAGAGCGTGGTGCGGATCGCCTGGTCGATTTCGGTCAGGCCGGTGCCCGGGTTCACGCTCACGATAGTCGAATCCGTTTCTCTTCCGGAGCCGCTTTCATGCCGCGTCGCAGTCTGCCCGCCTCGTCTCGCCGCACGTTTCTGGCCGTCTCCTCGGCGGCCGCCGGCTACTGGGTGGCTCCCGGCCCGAGGGCCGCCGAGCAGCCCGCGACCAGCGCCCATGAGGAGCTGCGGTTCGCCTGCATCGGCATCGGAGGCAAGGGGCAGAGCGACTCGGCCGACGCCGGCCGCAGCGGCAAGGTGGTGGCCGTGGCCGATGTCGATTCCAACCAGCTGAAGCGGGCCGAGAAGTCGTTTCCCGGGGCCAAGGCCTATACCGACTTTCGGAAGCTGTTCGCCGAGATGGCCGGCGAGTTCGACGCGGTCACCATCAGCACGCCGGATCACACCCACGTGATCGCCGCCGCCCAGGCCATGAATCTCGGCAAGCACTGCTTCTGCCAGAAGCCGCTCACCCGCGCGATCGCCGAGGCGCGGCTGCTGAGCGAGCTCGCCCGCAGCTCGGGCGTGGCTACCCAGATGGGCAATCAGGGAACGGCGGCCGACTCGCTTCGGCAGGCGGCGGCCCTCGTCGCGTCGGGTGCCCTGGGGACCGTCCGCGAGGTCCATATCTGGACCAACCGGCCCGTCTGGCCGCAGGGGGGCGGCCGGCCCGCCGAGGCCCCCGTGCCCAAGTACCTCGACTGGGACGCCTGGATCGGCCCGGTGCCGATGCGGCCCTACGGCCCCGGGTATCACCCCTTCGCCTGGCGCGGCTTCTGGGACTTCGGCACCGGGGCCCTGGGCGACATGGCCTGCCACACCTTCAACATGCCCTTCATGGCGCTCAACCTCCGCGACCCCGCGAGCGTCCAGGCGACCACCAGCGGCCATAACCGCGAGACCTTTCCCAAGTGGTCGATCATCGACTTCCAGTTTCCCGCCCTGGGCGAGCGAACCGCGGTGCATGTCAAGTGGTATGACGGCGGCAAGCTTCCCGATCAGGAGTTGTTCGCCGGCTTCGACGGCGAGGAGGGAAAGCCGTTCAAGGCCACCGCCAGCGGCGCGCTCGTGGTCGGCGAGCGGGACACCCTCTACGCCCCGGGCGACTACTGCAACCAGGGCTTCAGGTTCAAGAGCGGCGGCAAGCCGGCCGAAGTCGACTTCGAGAAGTCGCCGGGGCACTTCCAGGAGTGGGTGCGGGCGATCAAGGGGGGGCCGGCGGCCCGGAGCAACTTTCCTGACTATGGCGGTCCGCTCACCGAGACGATCCTTCTCGGCAACCTCGCCGTCTGGGCGGCCGACGCCCCGGAGACGCCCGGAAAGAAGATCGAATGGGATCCTCGAAGCCTGGTCGCCACCAACGGCCCCGAACTGGCCGAGATCGTCCGGCCGTCGTATCGCGAGGGTTGGAATCTCTGATGCGGCTGCAGCACACGGGAGCGAGGGGCAGGGGAGTGCGGTGGCTCAGAGCGGTCGCCTGGGCGGCCCTGGCCGGTCCGTGGGCGGCGGCGCCGGCGGCCGGGCCGCTGCCGGCCGAACAGCCGGCGGTGGCGGCCGTTGAGACGCTCGGCGGCGGAGTCTCCTTCGACCCCGACGGGCACGTTTCGGGCATCGCGCTCGCCAATCGGCCCACCACCGACGCCGACCTGGCCCGGCTCGCCGACCTGGCGAATCTGGCCTCGCTCGAGGTCTGGGGAGCGGAGATCACCGATGCCGGGATGGAGTCGATCGGCCGCATGCGGGCGCTCCAGACCCTGGTGCTCGAGAACACCGATGTCACCGATGCGGGCGCGGAGCGGCTCGCGGGCCTGCCCCGGCTCCGGGTGCTCAACCTGCGGCGGTCGTCGAACATGGGCGACGCGGCGCTCGGGCCCGTGGGGAAGATCGCCGGCCTCGAGCAGTTGATCCTCCTCTACAACAACTTCACCGACGCCGGGCTCGTCCACCTCGCCGCGCTGGAGAAGCTTCGCGTGCTCGACCTCCGGGGCTGCGCCCTGATCAGCGACGCGGGGCTCGAGCATGTCGCCGCCATCAAGAGCCTGGAGCGGGTCAAACTCCGCTGCCCGAGCGTGACCGATGCGGGCCTCGCCCATCTCGCCGCGCTCCCCAAGCTCCGCGGGTTCGCCGCCGAGGATGGCCCGATTACCGACGACGGCCTGGCGTGCTTTGCGGGCCGGGACGAGATGGACGAGATCAACCTGATGCGGACCTTCGTGGGCGACGCCGGGCTCGCCCACCTCGCGGGCATGGGCAAGCTGCGACGACTGGAACTGCGGGGCACGCTCGTGGGCGACGAAGGGCTCGCGCACGTCGGCGGGCTCACGAACCTGACGCTCCTCGATCTGGCCGAGACCGCGGTGGGGGATGCCGGCGTGGCCCGGCTCGGCGGCCTCGTCAAGCTGGCCACGCTCGACCTCTGGGATACCAAGGTGACCGACGCCGCGATGGAGACGGTCGGCCGGCTCCAGGGACTCGTGTCGCTCAACCTGCAAAACACGGCCGTGGGCGACGCCGGTGTGGCGCAGCTCGCCAGGCTCGAAAAGCTGGAGACGCTCACCCTGTCGGGCACGCAGGTGACCGGGGCGGCGCTCGGCCCGCTGGCGAAACTGCCGCGGTTGAAGAAGCTCGCGGTCGCCTTCACGGCCGTCGGTGACGACGCCCTGGCCGAGTTCGCCGAGGCCCGGCCCGACGTGGCCGTCGAGCGGTAGGCGGCGGCCCGACCCTGACGGTCGTCGTGGTCGCTCCGGCGGTTTGACGCGGCCCCGCTGCAGCGGTATCACGACGAGGTCGAGGTCCGCCCGGCCGGGCCCCTGTTGCTGCTTTTCGCCCCCCGCTTCACGCCACCGACCACACGGGAGTTCACGCCATGATTCTCGGCAAGATCTGGAAATCCTTCGCGGCCCAGATGAACAAGCTCGCCAACTTCTTCTGGACGGCCGATCCGATCGCCCAGCTGCAATACGAATACGACAAGGCCGTCGATCAGATGAAGGAAGGCCGCGAGGGGCTCGAGCAGTATCGGGCGCTCGTCGAGCGGGTCACGCGGCAGGTGGAGGGAGACCGGCAGCACGTCGCCTCGCTCGAGGCTCGGATCAAGGCCTACCTCAAGGCGGGCGAGCGGGAGACGGCCGCGCGGTTCGCCCTCGAGCTGCAGAAGGCCAAGAAGGAGTTCGCCGAAAACGAGGCCCAGCTCAA
>JBIKXY010000267.1:0-3871 GCA_044355515.1 Pirellulales bacterium
ACGACGGCAGCAGATGCCGTTCGCCGATGTTCAGATGGCTCGTGAGAAACGTGGGCCAGAGGACGACGAGAATCCCAAGTGGCGCGAGGCTCGCGAAGGTCGCCGGATCCAGCGCGACGCGGCGGCTGATGCTTCGCAGGACGCCGCGGCAGGCTTTCCCGACACCCCACAGCGAGAGCACGAGCGCGGGCAGCGTGTTCTTGATCGCGAAGCAGAGCGGGAAATACCACCACCAACCGTCGATCGAATACTGGCCGACGGCAAACGCGTTGCGGATGCGGACGGTGGCGCCGACGTAGCTCATCCCATAGAGCCAGCCTTCGGGAAGCAGCCGCCACGCTGCGAGCGCGTCGCAGATCCTGCCGATCGTGCCGGCGTGTTCGTTGCACGACTCGAGCGTCTGGTAGCGGCGAAACTCCTGCGGCCCGCAGCCGGGGCCCGTGACGTCGTAGCGAAACCCGCACGACGCCCAGATGAAGAACACGGCGCCGGCGAGCGGGACGACGAGCGAGCCCAGGGCCGCGGCGGTCCGTTGCCAGCGGCCGCGGACGACCGCCTTCCAGAGGCCGAGATCCACGACGAGCGGCCGGCCGAGGGCGGCGATCACGGCGAGATACAGAACCGCCAGCGGCGCGAGCATCACGCTCGAATGCTTGGCGATCGGGGCGACGCCGAGGGCGAAGAACGCGGCGGCGAGCGTGCCGGGCGTGATCCGCTGAAACAGCTCCCAGAGCGACCAGGCGCCGAGCGTGAAGAACAGCGCCCCGCAGGCGTCGCTCGTGGCCAGCGGCCCGTGGGCGACCAGCGCCGGCCAAAAGGCAGCGAGCCCGAGCGAGACCAGGCCCCCGGCGGTGCCGAAGATCGATCGAGACCAGAGGAAGACGACGAGACACAGCGCCGTGGACCAGATCGTGGCCATCGCCCGGGAGGCGGCGAGCATCGCCTGCGGGTCGTTGCCGCAGGTGTAGAGGTATTGCCGGCCGAGGAGAATGGCCTCACTCTCCCGCCAGAGCGGCTGGTCGAGCGTGGGGAAGGCGAGGTTCATGAAGAGCAGCGGGATCGCGCACCACCGTTGCGGCAGGTTGCCGTTTTCGGGCTGGAGGCGGTAATCGTCGAGCGTCCAGTAGGCGACGCCGGCCACCATGTGGAGCGGCTCGTCGAACGTGGTCGAGGACCCGAGCGTGGCGGTGTAGGCCAGCACGTAGTGGGCCGTGAGGAGGGCGATGACGGCTACCGCGATCCCGAGGTGCCGAGGCGGGCCCGGGGCTCGCTCACGCTCGCGTGCGGTTCGGGATTCCATCGATCACTCCGTGGCCAGCGCAGTGCGCCTCGCGACGGAGGCGTGATTCTCCGGCAGCACGTAGTCCCGCCAGTCGCGGTGGGGCAGGAAATTGGCGGCGCTGCGGTTGCCGAGCACGAACACGGCGAGGAGCAGGCTGACGATGCCCAGCAGCAGGCCGCCGATCACGAGCATGCCCGCCGCCGCGGTGGCCCAGCCGGGGATGGCTGCGGTCGTGAACAGCCGGATCGTGAGCACCGTGACGAGCGCGGCCACGACCGCCGCCATCAGCCCCGCCACGAGCACGAACAGCCGCGAGACGATCACGTCGCTCCACACCGAGAGCGCGCAGATGCCGTGCATCACGAGCGCTGGCAGATTCATCTTCGATTCGCCCGCCAGCCGGCGGCCGCGGGCGATCGGCACCTGGACGACCGGAATCCGGGCATGAAACACGCCGGCGGCGTAGTGATTCCAGATTTCGGAGATGCCCACCACCCGCTCGAGCACCGGCCGCGGCAGGACGCTGAAGTTGCCGACCTTCACGTCGCGGCCCACGAATAGCTTGTGCAGGATGCGGAAGGCACGGTAGCCGAGCAGGAATCCCGCGCCATCGTGTCGCTTGAGCCGCTCGGCGAACACGGCCGCGTGGGGCGAGCCATCTGTTGCCGCGGCAAGCAACTGGGGGAGCGACGACGGGCAGTCTTCACCGTCGCCGTCCATCACGACGGCGTAGTCGGCATCCGTCTCGGCGGCGATGAACGACAGGCCGATCGAGATCGCCCGCTGATGCCCCAGGTTCCGACGGAGCCGGAGGACTTCGACGGCGGGGATGTGCGGCGTCGGGCCGGGGAGGGCCGCACACTCCTCGTGGCGGGAGCCGTCGTCCACGAACACCACCGCGAAGTCGCAGGGAAGCGACGCGGCGACGGCGTCGAGCTTGTCGAGCAGGAGCGCGGCGCTCTTCGCGTCGTTGAAGACGGGGATGCAGATGACGACGGAGGGCTGGTTGGTCTCGAGGCCGTGCATGGCGTGGGCTTCAGGGCTGACGGCTCAGGGCTTGGGACATCAGGGCTTGGTGGCGAGGCCGACGAGGGCGAGCACGGCCGCGGGGGCCTCGCCGCCGAGCCGGACGAAGGCCTCGATGTCGGCTCGTGCCTCGGCCGGCCGGCCGGCGCGGATCAGGAGCACGGCTCGATTGTAATGGGCGTCGCGGAAGGCCGGATCGGCCGCGAGGGCGGATGAAAAGTCGGCGATGGCGGCGGCGGGCTGGCCCGTTTCGGCGCGCAGCCGGCCGCGGTTGTAGACCGCCTCGGCATCTTTCGGATCGCAGGCGACCGCCCGATTGAATGCGTCGAGGGCGGCGGCCCGGTCACCCCGGTCCTGCCGGGCGATGCCGAGATGGTCCCAGCCCTTGGCATATTGTGGATCGACTTCGACCGACCGGGCGAACGACCGCTCGGCCTCGTCCCGCCGGCCGAGGTCGAGCAGCACGTTGCCGCGATTGAGCCAGGCGGGGGCGATCTGGTCGTCAAGGGACAGCGCCCGATCGATCGCGGCGAGAGCCTCAGGGAGCCGACCGAGCTTCCAGAGCACGTAGCCGCGGTCGGCCAGCGTGGCCGGCTCGTCGGGCGTGAACTCGAGGACCGCGTCGATCGCGGCGAGCGCTTCCGGATACCGCTTTTGTGCCTTGGCGAGCGAGCCGAGGTTGACGGCGTAGACCTTGGGATACCGCCCCGTCTCCGCCACCCGGGCCAAGAGCCGCTCGGCCTCCGCGAGCGCCTCCGGATCATCCTTCTTCGCAATCAGTTGGGCCGCGAGGTTGATCATCGCCCGCTCGTTCCGCGGCTCGGCCGCGAGGGCCTTCCGCCAGAGGATCTCAGGGGTCACGAACTCGCGGTTGCGGGCCGCCGTCGAGAGGCCGAGCGCGAGGGCGACCGCGGCGGCGGCGAGGCCACAGAACCGCGGCGCGAGCCCGAGCCGCTCCCGGGCGACGAGCCAGGCGGCCGCGACGGCCGGAATGATCAGGGCCGCGGCCGCGAGATACGCCCGATGCTCCGCGATCGTCTGCGTCTTGACCGGGATCAGCGACGATGTCGGCCCGAGGAGCACGAAGAACAGAAGGGGGGCCAGCCATACCACGGGATGGCGAGCATAGCCATACGCCACGCCGGCAAACACCGCCGCCGAGAGCAGGAGCCAGCCACCGGACTCGGCCAGCCCCGACGAGAGAAAATCGCCGTAGTCGAAGACCAGCCCCTGCGGCCAGACGATCCGTGCAAGGTAGAGCCAGACGGCCTTGGCCTGCGTGAGCAGGTACAGCCAAGGGGAGGCCTCCGAGGCGAAGCCCGCCGAAGACCCGCGGCCGCCCCACGCCGTGAGCATGAGCGCCACGCTCGGCCAGGAGGCCGCCGCCGCGAGGTGCCACGGCCAGTGCCGAACCGCGCCCCGCCACGAGCCTGAAAGCAGCGCCCGATCGATCAGGAGCGTGATGAACGGAATCGCCACGCTCGTCTCCTTCGCCGTGCCCGCGAGGGCGGAGAGCAGGGCGACGAAGGGCAGGGCCGATGTCCGCTTGCCCGCGTCGGCCGC
>JBIKXY010000268.1:0-3857 GCA_044355515.1 Pirellulales bacterium
GATCTTCGACTCGATCGACACGCTGGAGGCGGTGCTGGGCGTGGCCGCGCCCCTGGTGGCCGGCGCGAAATTCGACCGGCAGCGGCTGGCCGCCTCGATTCACCACGGCCACCTCGACGCGACCAGCCTGATGGAGGCCTTGATCGCCCAGGGGGTGCCGCAGCGGACGGCCCACGAGATCGTCGGGCACCTCGTCCGGCGGGCGATGACCCGCGGGGTGTCGCTGGCGGAGCTTTCCGACGAGGAAATCTCGCGTGAATATGCCGGTTGGAACGCCGCCCTGCGCGGGGCCTTGGGGGCATCCCGGGCAGTTGAGCGGATGCAGAGTTTCGGCTCCACCGCCCCGGCCGCCGTGGCCGACCAGATTGCCGGGTGGCGGCGGCGGCTGGGCGTCGCCGCGGGCTGACCGACGGCGGCGCGGGATCAGGGATGGCCGGGGGCGACGCACCACGCGTGGCGGGCGGGTCACGGGCATGGCTCGTGCTCGGGGCGGCGATCTGCGCCCAGGCCGCGGTGGGGCAGGATGCCACGGCCCCGCTCGACCCGATCCAGCGGGCCGTCATCGCTTCGCTCGACGCCTCGCTCGCGCTGCCCGGCGGCGAAACACCCGAGGCGCTCCTGGACGCCGCCATCAAGGCCAGCGGTCTGGACGCGGCCGAGGCCGCCGAGAGGTATTTGGCCAAGGTGGCGACACTCGCGGACAAGGCTGGCGCCGATGCCCCCGAGATGCTCGCGGATCTCGCGGATGCGGCAAGTGACGCCCAACTCACGCGACTCGAGTACGCAATCGGTGCCCGGCAGCCGGCAGCCGGCGGGCTCCTGCGGGCGATCCGCGAAGCGGGTCGCATGCGGCGGCGCGACCCGGGCCGGCTGGCGAAAGCCGCGGCCGACCTGGCCGGCCCCACGGCGGCCGTGCGGCAGGCCGCGGCCGACAGCCTGGGCCGGGCCGGGGTGGATGCTCTGCCGGTGCTCGTGCCGCTGCTCGATCCGACCGCGACCGGCGAGCCCCGGCAGCGAACCCTGGTCCGGGGCCTCGTGCAACGGCTGGGGCCGGCGGCGCGGCAGCCACTGCTCGACTGGTTGGGCACCGGCGAGCCCGGCGACTGGGCCGGGGTGATCGAGGCGCTCGCCGCGAGCGAGGCCGAGGACATCGAGCGGTTCCTGCTCGCCCCGGCGGTCGTGCCCGGCACTCCCGCGGCGGCGGCGGCCGCCGCCCGCGGGCTGCTCGACGCCCGGGCCCGCTCCCGCGGCTCGCCGGCCGGGCCGTCGTCCCGCGAGGCGGCGACGGCCATGCTCGCGTCGCATCTGGACCAACTGCTCACGCCCGCCGGCCTGCCCGTCGTGGATCACTTGTCGCTCGAGCCGATCGGCGACCCGGCCCGCGCGGCGGCCGCGTTCGGGGGGAACGTGAGCGGCACCGTCGAGCGCCGGTTCTGGAACCCGCAGGCCAGGGCCTTCGAGCGGCTGGATGTGCCGCCGCGCATGGCGCGGGCCCGCGAGGCGATGCATCTGGCCCGCGACCTGCAGGCGCTTGGCGCGACCGATCAGGCGGCGGTCGAACTGATCCTGCTGGCGAGGCTCGAGACACTGCTCGTGACGGCGGGCGATCCGCTCACCGCGCTCGAACGGTTGCCCCCGGCGAAAGTCCGCGAGGCACTGGCCGGGCCCGAGGGCTTTTCCGTCGAGACCACCGGCCGCGTCTTCGAGCAGGCGATCGAGCGGGGCATGTGGCAGGCCGCCGCAGCCGCCACGATTCCCTTGCTGCCGGAGGATGAGGCCGTCACCGGGCCGGCCGGCACGGCCGGCACGGCCGGCACGCTGCCGCCGAGTGTCCGCGACCCGCTCGTCAAGGCTTTGGGCCTGCCTGACGCGACGCTCCAGTTCGCCGCGGCCCGGGCTCTCGCACTGGCGGCAGGAGAGCCGCCCTACCGCGGGTCGAGCCGCGTGCTGGAGACGCTCTTCCATGCCGCCACCGCCACCGGCCGCGATCGGGTCGTGGTGGCTCACCCCGATCTTTCGGTGGGCCACGAACTCGCCGCCGGCGTCTCCCGTCACGGCTACGAGCCGGTCGTGGTCAGGAGCGGCCGCCAGGCGATCTTCGCCGCCCGCGGCAGCGCCGACACCGTGCTCGTGATCCTCGCCGCGCGGCTCGGCGGGCCGACGGTACTCGAGACCACGCAGTTTCTCCAGCATCAGGGGCTGGGCGACATCCCGCCGATCCTGGTCGTGGTGGATCCGCTCGACGACGACGGGCGTGGCAAGTACCTGGCCCGGCTGCTGCTCTCACTGTGCGACCTCGACCGGGTGGCGATCAGCGATCGCCTGGAGAGCCTGTTTGAGCCAGTCCTTGATCCCGAGACCCGGACGCGGACACGGCCCCCGCGGTTCCCCGACCTGCTCGCGCAGGCGGCCGGCCCGGCCGCGGTCGATCCCTCGAGCCGCAACACGGCGGCCGAGGTGCGGCTCGTGCGGGCCCGCGAGGCGCTCGGGCTGCTCGGCCGGCTCGGCCGCCGGGGCTGGGACGTGTCGCCTGCCCAGGAGACCGCCGAACTGGCCCTCGTGAACCAGCAACTCTACGGGGCAGCCGCCTCGCTCCTGGCCTCCATGGGCCGGGCCGGGGCCCAGGCGGCCCTCGAGCGGGAGGCTCAGCGGGGCGACCTGCCCGAGCCGGCCCGGCTGGTCGCCAAGTCGGCCTTCGAGACGAGCCTGGAGCGGTGGGGCATCCTTCTGGAGAGTGGGCAGATGCTCGCCGCCTACGGACGGTACAATCACGCTGCCGACGACGCGGCCCGCCGTGCCGCCGGCGACATTCTGGATGTGCTCGAGGCGGCGGGCAGGAAGAACACGATTTCCCCCGCCGATGCTGCGCCCATCCGCCCCCGACGGTGACGAGCCGTCGACAGCCCCGATTGCCGGCCTGATCGGCTCCGGCCCTGCGATGCTCGAGGTCTACGCCACGACCCGGCGGGTGGCGGCCTCCAATGCCTCGGTGCTGCTCCTGGGCGAAACCGGCACCGGCAAGGAGCTGATCGCCAAGGCGATCCACGAGCTCTCGCCCCGTGGCACCGGCCCCTTCGTCCGCGTCAACTGCGGCGCCCTCTCGGAGAGCCTGCTCGAGAGCGAGCTCTTCGGCCACGTCCGCGGTGCCTTCACCGGTGCCGTGGCCAACCGGGCAGGCCGATTCGAGGCGGCCCACACGGGCACCATCTTCTTGGACGAGATCAACTCCACGACCCCCAAGCTGCAGGTGAAGTTGCTTCGCGTGCTCCAGGAGCGGGAGTTCGAGCGGGTGGGCGACACCGAGACGATCCGAGTCGACACCCGCGTGATCGCCGCGAGCAATCGCGACCTGCTCGACGAGGTGGCCAAGGAGAGCTTCCGCGAGGATCTCTATTACCGGCTCAACGTGGTGCCGATCGTGCTGCCGCCGCTGCGGGCCCGCCGGGAGGACATCCCGCTGCTCGTGAGCCACTTTCTCGAGATCTACAACGAACAGAACGACCGCTACGTGGTCCACATCCAGAAAGAGGCGGCCGAGGCGCTCGTCCGCTACCACTGGCCGGGCAACGTCCGTGAGCTGCAGAACGTGGTGGAACGGTGCGTGGTCATGGCGCCGACCGACGAGATCACCTGCGACCTCCTGCCGGCCGGGATCCGCGGCGGCCGCGACTCGACACCGATGCCGGGCCGTGGCGGCGACCTGGACAGCCTGGCCCGCGAGCTCGTGGAACAGGGCCTGGCCACGGCGCCAGCCGGAGACGACGCCCTCTTCGACCGCGTGGTCAGCCGGGTGGAACGGGAGCTGATCGCGCAGATGCTGGCGGCCTGCGGCGGCGTCCAGTTGAAGGCGGCCGCCC
>JBIKXY010000084.1:0-11773 GCA_044355515.1 Pirellulales bacterium
GGGGTTAGGGTCCGGAGGCCGGAATCGCCCGCCGCGAGACATCGATGCCCGAGGGCTGTAAAATCGGGGTGGAACGGTTCCGGAGGAATGCCATGACGACTTCCCGATGCGGTGGATTTTCGCCCGTGGCTCTGGCCCTGGTGCTGGCCGCAGCGGCCGGGCCTGCCCAGGCGCAGGCGCCTGGGCAAACGGGCCAGAGGCCATTTGAGACGATCTACCGGAGGCCCTCGGTGAGCGCCTACAACCAGATGTCTCAAAACATCTTCAATCCGTTGGCCACTCAAAGCATTTACCAGCAGCAGGTGCAGCCGCAGCTCCAGCAGCAGCAGCAGCAGATCCAGATGCTCCAGCAGCAGCGGCAGTTGAACCGCATGCAGGGGCAGGTGCGGCAGATCCAGCAATCGTCGCAGGCCCGGCAGATCGACGAAACGATCCGGCCGACGGGCCATGCCTCTACCTACATGAACTATTCGCACTACTACCCGCAGCGGTAGCGGCGGGCGGGCGTCGGGCGCTTTTATCGGTCTGCGGGCGGAGCAGCGGCGGGGAGTTCTTGCCCGGCGATCTCGGCGTGTCTCACCATCGCCCGCCGACAGGCTTCCTTGGCGCCGGCCCGCTGCCAGGCTCGGATCGCCAGATCCTGGGCCGCGAGCGCCAGCTCGATCCGGCCGTCGATCTCCGCCCTCCCCGCCACGGCCTCGGCCGCCTCTGCCACGCCCACCGCCTGCCGGGGCGGAATCCCGCGCAGGGGAATCTCGGCCAGCGACCGGTGCTCGAGGTCGAGCGCGTCGAAGTCATACGTGGCCGCGGCCAGCGATACCGCCCGGTGAATCACCACCGCGTCGCCCGTCGCGGCCCCGAGCCGCCGCGCCTCCGCGAGCAACAGCCACTTGAGCGGCCGGTCGGGCTCCGCCGCACCCGCCTCCACGAACAACTCCGCGGCCCGGCTGGCCCCGACCGACGTGTCAGCCCGAAACAACGGCTCGCGATACCGCCGCTTGAGCTCCTGGCGGGCATCGACCAGGGCTCGAGCCGACGGCGGCCGCTCACGAACCGCGGCGAGCGGCAACGATGTCATCACCGGCCGCCCGGTAGGAACGGCCGCGGGGATCGGCGCCGCCGACTCTGCCGCGGTCACGGCCGCGGTCACGGCCGCGGCCGAAGCGACGAGCAGCGCGAGAAGGGAACCACGGCCCATCCCGGCAGTCTACCCCGGGGACGGCAAAAAGCGGCCACCCGCCGCCCCCGCGGGTTCGCCGCTACTTCGCCGCCGCGAGCTCCTGCTTCTTCCGCTCCTCGATGATTTCCTTCTGGATGTTGCCGGGGGTGGGCCGGTACTTCGAGAATTCCATCGTGAACACCCCCTGCCCCTGCGTCATGCTCCGCAGATCGGTCGAGTAGCCGAAGGTCTCCGCCAGGGGAACCTCCGCGATGATCGTCGAGGTGTTGCCCACCGTCTCGGTGGAGACGATCAGGCCCCGGCGCTTGTTGAGCTCGCCCGTCACCGGGCCCTGGAAGTCGGCCGGCACCTCCACCTCCATCTTCATGATCGGCTCGAGCAAAACGGGCTTGGTGGCCAGGAAGGCCTCGCGGAAGCCCGCCCGGGCGCAGGTTTGAAACGCCATGTCGGAGGAGTCGACGTCGTGGTACGAGCCGTCTTCGAGCGTGGCCTTCACGCCCACGATCGGGAACCCCGCGATCGGGCCCTTGCCCAGCACCGCCCGGAAGCCCTTCTCCACGGAGGGGATGTATTCCCGGGGCACACGGCCGCCCACCACGGCATCCTCGAAGATGAAGGTTTCCGCCTCCTCCTCGGGCAGCGGCTCGAGGTGGCCGATGATGTGGGCATACTGGCCCGAGCCGCCCGTCTGCTTCTTGTGCTTGTAGTCGTAGGCCGTGCCCCTGGTGGGGGCCTCGCGGTAGCTCACCTTCGGGGCGCCCACCTCCACGTCTACCTTGAACTCCCGCCGGATCCGCTCCACGTAGATGTCGAGATGAAGCTCGCCCATCCCGGCGATCACCGTCTCCCCCGTCTCGTCGTCGGTGGCCACGCGGAAGGTGGGATCCTCGCGGGTGAACCGCTGCAGCGCCTTGCCGAGCTTGTCGAGCCCCTCCCGCTTGGAAGGCGTGATCGCCATCTTGATCACCGGCTCGGGCACGAACATGTTTTCCAGCGAGCAATACTTCGCCTCGGCGGCGTAGGTGTCGCCGGAGGCGGCATCCACGCCCATCACGGCCACGATGTCGCCGGCCTCGGCGGATTCGA
Organism: Pirellulales bacterium; assembly: GCA_044355515.1. GTDB lineage: Bacteria > Planctomycetota > Planctomycetia > Pirellulales > UBA1268 > QWPN01. The sequence goes on from JBIKXY010000084.1 coordinate 2,267, forward strand.
TCTCCTCCCGCTTGTCCGCGTGCATCCGCACGATCCGGCTGAACCGCTGCTTCTGGCTGGTCCGCTGGTTGATGTAGGTCTCGCCCTTGGTCACGGTGCCCTGGTAGAGCCGCATGAACGTCAACTGGCCGTAGGGATCATCGACGATCTTGAAGGCCATGCCCACGAGCGGCTTGGCGGGGTCGGCCGAGAGTTCGAAGGTCTCGTCGGGCTTGTCCCACTTCTTGGCGACGACCCTCCGCTCGAGCGGGTTGGGCAGGTAGCGGACCACGGCGTCCAGCAGCGTCTGCACCCCCTTGTTCTTGTAGGCACTGCCGCAGAAGACCGGCGTGATGCTCTGCGAGTGCACGGCCGCCTTGACCACGGCGTGAATCTCGTCCTCGGTCGGAACCTCCTCCGAGAGCAGCTTCTCCATCAGCGAGTCGGAATACATCGCCAGGTCTTCGAGCATCTTGTGGCGGGCCTCCTTGGCCGCGGCCTCGAGTTCCGCCGGGATCGGCTCTTGCCGCACGGTCTCGCCGTTGTCGCCGTCGAAGTAGACCGCCTTCATCTTCACCAGGTCGATCACGCCCTGGAGCTTGTCTTCTTTGCCGATCGGGATCTGCATCGGGATCGCGTGACAACCCAGTTTGTCCTTGAGCTGCCCCACCACCCGTTCGAAGTTGGCGCCGGTGCGGTCCATCTTGTTGACGAAGGCCAGCCGCGGCACCTTGTAGCGCTGCATCTGCCGGTCGACCGTCATCGACTGGCTCTGCACGCCGCCCACGCTGCAGAGCACGAGGATCGCGCCGTCGAGCACGCGGAGGCTCCGCTCCACCTCGACCGTGAAGTCGACGTGGCCGGGGGTGTCGATCAGGTTGATGTCGCAGTCGCCCCACCTCACGCTCGTGGCCGCGGAGGTGATCGTGATCCCGCGCTCCCGCTCCAGGTCCATGTAGTCCATGGTCGCGCCGTCGCCGTCGCCCTTGACCTCCTGGATCCGGTGGATTCGGCCCGCGTAGTACAGAATCCGCTCGGAGAGGGTGGTCTTGCCGGAGTCGATGTGGGCGGAAATGCCCATATTGCGAAGCTTGCTGAGATCCATGGAATGCGTGTCAACCGGGAGGGAACGAACCGGGAGCCCTCGCAGGGCACCACCAGAGGGAAACGTTGTCGGGCAGGAAGGCGGAATATACTCGGGGGTCGAACAACGTGACAGCCGTGGCGGTTTCACCGGGGGGAATGACGGGGGAATGATGCCTTATCAGCCCAGCCACACCCATGCCTCTGGGACTCTCCCCGGTCCCTCCTGGAAACGGGGGATGTCCCCTTTTCCCCCTGCCCGCCCCGACCACGGCCCGGCCGCGGCCTGGCTCACCTGCGCGGGGCCGTTCGTGGTCCTGATGATGGCCGGCGCCGTGGAGCCCACGCGCTCCGGCGGCGGCCTCGCCGGCCTGCTCGGGATCGGCTACCAGGCCTACCCCCTCGTGTACGGCTTGCGGCTGGCCGCCACCGCGGCGCTGCTCGCCTGGATCTGGCCCCACGCCCGGGCCTGGCTGGGCCGGCCCACATGGTGGCCGCCGCTCCTCGGCCTCGCGCTGGTGGTGCCGTGGGTGGTGCTCGCGACGCTCCAGCGCCAGGCCGGGTGGACGTTCGGAGCCGCCGAGCGCAGCGGCTATGATCCCTTCCTCCCGGAGAACATCGGCCCGGACTCCCCCTGGGCCTGGGCCTTTCTGGCCGTGCGGGGGCTGGGGCTCGCGGTGATCGTGCCGATCGTCGAGGAGTTGTTTGTGCGCGGGTTCCTGATGCGGTACGTGATCAAGGAGCAGTTTTGGGAGGTGCCCTTCGGCCTGCTCACCGCCGCATCGGCCGCCGCCTGCGGGGTGTATGCCGTGGCCGCCCATCCGGGCGAGGCGATCGCCGCGCTCGGGTGGTTCGCGGTGGTCAGCGGCATCGCGGCCGCCACCCGGAAACCGATCGATTGCATCCTCTGCCACGCGGCCACCAACCTGGCGCTCGGGGCCTATGTGCTGGCGACCGGCGAGTGGTGGCTGGTCTGAGGCGGCCATGCACTCGCCCCCCGAGCCGCGCCGCGGTCGCCTCGCCCCGACACCAACCGGGCTGCTCCACGTGGGCCATGCCCGCACGTTCTCTCTGGCCGCGGCCCGGGCCGGCTCGGCCGGGTTGGTGCTGCGGATCGAAGACCTCGACGCCCCGCGGTGCCGGCCGGACTACGCGGACGCGGCTCTCGAGGATCTCCACTGGCTCGGTCTGGAGTGGACGGAGGGCCCCGACCGAGGCGGCCCGCACGGGCCCTACCGGCAGAGCGAGCGGTCGGCCTGGTATCTCGAGATCTGGCGGCGGCTCGAGGCCACCGGCCTCATCTATCCGAGCGCCCACTCCCGCCGCGACGCGGAATCCGCCGCCACCGCGCCGCATGAACCGGCGGGCATGCCCCCCGCTGCCGAGCCGATCTTTCCGGCGGCGCTGCGGCCGGCCCGGCGAGAACGGGCAACCGCGCCCGGCGGGGTGGCCTGGCGGTTTCGGGTGCCCGACGGCCGCGTGCTGGAGTTTCAGGACGGGCTCTGCGGCCGGGTGCGGCGGATCGCGGGCGTCGACTTCGGCGACTTCGTCGTCTGGCGCCGGGACGATCTGGCCGCCTACGAACTGGCGGTGGTGGCCGACGATCATGCGATGCAGATCGCGGAGGTGGTCCGGGGAGCCGACCTGCTGACGAGCACGGCCCGGCAGTTGCTCCTGTCCGAGGCCCTCGGCTGGTCGCCCCCCGCCTTCGCCCACGCGCCGCTCGTCTGCGATCCGTCCGGCCGCCGGCTCGCCAAGCGCACCGGCGGCCTGGCGATCCGCGACCTTCGCGCCACCGGCTGGTCTCCGCTCGAGGTTCTCACGAGACCCCTGCCCGCACCGCCGCCGGGCGACGGCAGCAGGCCGGCTCGCCCTTGACCGTCGCGCCGCGGAGTCTGGCTTCAGGACCGCTCCTTGCGGAAGCTGGCGCCGTCGAGGCCGTGCCCCTTCATCAGCCGGTAGAGCGTGCCCCGGGGGAGCCGGGCCTCGCGGGCGGCAGCGGACACATCGCCCTGGTGCCGGGTGAGCAACTCGGTGAGAAACTGCCTCTCGAACCGGGCCACGTGCTCCGCCCGCCGGGCGATGAAGCCGCTCGCCTCGGTGCCCGCCGCCGCCGGCCGCCCCGCCGCCGCCACCACCTCGTCGGGCAGGTCGTCGATGCCAACGGCCGGCGACCGGGTCAGCGCGATCGCCCGCCGGACCACGTTCTGCAGCTCGCGGACGTTGCCCGGCCAGTGGTAGCCGGCGAGCACCTGGTAGACGTCGGTGGAGAGCCCGCCGACCGGGCGGCCCATCTCCTGGGCGGCCCGATTGGCGAAGAACTCCGCCAACAGGCCGATGTCGTCGCCCCGGTCCCGCAGCGGCGGCAGGTCGATCCGCACCACGTTGATCCGGTAGAAGAGGTCGCGGCGAAACGTCCCCTCCGCCACCATCCGATCGATCGGCCGCGAGGTCGCCGCCACCACCCGGACGTCCACCGGATTCTCCTGCCGGGCACCCACCCGGCGGACGCGCCGCTCCTGGAGCACCCGCAGCAGCTTCGCCTGGAGCGGCAAGGGCAGCTCCCCCACCTCGTCGAGAAACAGCGTGCCCCCGTCGGCAAACTCGACGAGCCCCATCCGCCGGGCGTCGGCCCCGGTGAAGGCGCCCCGCTCGTGGCCGAAAAGCTCGCTCTCCAGGAGCGCGTCGGGGATGGCGCCGCAGTCCACCGGAACGAACGGCCGCTCGGCGCGGCGGCTCCCGCCGTGGATCGCCCGGGCTACCAGTTCCTTGCCCGTGCCGGTCTCGCCGGTCACGAGCACGTCGACCGAACTCGCCGCCACCCGCTCGATCAGCGAATAGACCGCCCGCATCGCCGGGCTCTCGCCGAGGAAGCCGGCGAACGAATAGGGCCGCTCGACGGCGCGGCGGAGCACCTCCTCGGCCGCCCGCCGCCGCGAGCCCGACAACAGCCGTTCGGCCGAGCTTTCGAGGTCGGCCTCGGCCCGGTTGAGCTCGAGGTAGTCGCAGGCCTCGGTCTGGAGGCAGGCGCGGGCGGTGGCCACCTCCGGCTTGGGATCGATCACGATCACCGGCAGCTGCGGGTCGGCCTTGCGGAGCGAGGCCAGGAGCGTGTCGGGCCGCGGACCTGAGCGGGCGGCCAGGATCGCGAGATCCCAGGCGTCGCGGGCGATCGACCCGAGCGTGGCGTCGAGAAACCGCTCGTGCCGCAGTTCCAGCGGGTGGAGGCGGGCGAGCAACCGGGAATAGGGGAGGCCGCCGGGGCCGGCGGGATCGACGACGATGATGCGGGGCTGCTGCAAGGGACGGCTCGCCTGGCTTCCGTGGGGCGAGCGCGGGCCGCCCGCACGACGCGCTCTCCAGGCGGCAGTATGGAGCCCCGCCCGGGCCCGGGCAACCGTCGAGGCGGCCTGCCGCCACGATCAACCTCTGGTAAAGTGCGGGTTTTCACCACCTCCGTCGCCGCGAGCAATTCGCCCCATGGCCATCGACTCCTACGCCCCGTGCCCGGGAGGCACCGGCAAGAAGCTGAAGTTCTGCTGCCCCGATTTGATCGGCGACCTCGAGCAGCTCGACCGGCTCATCGAGGGAGATCAGATTTCGGCCGCGCTCGACCAGGTCAAGCGGCTGGAAGAGAAGACGCCGGGCCGCCCCTGCCTGATGGCGACACGGACCAAGCTCGAGCTCGGCACCAAGCAGTTCGCGGCCGCCACCGAGACGAGCCGCCGGTTTCTCGAGTCCTGCCCCGACAACCCGCTGGCCCTCGGCCATGCGGCGATCGGCGACGCGATCGGAGGGCGGATCCAGGAGGCCGCGGCGCTGTTCGACAAGGCCCGTGAGGCGGCCGTGGCGGCCGGGCGGCAGGGCGAGGGCGGGCAGGACGTGTCGCCCGAGCTCGTGCGGATCGCAGCCACGCTCGTGCAGGCGGCGGCGCAGACCGGCCACGTGGGCTTCGCCCAAGGCGTCGTTGATTGGCTGGCCGACCGGGGTCTCGGCAGCGACGAGGAGCGGCGGATGCTGGCGGCGATCGTCGGCTCGACCGGGATCCCGCCGGCCCTGCGGACGAAGGTCGCGCTCGAGGACGCCCCCGGCGACGAGTCGTGGCGGCCGGAGTTCGAGACGGCCTTGGCCCACGCCCGAGCCTGGCGGCTCTCCAAGGCGCTGACGGTGTTTCGCAGCCTCAAGGGCGTGGCCGGCGTGAGCCCGGCCGTCCACACCAATATCGCCGCCGTCTGCGAAATGCTGGCCCGGCCGATGGAGGCGTCCGAGGCCTGGCTGGCGGTCGCGAACCTGCCCGACACGCCCGCCGACGAGGCCCTCGAGGCCACCGGCCGGGCGATCGCGCTCGAGACCGAGGCCAAGCCCGATCGCTCGCCGCAGATCGCCTTCGCCAGCCGGCTGGCCCCGCTGGCCGTGCCCGCCGGCGAGGAAGGCTCCACGGCGATCGAACTGCTGGAAGACAAGCTGCGGCACGACCCGCGGTGCGAGCCGGCGCAGATCGACCGCTCGGCCTGGGTGTCGCGCAACGCCGCGCCGCCGCGGTCGGCCTGGCGGGTGTACGACTCGGGCGACCCGGCCCGACTGCTGGCGTCGCTCTTGATCTTCGGCCGGCAGACCGACCGCGAACCCGAGGCGGTGCTCCAGGGCTTCGCGCCCGACGTCGATCGCGCGGCACCCGAGGCCGGCAAAATCCTCGGCTGCACGTTCGCCCCGGCCGATTCCCTCGATATGCCCGGGGTGACGCCGACCGCCTGGCTGCTCGGCAGCCAGTTCAAGATGGCGCTGCCAACCGCGCCACCGGCGCCGGCGGCCGCGGGCCAGCCGGCGGTCTTCGACACGCTGATGGAGGCCCAGCGAGAGGCGCTCTGGAAGCGGTTCGCGGCCGAGTGGCCCGACACGCCGCTGCCGGAACTGCTCGGCAAGTCGCCCCGCCAGGCGCTCGCCGACGCCGCCGGCCGCCGCCGGGTCGAGGCGCTCGTCACGGAAGGGGAGGCGACCTCGCGGCGGAGCGACGCCAGCGCCGCCTGGGCCGCGATGCGGTCCGCGCTCGGCCTGCCCCAGCCCGCGCCGATCCAGTCGGCCGAACCGCTGGGCGTGGTGCCGCCGCTCGTCTGGCATCGCCTCGAGATGGCGTCCCTCTCGCTCGACCAACTGCGGGGTGTCTTCGTCACCGCCCTCGACGCCGGCTTCGAACTCGCCGCCGAGCGTGCGGCCACGGCCCTGGCCGCCCGGCCCGACGCCACGCCGCAGGATCGCTGGGAGGCCCTCGGCGCCCTCGTCGAACGGGCCGAGTCGAGCGTCCACCGGCTCGAGCTGATCGCCCGGCTGCGGGGGATCGCGGCCGAGCTCAAGGCCAACGACGGGATGCTCGACATCGCCGAACTGCGGATCCGGATGCAGCGGGGCGACGAGGCCGAGGCGACTAGGCTGCTCGCCCATCTCCAGCGGGACCACGGCACCGACCGGCAGGTGCTCCAGGCGCTGGCCGAGGTCTTGATGGAGGCGGGCGTCGATTTGAACGCCCTCGCGGGGGCGCGGGGCGGAGCGGCCCCGACGCAGGCTGCCGCACCGGCGGCCGCTGCCGGCAAGCTCTGGACGCCCGGCGGCGAGACTCCTGCGGCGGGGGGCGAGAAGAAGACGATCTGGACGCCGGGCGGCTGACGACGCGGGGCGGCTCCGCCCGCGAACACGCTGGACGGCGGCACGACCCTGGCGGATGGCGATGGCTGCACCACCTGACGAGCGGCTGATGCGGCGGGCGGTCGAACTCGCTCGCGGGGGCGAGGGCCGCGTCGAACCCAACCCGATGGTGGGTGCGGTGGTCGCGACGCCCGCCGGCGAGGTGATCGCGGAGGGCTGGCACGACCGCTTCGGCGGCCCGCACGCCGAAGCAGAAGCGCTCGCCCGCGCCGGCACCGCCGCCCGCGGAGCCACGCTCTACGTCACCCTCGAACCCTGCTGCCACCACGGCAAGACGCCCCCCTGCACCGCGGCGATCATCGCCGCCGGCATCGCCCGGGTGGTGGTCGCGGCGGGCGACCCCTTTCCGGCGGTGGCCGGCGGCGGCATCGCGGCGCTCGCGGCCGCGGGCATTCCGGTCGAGTTGGGGCTGCTCGAGTCCGAGGCCCGCCGGCTCACGGCCCCGTTTCGCACGCTGGTCACCGAGGGCCGCCCGTGGGTGATCGCCAAGTGGGCCACAAGCCTCGACGGCCGGCTGGCGGCTCCGGCCGGAGGTGACCGCTGGATCTCGTCGCCGGAGTCGCTCGCGCTCGTGCACGAGCTTCGCGGCCGGGTCGATGGCGTGCTCGTGGGCCTGGGCACGGCGCTGGCCGACGACCCGCTGTTGACCGCGCGGCCGGAGGGCCCGCGGCGTGCGACTCGGGTCGTGCTCGACAGCGAGGCCCGGCTGCCGCTCGCAAGCAAGCTCGTTCGCTCGGCCCGCGACCGGCCGGTGCTGGTGGCCGTCGGCCCAGACGCCGACCCGGGCCGGATCGCGGCCCTCCAAGCGGCCGGCTGCGAGGCCTGGCGGGGAACTGAGAGCGATCCGCACGCGCGGCTCGCCTCGTTGCTCGCTGAACTCGGCCGGCGGCGGTTCACCAACCTGCTCGTCGAGGGGGGGGCCGCCGTCTTCGGCAGCCTGTTCGCCGGCGGCCTGGTCGACGAGATTCACGCCTTCACGGCGGCGAAGATCCTCGGCGGCCCGGGCGACTCGCTGCCCAGGCTGCCCGATCCGCCGCCGCTCCACGTGGAGGAGCTCCTCCACCCCGGCGGCGACATCCTGATCCGCGGCCTCGTCCGCCGGCCTTCGTCCGCTACCGCTTCGGCAGATGCGCGAGCGCGGCGAGCACCTCCCGATCGTGCCCCTCCGGCTTCACGGCCGTGAACACCTTCGCGATCGTGCCGCCGGCGTCGATCACGAACGTGCTCCGTGCGATCCCCATGAAGGCCTTCCCATACATGCTCTTCTCCCGCCAGGCGCCGTACTTTTCCGCCAGCTCGTGCCGCTCGTCGGCGAGCAGGGTGAAGGGCAACTTGAACTTGGCTCGAAACTTCTCGTGGCTTCGCGGCGAGTCGGGACTGACGCCGAGCACCACGGCCTTGTGCCGGCCGAACTGGGCATGGGCGTCGCGGAATCCGCAGGCTTCCACCGTGCAGCCCGGGGTGTCGTCCTTGGGATAGAAGTAGAGCACGACAGGTCGGCCCTTGAAATCCGACAACCTCACCGGCGTGCCATCGTGGGCCAAGGCCTTGAAGTCGGGGGCCTTGGATCCCTCCTTCGGCCAAGCCGGGCCGGCGGCCAGCTTCGCAGCGGCGGCCGGCTTGGTGCTCGCCGCCCGCGCCGTAGGCTTCTTCTGAACGGCCGACTTCTTGGCTGCCGACTTCTTGGCTGCGGGTTTTCCCCCAGCCTTCTTCTCCGCGGTCTTCTTCTTGGCCATGGCCAGCGGGCTCCAGGGGGGCGAACGGCCACTCGGCACCAGCGTGCCTCGTGCGCCAGACGGATCGAACGTGATCGCTACGGCTTGGGCAGGTCGCGAATGAGGTTTCGCCAGTGGGTCACGGTCGCCCCGTCGCGGGGGGCCGTCTCCGCCACGGCCGCCTTCAGGCAGCGGGCCACCTCGAGAACCACCTTCACATGCTCGAGCGCCTCGGTCGCCTCGGCGTTTTCGTCGGTCTGCGAGAGCTCCGCGCCGGGATCGACCATGCCGTCCCGCTGCTGCACGCAGCCATAGCGGGTGAAGTAGACGATCCAAGGCGCGATCGCATCGACGACCGCGGGGAAATCGACCGCCGCCGCCGCCGCGAGCGGCTGCTGAAACGTCGCCAAGGCCGCCCCGGTCTCGAGCTTCCGCGAAACCAGCATCCGGCCCGCCTGGGCCGGCACCAGCGAAAACACGGCCGCCTTGTCGCCCACCGCAATCGCGGGGGCGACCTCCTGACCGAGCCCGGCCTCGGTCAGAGGAAACGACCAGACCGACCCTCCCTCCACCTTGGCCTTGGTGGGCGCCGGCACCTCGTAGCCCTCGGGCACGGCGTCGGGGTCGAGCTTCCGCACCGCCGCGACGACGTCGTCGCCGAGTTCGAACAGGTCGTTGAGCCCCTCGACGAACAGTTTCCGGTCGGCGATCGGCAGGACGATCGCCGGCTCGATCAGCGGCAGCGGCTCGGCCGAGGCCGGCAGGGCCGCCTGCGGCTTCTTGGTCGTCGTCTTGCCGTCGAGCACCAGGCCCACCTGGCCGTCGGCCAGGGCGGGGCCTAACTTCTCGGTGAGCGTCGCGGCCAGCCGCCGAGCCAAGGGAGCGAACAGCTCCTCGGCCGCGGCAAACTTCTCCCGGTCGTCGTCATCCATCGCGGCCGGCACGTGCTTCGCCAGCAGGCCCCAGCCGTCGTTCACGAGCGTCGCCAGCGCCGCCAGCCGGGCGGGATCGCCCTTGAGCCGCGAGACCG
>JBIKXY010000085.1:0-11746 GCA_044355515.1 Pirellulales bacterium
CGCGGCCCAGGATGTCGGATTCGGCGATCTCCCGGCGCCGGCGGCCGTGGCGGATCCCCAACGCTTGCCACCGATCGAGCCCGGCGGCCCGGTTTTTCCCGGCGGCCCGGTGGTTCTCGACGACCCCTACCTGCCCGGACCGTATGGCGACGGCGGACCGACCGGCGTGCCCCGCGACGCGTTCGATGACCTCTGGGCGCCGCGACCGTGGTCGTGGCAGATCCTGCCCAACAACCTGATCTACACGAGCTACCTGGCCGGCCCCAAGGAGCCGCGGTTCGCCACGGTCTGGTACGACGACACGGCCCCCGACCCCTTCACGCCGTCCGAGTCGGCCGGCTGGCTCTGGGACAGCACGCTCGGCGGGCGTGTCTCCGTGCTTCGCTACGGCACCGACACGGTGCTCCATCCCCAGGGCTTCGAGGTGCAGCTCGAGGGGGCCGCCTTCGTGCGGCTCGATCCGGCCCGCGACCGCGACCTCGTGTCGAGCGACTACCGGTTCGGGATCCCGCTCGTTTACGGCGTGGGCCGGTGGCAGGCGAAGCTCGCTTACTACCATAACAGCGCCCACCTGGGAGACGAGGCGATGATCCGGTTTCCCGACTTCCCCCGGGTGAACTACGTCCGTGACGTGATCGTCCTGGGCGGCTCTTTGTATGCCCTCGACTGGCTGCGGCTGTACGGCGAGTTCGGTTACTCCTTCTTCAACTCGGGCGGCTCCGAGCCCTGGGAGTTTCAGGCCGGCACCGAGCTGATCCAGGCCCGGCCCACCGGGATCCACGGCGCGCCCTTTCTGGCCGTCAACGGGATGAGCCGCCAGGAACTCGACTGGGGAGGGAACGTGACGGTCCAGACGGGGTGGGCCTGGCGGGGCGATCGGAGCGAGAAGCTGCTGCGGATCGGCTTCGAGTATCTCTACGGCTCCGATCCGCAGTATGAGTTCACCTTCTACAACCAGAATCGGGCGGGGATCGGGATGTGGTATGACTTTTGACGCGGCCGCGAGGCCGCTTCAAAGGTCATGCCGTTGCCATGCCGTTGCTTGCGATCGAGACGACCTGTGACGAGACCGCGGCGGCGGTGGTGACCCGCGGGCGGGAGGTGCTCTCGAGCGTGGTCGCCAGTCAGGAGCAGCTTCACGCGCGGTGGCGCGGAGTGGTGCCCGAACTGGCGTCGCGGGCCCACGTCGAGCGGATCATCCCCGTCATCGACGAGGCGGTGACGCGGGCCGGGATCACCCGCGGCGAGCTCGTGGCCGTGGCCGTGGCCGTGAAGCCCGGGCTGGTCGGCTCGCTGTTGGTGGGTCTGGCCGCCGCCAAGGGCATCGCGGCCACGCTTCGCATCCCGATCGTCGGCTACGACCACATCGCGGCCCACCTCTACGCCTGCCGCCTGGCGCATGGCGAGGCCATGACCTACCCCTGCGTGGGCCTGGTGGCCAGCGGCGGCCACACCTCGCTCTTTCATGTGCGGGCCCCGCTCGCGCTCGAGCGGCTCGGGGGCACGATCGATGACGCCGCCGGCGAGGCCTTCGACAAGGCGGCGGCGATCCTCGGCCTCGGCTATCCCGGCGGCCCCGAAATCGAGCGGGCCGCCCGGGGCGGCGATCCCCGCTCGCATCGGCTCCCCCGGCCGCTGCGGGCCGACCACGACCGGCTCGATCTCAGCTTCAGCGGCCTCAAGACGGCGCTACGGTATCTCGTCCGGCCGCCCGGGGCGCCGGCCGACACGCCCCCGCCCGCGGGCCGGGCCCGGGCCGACCTGGCGGCGTCGTTCCAGCAGGCGGTGGTCGATTCGATCGTGGCCAAGGTCGAGCTGGCCCTCGAGAAGACCGGCTGTCGCACGGTCACGGTCGGCGGGGGCGTGGCCGCCAACACGCTCCTGCGGGAGTCGCTCGCCGAGCTGGGCAGGCGGCGGGCCGCGGCCGTGCTCGTGCCGCCCCTGTCACTCTGCACCGACAACGCGGCGATGGGGGCGATCGCCTGGGAGCGGCTCGAGCGGGGCGACGACGACGGGCTCACGCTCGACGTCCGCGCGGGCACCGACCGCAGCCGCCGGGCGTGACCGTACGCCAACGCAGGCTCAGGGTTGCCCGTGCCATCTCGTCGGACGCTCCACGCAGCGACTATCGATGCTGGGGAGCCGGCTGGGGGCACGCGCAGGAGCCGAGGAGCTTTGCGTAGCACGCCCGTGGCTATGCCTATGGGGTACGTACTCGCAAAGTCCGAAGGCGACGAGCATGCTCCCGGTCGGCGAACCAATGCGGCCGACGGCGAGCCGGGGCTCGGGGTCGCCTCACGATGGAGGAAGCAGCGGACCGATTTTACCCGAACCGGGCGACGGCGTAGCTCTTCTTGCCTGACCGCAGCACGAGCGTCGTGGTGCCGGCGAGGTCTCGCGGCGTGAGCCGGTAGCCCACGTCGGCGATCCGGCGGTTGTTGACGTAGGCGCCCCCCTGCTCGATCGTGCGGCGGGCGGCTCCCTTGCTCTGCGCGAGGCCCGTCGCGGCCAGGGCGTCGGTCAGGGGCAGGCCGTCGCCGTCGAGCGCCGCCCGGGGAAACTCGCTGCTCGGCACGTCGGCGAAGATCTCGGCCAGAGCGGCGTCGTCGAGGCTGGCGATCTCGGCCCCGAAGAAGATCTCCGTCGCCTGCCGGGCGGCTGAGAGCCCCGCGTCGCCGTGCACCAGCCGCGTCAGCTCGGCCGCCAGCCGCTTCTGGCTCTCGCGGGCGGCGGGGTTGGCCGCCCGGGCCTCGGTGAGCGAATGGATCTCGTCGAGGGAGAGTTCCGTCAGCCGCAAGAGGCAGCGGCCGGCGTCGTCGTCGTCGAGGTTGATCCAATACTGGTAGAAGCGGTAGGGGCTGGTGCGGCGGGGATCGAGCCAGACGGCGCCGGAGGCGGTCTTCCCCATCTTCGTGCCGTCGGCCTTGGTCAAGAGCGGGCAGGTGATCCCGTGGAGCTCCCGGCCGCGGAGCCGGCGGCCCAGCTCGATGCCGGCGGTGATGTTGCCCCACTGGTCGCTGCCGCCGATCTGCACCCGGCAGTCGAGGGCGTCGGAGAGCTGCACGAAGTCCCAGGCCTGGAGCAGCATGTAGCTGAACTCGGTGTAGGAGAGGCCGCCGTCGCGGTCGAGCCGGCTCTTGACCGAGTCCTTGGCGAGCATCTGGGCCAAGGGCACGTGCTTGCCCACGTCGCGGAGGAAGGCGAGGTAGCCGACGCCCCGCATCCAGTCGGCGTTGTCCACGACATGCACGGTCGCGGTCAGCGGGCCCGCGGGGCCGGCGGCCGAGAGCACAGCCCGGATCTGCCGGCCGACGCCGGCGATGTTGGCGGCGAGTTCCTCCGGCGAGAGCAGGTTGCGCTCCTCGCTGCGGCCGCTCGGGTCGCCGATCATGCCGGTGGCTCCGCCGATGACGGCCACCGGCTCGTGGCCGGCCGCGGCCACGCGGCGAAGCAGCACCAGCGCCACCAGATGGCCGACGTGCAGGCTGTCGGCCGTGGGGTCGAAGCCGGCGTAGACCCGGCGGCCGGGCGTCGCCAGCCAGTGCCGCAGCGCCGCGGGATCCGTGGATTGGTGAACGAGGCCGCGGGCCTCGAAGTCGGTGAGCAGGTCGGCCGGCACTCGCTATCTCCAGATGTCGTCGCCGGCGAAGGGGTGGCTCGGGCCGGAGAGCTTCGGTTTGGGCAGAGCCTTGAGCGCCTGCTCCGCGAGGCGGAGATCCTCGCGGGAGGTGATCTTGAGGTTGATCGGCGAGCCGGGCACGACCGTCACCGGGTGGCCGGCCGCCTCGACGAGCGAGGCCTCGTCGGTGAAGGCCCGGCCCGCGGCCGTGGCGAAGGCCTGCTCGAGAACCCGGCGGGAAAAGACCTGCGGCGTCTGGGCCTCCCAGAGGCCGGCCCGGTCCACCGTCTCGGTGATCACGTGGTCTGGGCCGACCCGCTTGAGCGTGCTCACGACCGGCGTGGCCAGGATCGCGGCGCCGGTCCGGGCTCCGGCGGCGAACACGCGGTCGATCCACTCGGTGGCCAGGCAGGGGCGGGCCGCGTCGTGGATCGCCACGAGGTCGATCTCGGGGCCGAGCTTCTCCAGGCCATTTCTCACCGAGTCGGCCCGCTCGGCGCCCCCTTCGGCCAGCGTGATGCCCATGAAGGCCAGGTTGGCCCCGAACTTCTCGAGAAAGGCCTCCCGGTCCTCGGGGGCCACCACTACCACGACCTGTTTCACATCGTCGCGGTCAGTGAACTTTTCCGCCGCGTGCAGCCAAACGGGGCGGCCCGCCAAGGGCGCGAACGGCTTCTTGTAGTTGGCGTCGTGGAAGCGGCTGCTCCTGCCCGCCGCCGCGAGGATGACTCCGATCCGCGCCATGGCGTCAGCGGCCACCCGCCGGCGGGCGGGAGACGATGGCCTGGTCCATCAGCCGGCGGAGCACCACCTTGAGGGCTGGTTTGTCGTGGATCCAGGCGGCGAATCGCTCGCCATGCGCGATGTAGGCCTCGCGGAGCCAGACCGGGGCGTCCGTCAGGAGCCAGGCCCGGAAGAGCCGCCAGCGGGGATTCGATTCGCCGTAGACCTCGCGGGCCACCCAGCAAATGCCGCCAGCACCGCCGCCGATGCCGCCAGCACCGCCGCCGATGCCGCCAGCACCGCCACCGATGCCGCCAGCACCGCCACCGATGCCGCCAGCACCGCCAGCACCGCCAGCACCTCCAGCGCCGCCAGCACCGCCAGCACCGCCAGCACCGCCCGTGCCGCGCGCCCCACCGCTGGAGAAGTTGAACTGCGTCACCTGGCCGACGCCCGAAAACAGGGGCACGGCCGTGACCCGGACATAGCGACGATCGGCCGATACGACCGCCCGGGCGAACAGGTTCACGCCCTCCGGCAGCGTGGAGATGATCGGCTGATAGCCGACGGCGCCGCGGCCGAAGAAGGGCAGCCCGGGAATCGGCGGCCCATCGGACGTGCCGCCGCGGCTGGCCGCCATTGCCGCCGCGGCCGCCGGGTCGGTGATCGACGCGAGTTGCTGGGCGAGCACGGCCTTGCCGAGCGAACGCTGGGCGGCCACGTCCTGCGCCAGCTGGGCGTCGTGCAGCGGTTCCCGCCGCCGGCCGTCGGGCAGCGTGACCGCCAGCAGGTGCTCGTCGGCCCCGAGGCGAATCTGCCGCCGCAGGGTCTGCTCGCGGTCGGTGCCTCGATAGATCGTCATCTCGGCGGTGACCGTGTCGGCGGCGATCTTGCCCCACGATCGCCGCACAAGCACCTTGTATTCCCCTGGAAAGGCCTCGGTCGCCACATACCGCTCGCGGTGAGTCGTGCCGTCACCGCCGGCCTCGCCGTCGGCCAAGAGCGTGCCGCCCGACGAAGACCTGGGCGACGAAATCCCGCACACGGTGCCCGCCGGCTCCTGCACGGCGATGTCGATGTCGGCGTCGCCGGTCCAACTCAGGTCGATCACGATGTCGCGGATCAGCGCCTGATCCACGGCGGCCTGGAAGGCATCGGCCTCGTTCGCCCGCCCTGATGAACGCAGCCCGTCGATCGTGGCCTTGGCCAGCCGCGCAGCCCGCGTCGCCACCTCTTGCTGGCCCGCCGGCCACTCGTGAGCAAGCACGCCCGGGCAGGCCCAGCGGAGGGCATCGGCATCGGCGGTGCGGGCGGCGATCGCCATGGCCATGGCATACGCCTCGCGATTCACCGGGTCGCCCCGAGTGACCCTGCGGCAGACCCGGATCGCCTGCAAGTCGAAGCCCGAGCGGGCCAGATAGTTGGCGAGCTGGAGCAGTTCGGCGGAGCCCGAGGCGAAATCGACCGCCGAGAGCAAGGCACGCTCGATCTCACTTCGGGGCTTGCCGGCCGCCTCGAGCGCGATCGCCAGCGACTCATACATCCAGGGCTCGGGGTGGCCGCAGGAAATCGCGGCCGAGATCAGTTCAGCCGCCCGGGCGAAATCGCCCCGCGCGCCGAGTTCAGCTGCGGAGATCCGCAGCCGCGCGAGCCTGTCGGCCGCGTCGCCGTCGCCGGACTCGCCGGCTTCGGCCGAGGGCAGGTAGGCGGCGACGGCCGCCCGAAGATCGGCGGCTTCGAGCACGTCGGCGGGCAGCGGCTCGCGCGGCCCCGACCGCGGCCCGATGGTCGCAGCCTCCGCGCGGATCGCCGCATCGCCCTTGGTCGCCGCATCGCCCTTGGTCGCCGCATCGCCCTTGGTCGCCGCATCGCCCTTGGTCGCCGCATCGCCCTTGGTCGCCGCATCGCCCTTGGTCGTCGCAGCCGCAGGCGTGACCCGGCCACCGGCATCGGCCAGCCGCTGACGGGCCGTCGTGACTTGATAGACCCCGCCCGGGATCGCCCCGGTGCGGCCGGCGACCACGGACTCCATCGCCAGGCGAACCGTCGCCTTGGCCGCGGGCCGCTCGTGGATCCAAGCGGCGAAGGCCTCGCCGTGCATCCCGTAGAGGTTTCGCAGCCAGGCGGGCGCCTCGGTCGTGAGCCAGCCGCGGAAGACGAGCCAGCGGGGGTCGTGCACGCCATACACCTCGCGGGCCACCCAGCAGAAGCCGCCCATGCCGCCACCCATCCCGCCCATCCCCATCCCGCCCACGGCGCCGCCCATGCCGCCGCCCATGTTCATGCCGCTGTTGATGCCCCCCGCGCCCCCCAGGCCGCCGCCGCTCTGGAAGGGATTCATGCCGGAGCCCGGATCGACCGGCAGCACGAGGTCGGCCACGGGGTAGACCTTGACCACCAGGTTTTCCTCGGCCTTCTCCTTGGTGGTGATCAGTAGCACCTCGTCCTTGATGATGTAGGCCAGGTCGTTGGGACCGAGCATGCGCTTGAGCGACGACCGCAGGCTGACGCCCGAGAGGTTTTGCGTCACGGGCAGGTCGGGATCCAGGCCGGCGTCCTCCAGGGCCTTCGCGTCGATCTCGACCGGGATGCGAAACTGCCCCTCGATCGCCTGCCGGACGTCCCGCAGCGGCGACTCGTTGAACTGCCAGTTGCTGACGGGCTTCTCCAGCGCGGCGTAAATTTTCTGTTCCCCGCTCCCCGGGTTCGCCAGATCGACCGACTTGTACTTCTCGCGGAGCTTGGTGATGGTTCGCCACCGATCGGCGCTGGGGTAGATGATCGGCGGTTCGTCGGCGAAGGGAATCGCCGCAGCGTCGGCGAGGTGGAGCTGGTCCATGAAGCCCCGCTGTTGGTCGCGGCTGGTCCGCCAGTTTTTCGAGTCGTGGTCGAGGATCTGGGCCACCAGGGGCGCCGTGCGGGCCACGACCCGGGCAGTCATCGGCACGCCGTAGTTGGCATACAGCGGCGGGGCCTCCCGGGCGATTTCCTCGCCGGCCACCCGCTCCGCCGCCACGAAGACCCGGGTGGGGGGCTCGTTGCCCGTGACGCCGGCATCGCCGCCCACCGACCGGTCCCCGATCACTTCCGGATAATTTTCCGCCTGGGCGTAGCCGACGCGGATGCCCTCTTCCACCAGCGCGTTGTATTTCTCGGTCAGCTGCTTGATCTTCTCCTCCCGCCGCTGGAGCTCGCCGGTGAGCCGCAGTCGCTCGCGACCGATCGCCCGCCGTCGCTCCGCGGCCAGGTCGCGGTCGGTCTTCTCTCGCGACCGCAGGATCGACTCCCGGATCCGCATTTCGAGCTGGGCCAGGAGCCGCTCGCGGGTGCCAGCGTCGAGGTCCGCCGACTCTCGGATCTCCTCCTGCAGCTGCTTGAGCTGGTCACGGGCGAGGTCTGGGTCGGTGGTGAGCAGTTGGCGTGCGGCCCGGATCCGGACAGCTGCATCCTGCTCCTGCAACTGGCCGCGGACCCGACGGGCCCGATCGATTTCCGCCAGCTCGTCGTCTGCCCCCGCGCCGAGCGGTGCATCGATCGTCGCCGGCCCGGGGATCTCCTCGACGCCGCCGAACTGCCGCCGGGCCACCTCACGGACGAGCGAGGCATCCTGGTTGTCGGGGTCGCGCCGCAGCGACGCCTCGGCGAGCCGGAGCGCCGATCCCTGCGCGCCGGCCGCCTGGGCCTGGATCGAGAGGCTCGCCAACGACTCCGCCTCGCGCCGGATCAAGTCCCGAGCCACGATCAGCCCCTCGCGGCCGACGACCGGGAGGAAGAGACCCTCGCTCGGACGGGCGTTGCGGGCCAGTTCCGTGAGATAGACGTTGTCGGGCTGGGGTCTGGCTGGTGGCACGGCGAGCTTCACGGTTTGACCGCCGGCCGCGTCGCCGATCGCGATCTCGAGGGAGGCCCCTTCGAGCGGACCCTCGACCAGCACGACCGACTCGCGATCGGCCCGCAGCGGCGGCATCATCGCCGGCAGCATCCGCACGGCCGCGTCGGTGGCCTGGCTGGAGAGTGCCGCGGTGCGGGGCCAGGTGACCTGCTGCACGGCAAAGCTCCCCAGCCTGCCGCCGGCGGCCTTGGCGTCATCGGTATCGGTCGGGATCATGAGCATCCCGCCGGAGTGGGCGGCCAGCACGGCGAGCGATTGCCAGTTGACGCTCGGTCCGATCCCCAGGCTCGACACCGACACGCGGCTCGACCGGAGCAGATCGACGAGGCCGAAAAACTCGTCGGGGTCGATGCCGTTGAGTCCGGGGCCGTCACCGATATAGACGATCGACTTGGGATCGGATCCCGCGAGCCGGGCGACCGCCTCCTCGAGCACGCCGACGAGATCGGTCGAACCGAGCGGCGTGCGGGCTTCGAGGTCGCGGACCGCCGCTTCCAGGGCAGGGTCGCCGGGGGCGTGAAACCCGGTCGTCAGCGGCGTGGTGGTCACGTCCACGGCCGCCACCGCGATTCGGTCCTCGGGGCGGGCCCGCTCCAGGAGTCCGGCCAGGCCCGCCAGGCTCCGCTCCCGATGCCGTCCGGTCTGGCTGGCCGAGGTATCGACCAGCACGATGATCTGAGTCGGCCCGTTGGCAGCAGGCCGGGCGCTTCTGACCCCGATGGCGGTGACCGGCAGTTCTCCCGCCGCGACTGGAGCCGCCTCGGTGAAACTCACGCCCAGAGGCTGGTCCCCGGCGGCCGGAAGGGAGCCTGCGGCCGCCAGCCAGCCCCAGATCGCCAGACAGCCGCGGCTCAGTGCCGGCAGGCGCAGACTTGCACAACGCATCGGAATCACTCCGGAAGGCGACAAAACCTCGGCCCTGTCACTCCAAGCATATTTGGCGGCCCCGAAGCCGCCAACGCCGGTATCGAGGCCGAGGCGGACTTTTGCGGGGATCCGGAGAAGGAATCGTGGGGCACCCGCCGCCATCTGGCATGGAGCGGGGCCGGGCATCCGGGAATAATCCGATCGGCAGGCTGTTCTCTGAGTTGTTGGAGCCAACCAATGCTTTCTGTGAATGACGTGCGGCCGGCGGCCCGAAGCCGGGCCTTGGTGGCGATGGCCTGGGCGGGGGTGGTGCTGGCGTGGCCCGGCCCGGCCCCGGGCCAGTCGCCCCGGGAGACGGAGCGGTCCTTCACGCCCGAGGAGCAGATCAACATCGCGGTCTACGAGGCCGGCAACCGCAGTGTGGTGAACATCAACACCAAGGCCACCGTGGCCGCCGGCTTCTTCCAGTTGGAGGTGCCCTCCGAGGGGGCCGGCTCGGGGATCGTGCTCGACGGCCAGGGGCACATCGTCACCAATTTTCACGTGGTCGAAGGGGCGCGGGAGATCCAGGTGATGCTCCACGACGGTTCGTCCCATGCAGCCCGGGTGGTGGGCGTCGATCCGCCCACTGACGTGGCGGTGATCCGGGTGGACGTGGCCCGGGAATCGCTCCAGCCGGCCGTGTTCGGCCACTCCCACGACCTGCGGGTGGGCCAGCGGGTGTTCGCGATCGGCAATCCCTTCGGCTTGGAGCGAACGCTGACCACCGGGATCATCTCCAGCCTCAATCGCTCGCTCCCCACCAAGACAGGTCGCACGATCAAGTCGATCATCCAGACCGATGCCGCGATCAACCCGGGCAACTCCGGCGGCCCGCTGCTCGACAGCCGCGGCCGGCTGATCGGGATGACGACCGCGATCGCCAGCCGCACGGGGCAAAGCTCCGGGGTGGGATTCGCCATCCCCGTGGGCACGCTCAAGCGGCTCGTGCCCCAGCTCATCGCCCGCGGCCGGGTGATCCGGCCCGATGCGGGGATCGCCCGCGTGTTTCAGGCGGAAGCGGGGCTGATGGTGGCGGCGGTGGTGCCCGACGGGCCGGCGGATCGGGCCGGAATCAAGGGGTTTCGCGTGGTCCGGGAGCGGCGGCGGCAGGGGCCGTTCATCACGGAGTTCGAACGAGTCGATCGGACGGGTGCCGATTTGATCGTGGCGGTGGATGGGCAGAAGGTCCGGACCGCCGACGACTTTCTCTCGGCCGTGGAATCGCGGAATCCCGGAGAGAAAGTGCTCGTCAGAGTCAGCCGCGAGGGGCACGAACTCGATGTGCCGCTCGTGCTTGGCTCGGAAAACTAGATTTTTCGCCAAAAATCTCGGGCCAGCCGGGCTGCCGAACCCTCTGCGAACCTGCTCCGTATCAGGGAGCTCTGCCGGTCGTGCCGCTTCGCGGTTCCCGACCTGAGAAAACCGTCTGGCCGCGGGAAACAGGGGTGTTGACCCAGGAAAAACCGCTGTTAGACTTGGGGGCTCGGCTGACCGGATTTCGATTCGATGAGCCGGGCAGATCTTTGGCAATTTGGCAGTTCGATCTCTTTTGGTTTCGGCCGGCACGCGATCGTGTACCGGCAACCAGGGGGCGAAATCTCATGTCCGCGGCTTCGGCCGTCGGCTGTGGTTTCATTCCCCTGGGAACCATTCATTATTCAATAGCACAGATGAACCTCTTCGGGGTTCGGAAACAATGTCGCTTCCCGGCGGGCAACCGGCGGGCAAAAGCGGCGTGACGATCCAAACAAATTGAAGGGTTTGATTCTGGCTCAGAGTGAACGTTGGCGGCGTGGATTAGGCATGCGAGTCGAGCGAGAACCGTAGCAATACGGGGACAGCGGCGAAAGGGACAGTAATATGTAGGTACCTACCCTCGGGTCCGGGATAGCTGCGGGAAACTGCAGGTAATACCGGATGACATCTCCGGATCAAAGGTGTGATTCCGCCCGGGGAGGGGCCTGCATCCTATTAGCTTGTTGGTGGGGTAACGGCCTACCAAGGCGACGATGGGTAGCGGGTGTGAGAGCATGACCCGCGTCATTGGGACTGAGACACTGCCCAGACACCTACGGGTGGCTGCAGTCGAGAATCTTCGGCAATGGGGGCAACCCTGACCGAGCGACGCCGCGTGCGGGATGAAGGCCTTCGGGTTGTAAACCGCTGTCGTAGAGGAGGAAATGCAGGGGGGTTCTCCCCTCTGTTTGACCTATTCTAGGAGGAAGGACGGGCTAAGTTCGTGCCAGCAGCCGCGGTAAGACGAACCGTCCAAACGTTACTCGGAATTACTGGGCTTAAAGGGTGCGTAGGCTGCGCGGAAAGTTGGGTGTGAAATCCCTCGGCTCAACCGGGGAATTGCATTCAAAACTACCGTGCTCGAGGGAGACAGAGGTAAGCGGAACTCAAGGTGGAGCGGTGAAATGCGTTGATATCTTGAGGAACACCGGTGGCGAAGGCGGCTTACTGGGTCTCTTCTGACGCTGAGGCACGAAAGCTAAGGTAGCAAACGGGATTAGATACCCCGGTAGTCTTAGCTGTAAACGATGAGCACTTGTTTGAAGGGTCCTCCATAGCCTTTCAGACGTAGCGAAAGTGTTAAGTGC
>JBIKXY010000086.1:0-11725 GCA_044355515.1 Pirellulales bacterium
ACGAGCCGGTACACGCCGCCGCGCACGGCCGCATGGGGCTCGACGAGCGTCACGGTGCCGATGGTTTTACCGATCCTCATGGGTCACCTTGTTGGTCGCTGAAGCGACGTCCTGCGTGGCTCGGGGTTGCCCGTGCCGCCTCGCCGGACGCTCACTGCGGGCATCCTGCCCTCCGCTCGCTCCATGCCAGCTTCGCTTCGGCATCCTGCCTTCGCTCGCTGACAAGGCCGGCTCCATCGGCACGGGCAGCCCCGAGCGGGTCAACGGATTGAGTTGTGAATCCATCGCTCAATGTCCTTTGCAGCCGCAGCCGGCCGGGCGGGCGGCGAGGGGGGCCGGAATCTGCGTCGCCGGCCGGGAGGCCAGCTCGCCGGCCGTCCGGATGAGGGCCGCGGCAGGGAAAATCGCGGGGTCCACCACGAGCAGGTTGGCCGAGCATTCGTTGGCCGCCGCCGCGAGCGTCGCCGGGTCGCGGGCCGTCACGGCCCGCAGCGACGCCGAGCGATTGGCGAGCACGCAGGCGACGGCGGGCTTGCCCGTGAGCAGGATGCCGCGAGCACCGTCGCGGGAGGCGTGCAGAGCGAGCGCCGTCACCACGTCGGCCAGGCCCGTGGCTGGCAACCTCGCGGCGTTCGGCACCGCCCTGGCGATCGCCGCCGCGCGAGTCGCCACGTCGCTGCCGCACTCCGCGTGGGCCACGACGAAAGGCAGGCTGATCGCAGCCGGGCGGCCGGCTGCGGCCGACACGCGGTCGATCACGAGCCCCTTGTCGCGGGCATATTCGCGGGCCGAGGGCGTGATCACGGCGGTCGCCTCGACCGTCACGCGGCCCGTGCCCGCCGGCAGTTTCTCGAGCATCGCGAGGGAAATCACCCGGCCCGGGAGCGAGACGCCGCCCGCAGCCGGCGCCGGCGTCACAGCGGGGGCGGGAGCCTCGGAGGCGGTGGACGGGGGCGCGGGCAGGTCGCTGTTCACCACCGGGCCAATCCGGCGCAGCACCTCGGCCACGATGGCGCGGACGGCCTCGGGATCGACGGTGACGGGGGATCGGGCGGACATGGGAAAAGCGGTGTCGGGGGTTAGGTGCCGGTCACGAGTCGACGAGTCCGATCGTGCCCCAGCGGGCGGGGGTCGTGTCGCTCTTGAGGATCTCCCGGAGCATTCGGCCGTCGCTCGTGATCACCACCAGGTCGCCCGCGGCCGCGGAGAGCGTGTCGATCACGAGTTGCGGGTCGCCGTCGGGCGTCGTGCGATCGGCCATGAGCGGCTGGCCCACGAGCAGCCGCGCGCCCGCCAGCGACGGGTGCTTCACCGTCGCGGTCGCGGTGCCGATGATCCGGGCGAGTTGCATGGGAGGCGTTGAAACCGGCCGGGGTCAGGAGGCGTCGGGGCTGCCCAGGATTCGCAGGTCGTCCACCAGCGTGCACCGCCGCTGCCGGGTGAAGGTCAAGGGCGTGGTCACGCCCTCGCCGGTGGGCGTGGCGATCGAAAACGAGAGATACCCCTCGCCCCCGAGGCCGAGGCCCGCCACGCTGGGTCCGTTCTTGACGAACAGCGTCGTGTCGAGCAGCCGGCCCATCCGGGTCATCGCCCTGACATCGTTCGAGTGGATGATCGCCGTGTGCCGGAAGCCGTGCTCGCTCGCGTGGGCCCGCTGAATCGCCTCGTCCACGTCGCGGCAGCGCACAAACGGGAGGAAGGGCATCATCTGCTCCACCGGCACGAACGGGTTGTCGACGTCGGTCTCGCCGAACACGAGTTCGAGCCCGTCGTGGCCGGCCGCCCCGGCCGCCCGGGCGAGCAGCGACGCATCCTGGCCGAGCAGATCCTTGCAGGGCACCTGATGCCGATGGGCCCCCTCGCCCGTCCAGACGATCGCCCGCTTCGTGAGCGCATCGACCTGGCTGGCAGAAAGCCGCAGCGCCCCGGCCCGCTCCATCGCCGCCATCATCTGGTCGAACACCGCCGCCACCACGAACACCTGCTTCTCGCCGATGCAGAGCAGGTTGTTGTCGTAGGCGGCCCCCTGGATGATCGAGCGGGCGGCCCGATCGAGGTCAGCCGTGGCGTCCACCACCACCGGCGGATTGCCCGGCCCGGCCACGATCGCCCGCTTGCTCGTCTGGAGCGCCGCCCGGGCCACCGCCGGCCCCCCCGTGACGCAGATCAGCTTCACGCCCCGGTGGCTGAACAGTTCCGCGGCGCTCTCGAGCGTCGGCTCGGCGACCAGTGAGATCAGGTTGTCGATCCCCAGGTCGCGGTGGATCGCGGCGTTGAACCGCCGCACGCCCTCGGCGGCCACCTTTCGGCCGCTGGGATGCGGGTTGACCACGACCGTGTTGCCCGAGGCGATCATGTTGATCGCGTTGCAGGCGATCGTGGGAAGCGAATGCGTCACCGGAGTGATCGCCGCGATCGGGCCGAACGGGGCGTGCTCGATCACGGCCAGGCCGTGGTCGCCGCTGAACACCTCGCTCTGCATGAACTCCACGCCCGGCACCTTCTCGCCGAGGACTTTGAGCTTCTCGATCTTGTGCTCGACCCGGCCGATTTTGGTCTCGGCAAACTCCATCCGCCCCAGCTCCTCGGCGTCTTCGATGGCGATCCGGCGGATGTGGGCGATCGCCCGGCGGCGGCCCTCCAGGCCGAGGCTTTCGAGGTGCTCGAAGGCCGTCTGGGCAGCCGCCACGGCTTCGTTGACACCGGCAAAGATCCCGTGGGCGTTGCCGCCCGCTGAAACGGCGGCAGAAGCCGGAACCGCCCGGGTGGCGGGAACGTGGCTGGTGGCGATTTGGGCGATCACGTCGCGGACGATCGCGGCGATGTCGGGGGCGGTGGGGGTGCTCATGGTCGGAGTGAGTTCCTCGAAAGCGATCTCGAAGGGCGGGTCATGTCCGCTTGAAAACGTCCTGACCGTCCACGCGGACGGCGTCGACGAGGCCGATCACGACGGCGTCGATCGGCAGGGTCTTGGTCTCGGGGGTGAGCCGGGCGCTCGAGCCCTGGGTCACGAGCACGAACTGCCCCTCCCCCGCCCCGAGCGTGTCCACGGCGATGAAGGTGCGGCCGGTCGAGACGAGGCGCGAGCGGGTCTTTTCATCGAGCCGGTAGGGCTCGACCACGAGCAGTTTGTGCCCCGTCATCGTGGCCGTCTTCTGTGTGGCCACCACGGACCCCGTCACCTGGGCGATGAACATCAGCCACCGGTCCTTTCTGTGCGGTCTTGCTCGGTTCGTTCCCGGGCGAGCAGGTCGCGGGCCTGCCGGGCTACGACCAGCTCCTCGTTCGTCGGGATGATCCACACGGCCGTCCGCGAGCCCGCCGCGGTGATCGCCCGCTCCCCCTTGCCCGGAGCGGCATTGGCCTTGTCGTCGATCGCGATCCCGAGGTCGCCCAGGCCGGCAAGCACGGCCGCCCGCGTGGCGGGTGAGTTTTCACCGATGCCGCCGGCGAAGGCGATCGCGTCGAGGCCGCCGAGCTCGACGATCCCCGCCCCGAGCCAGTGGCGGATCGCCGCCACGTAGACCTCGAGCGCCGTCTTCGCCCGCTCGCTGCCGGCTGCCGCCGCCTCCTCGAGGTCCCGCATGTCGCCCGAGGTGCCCGACATGCCTGCCAGGCCGGCCTTCGTGGAAAGCTCCACGAGCAGCTCCTCGAACGGCCGGCCCGTGGCCTTGGCCACGTGGAGCACCGCATAGGGGTCGAGGTCGCCGGCCCGGTTGTTCTGGGGCAGGCCCGACTGCGGGCTCATCCCCATCGACGTGCCCACGCTCCGCCCGTCGCGAATCCAGCAGACGCTGCTCGAGCCGCCCAGGTGGCAGGAGATCGCCCGCAGCGGCCGTCCCGGTCGCGCCGGCACGAGTGACAAGAGCCGCTCGGCCACGAACCGGTGGCTCGCCCCGTGGAAGCCCCAGCGCCGCACGAGGTGGCGGTCAGCCCACTCCGTCGGCACGGCGTAGAGGCCGTTCCGCGCGGGAATCGTGGCGTGAAACCCCGTCTCGAAGGCGGCCACCAAGGGCACGCTCGGCAACCGCTCGGCCACCTGCCGCATCGCCCGCACATAGGGCGGGTTGTGGGCGGGAGCCACCTCGGCCATCTCCTCCATCGCCCCGAGCACCTCGGGGGTCACCCGAGTGACGCCCCCCGCCCGGCCGCCATGCACCGCCTTGAAGCCCACCGCCGCCACCTCGGCCACGCTCCCGAGCGGCCCGCCGTCGCCGGTCAGCTGCTGAAGCGCCGCTTCCAGGGCCACGGCGTGATCGGGCACCGGCAAGAGCGTCTCGAGCGAGCGCGAGCCCGCCGAGGCATAGACCCGGCTCTCCGCCGCACCGATCCGCTCGACCCCGCCCCGCGCGAGCTCCACGCACCCCTCCCGGCCCGCCGTTTCCGGCAGGTCGAAGAGGCGGTATTTGAAGCTCGTGGAGCCGAGATTGGCGACGAGGATTTTCATGGGTTGAAAACGCCGGCTGAGAGTGCCTCGCTCAGGCAAAAAACGCGGCCACCAGGCTGTCGGCCGGACGCGGGATGACGTGGCTGGCGACCAGTTCGCCCACCTGCTGGGCCGCCGTGGCACCGGCCTCGACGGCCGCCCGCACGCTGCCCACGTCGCCCTGCACCACCGTCGCCACGAAGGCGTTGCCGATGCTGATCCGCTTCAAGATCTTCACGTTGGCCGCCTTGGCCATCGCGTCGGTGGCCTCGACGAGGCCCACGAGTCCCTTGGTCTCCAGAATTCCGATCGCCGTGTTCATGAGTGTTCCTGTGCTTGGGTTGAATGAAACTGGGTTGGAAACGCTGCCGCTTGAAACAATGACGCCCTGACTCGCCCGCGGTCAGCCTGCCGGCGGCAGGACGACCCCGAGATCCTCGTGCGGCCGGGCGATCACCTGCACGCTCACCACGTCGCCGATCCGGCCGGCCGCGGCCGCCCCGGCGTCGGTCGCCGCCTTGACCGCGGCCACGTCGCCCGAGACGAACGCCGTCACGAGCCCGCTGCCGATCTTGTCCCAGCCCATGAAGGTGACGTTCGCCGCCTTCATCATCGCGTCCACCGCCTCGACGAGCGTGGTGAAACCCTTCACCTCGATCATGCCGAGGGCTTCGACGTTCTTCGCCATCTGTCGCTCCCTTTGTGTCTCTGCCTGTCCATCGATCCTGGCGGGGCCGCGCCCCCCCGACCGCGCCGGCACGCGCCGGCTCGACGGTCTTGTCTCGTTCGTGCTTCGGCCTCGCGCCGCCCGCTTCGCCATCAGGTCTGCCTCACCAGTTCGACGCGCTCGGCGTGATCGAGATCCGCGGCGTTGCCCTCGTCGGTGTCGATGTGCACCTCGAGCTTCGCGGTGGCGTCGGCCCGCACGAGCAGGTCGCGAAACACCGTGCCGCAGGCCCCCTTGATCACGAGGCTCATCCGGTCGCCGTCTTTGACGCCGAAGTGCTCGGCGTCGGCATGGCTCATGTGGACGTGCCGCTCGGCCCGGATCACGCCCTCGCCGAGCTCGACCGCGCCGGCCGGGCCCACGAGCACGCAGCCGGGCGTGCCGCTGATCTTGCCGCTGGCCCGCACGGGCAGGTCGATCCCCAGCGAGATCCCGTCGGTGAAGGCCAGCTCCACCTGCGAGGCCTTCCGGGTCGGCCCCAAGACCCGCACCGTGGGCAGCATCTTCCGTTTCGGGCCCACCACCATCACCGTCTCCTCGGCGGCATAGAAGCCGTCTTGATAGAGGTTTTTCATGGGGGTGAGCGTCCGGCCGGGGCCGAACAGCTTTTCGACGTGCTCGTCGGTCAGGTGGCAGTGGCGGGCCGAGATGCTCACCACGAGCTTCGGCTCGGCATGCGGGGCGGCGGCCGCCTGCGACGGGGGCGTGCCCCGCGAGGCGAGGATGATCTCGCGGACGATCCGCTCGACGGCGGAGCGGTCGAGGCCGGGGGGCGTGGCGATCATGCGGGGCGGCTCCTGCGCAGAGACGATTCGGTGGCGGCTTCGGCCGACGATGCTTCGCCGGCCGCGACGACCAGCCGGGGGCCGGCGGCTGCGATCCGCTCTCGCCAGGCCGCCGACAGCCCGTCGTCGGAGACGACCAGATCGATCGCCTCCAGCGGCGCTACCAGCGTGAGGCTCTTGCGGCCGAACTTCGAACTGTCGGCCACCACGATCACCCTCCCGGCGGCCTGAAGCATCGCCTGCTCCGTCTCCGCCAGGAGCAGGTGGGCGTTGAACAGCCCCTCGGCGTCGATGCCGGCGGCCGAGAGCACGGTGGTCGTGACGTGGAGCCTGCCGAGCAGCTCGTTGGCGTAGGGCCCGAGGCAGACACCCGTCCGCGGCGAAACGTAGCCGCCGAGCAGCACGAGGTCGGTCCGCGACTCCGAGGCGAACAGGTTTGCGACAGGCAGGCTATTGGTGACGACCTGGAGCGAGCGGCCCACGAGCAGCCGGGCGACCTCGTAGGTCGTGGTGCCGCCGTCGAGCAGCACCGTCTCGCCGTCGGCGATCTCCTCGGCTGTCCTGGCGGCGATCGCCCGCTTCTCGGCCCAGTGGGCCGGCTGCCGTTCACCAAACTCGGCCAGCCGCGGCACGCCCCCGGCATAGAGCACGCCCCCGTGGGTCCGCCGGGCGGTGCCCTGCTCCTCGAGGGCGTCGAGATCCCGCCGCGCGGTCGACTCCGAGATCCCCAGTTCCCTGGTGATCTCCTCGATCGACGCGAAGCCGCGGACGCGGATCAGGTCGAGCAGTCGGGTCCGCCGGCCGTGATTTTGCACGATTACCTTCGCCTCATGCTCGGTATTGTGATCGAAAACAGCAATCACGCAAGAACCCGCGCCTAAAAAGATGTTATTCAGCCGGAAATGTAATGGTTTGCGATCAAAGAAACGGTCGTTTTCAGTCTCTTGCTGAACCAAAGAGCACGAAAACCCGCTTTTTGCTAGGTTTCTTTGAATCTAGGTCACGAATTCGCTTCGGCGGTTCTCATGTCCGTTGCCCTGCTTTGCTGCCGCCTCCCAGCAGCCATCGCCTGCGAGGAATGGCCGCCGGGGCTTGGGCTCCGGGCTGCTTCCGCCGATCGTGACGCCCGCGACATCGCCCGGCTCAGCGACGCGGTCGCCGGGGATGCCACCGTTCCCGCCGCCCCCGGCCCCCGAGGCGGGGGCCTGCTTGCGGATCTTGCCAGCCGACCCGGGCGCGAGGTGGAAGCCTGGCTCACGATCATGCCGGCCCCGGACGAGCGGGCGGCTGGCCTGATCTCACTGGTCCAGAGCCGATCGGCAACCGGAGTCAGGCACTCGATCGGCTGGATTCTGGTTCACCCCGCCGCACGTCGGCGGGGCATCGCGCGAGCCCTGGTCGCCCAGGCCTGCCGCCGCGCGGCGAAACTGGCCGCCGAAACGGTCTGGATCGAATGCCGGTCAGACTGGGCCGAGGCCATGGCGTTTTGGCGGGCCGTCGGCTTCGAGGTGCAGCCCCGAGCGTCGACTGCCGTGGCGGGAGCCCGCCGGCCAACGCACTGATATGCTCTTGGAGCGGCGGCGGTCAGCGATCCCGCCGCCGCCAGACCAGCCAGGAACGCATGCCATGAACGAATCCCGCCGCCGGGACTTTGAACGGGATATCGACGACGTCCGCGGGCTCCACGAAGGGCTCGTCCGGGGCGCCGGGGGCACGCCCGGCGGCACCTGGCTCTTCTTCTCGGGTCTCGTGCTGGCCGGGGCGGGCCTGTGGTTCTTCCTCAGCAACGTGCACGTGGTAACCCGCGATGTCGGGTTTTTCTCGGGCGCCTTCAACCGGGGGATGTTCGGCGGCGGGATGCCGGCGGCCAGCACCGGAATCATCTTCGCGCCGATCTTCATCGGCCTCGTGATCCTGTTCTACGACGCGCGGCTCAAGTGGGGATGGGCGCTGTTCTACGTCGGCCTGGCGATCATCGTGATCGAAATTCTGAGCCGGATTCAGTTCCTGATGCAGATGAAGACGAGCAACCTGCTCTTGATGCTGGGCATGGTCGCCGCCGGCATCGGGATGATGCTGCGGAGTTTCCGCAACGGCACCTTCGACGGGCCACCCCCGTCCGCCGGCAACGGCCCGCCGCCCGCCCGCTAGCCGCGGAGGCTCGCGGCCCGGTTGAGCCAGAAGCCGGTGCCCAGCAGCATCACGCCGCTGATGATCAGGTGAGCCGCGATGATCACGCCCAGGTAGAGCGGCGCCTTCTCGGGTGTGGCCGAGAACAGAAAGCCCCCCAGCACGGCCGTGATCAGGCCATCGACGAGCAGCCAGCCCCAGGGAAAGTCACGGGGCACCGAAAAGGCGGCGGCGAGCTTCGCGGCCGCCTCGAACAGGATCAAGAGGCCGAGGAACACGACCAGCGCCTCGATGCCCACCCCCGGCAGGGCCAGCATCGCGGTTCCCGACACGACCGAGAGCACGCCGCACAGGAGCGCCAGCCAGAAACCCTTCCAGCTGTAGGTGCCGAAGGCCGAGACGATCCGCAGCACGCCCGCCGCCACCAGCAACCCGCCGATGAAGAAGTTGACCGTCAGCGAGGGAACGAGCGGCCGGGCGAAGCAGGCGGCCCCGAGCAGCACCAGCAGCCCGCCGATCCCGAACGACCAGTTCCGCAGCGAGGCGACGGGGCTCTCGTGGTCACGGTGGGCGAGGTCGGCCATGGCGTTGGAGTTCCCTGGGATGAGCGTGCGGCGAACGGGGGCAGCGGACCAGGAACCCCGGGACCGAAGTTTACCGACCAGGGCGCGGCCGGGCCAATCGGACTTCCGGGCCCAGGTCAGGCAGCGCCGAGCCCCTCCATCCGCCGCCAGGCGCTCATCTGGCCGAGGTGCATCATCATGTGGCCGCCGCAGTAAAAGGCCTGCACCGAGCCGATCGTGGGGAAAAGTTCCCGCATCCGCCCCTCGGCCGGGTTGGGCTTCTGAAAGGCTTCGTCGGGCGTGCTCCGCAGGCCGGCGGTCACCATCCGGTAGCCCTCGCGATAGAAGGCGAGCACCTCATCCATGGCCGGGTAAAGATCGCCGTCGGCATCGTCGCGGCAGGCGGCGTCTTTCGAGAAAGCGGTCTCAAAGTGCTCGGGCTCCGCTGGCGCGGGATGGCCGATCTGCCGGAGCACCTTGGGGGCGTAGAGCGAGAGGTGGCCGTAGATAAAAGCCGGGTGGTTCGAGGCGACGACCACGCCCCCCGGCGTGGCGAACCGGGCGAATCGTTCGCCCGGCACGCCGGCCAGCAGACGCTCACCGTAGCCCAGCGAAACGGCGAGCGAATCCGCGATAATGTTGCCGAGCGAGCGGGTCACGATGAGGGTTCCTCGAGGGAGACGGGGGGTGGGGGCAGGCAGGCTGCCGTGGCTCGTGATTTTCAGGTTTTTTCCGAAATGCCATAGACAGGCCGATTCCGGGTTTTACAACAAAAGAATATCGTGTGGGTGGGGTGTCTCGCCCGAAAGCGACGCCGACCGACTCGCTTCAGCCGCCAGGATGTTGCCATGACCAAGATGACTTTTGCGACCTTCCGCCTGTGGTGCGCAGCCGCCATGTTGTTGGCGGCCACCGCGGGCCTGCCCGCTGCCGCCGATGAGACTGCGGCGCCGCAGGAGACGGCCCTCTCCCCGCTCGAAGAGTCGCTTGTTCGCGAGTCGGCGGCCACCGTCAAGGCGTTCAACGCCGGTGACGCCGCCGCGCTCGGCGGGATGTTTCTCGAGACCGGCGAACTCGTGGACGAGGCGGGCAATGTGCACACCGGCAAGGCCGCGATCACGGAACTGTTCACCGGGTTCTTCGGCAAGTTCCCCAAGGCCACGCTCGAGATGCTCGTCGATTCGGCACGGCCCATCGGCGAGACGTTGGCGGTCGAGGAGGGGCAGCGGCGGATCACGACCGCCGAGGGCGAGGCCGCCCAGGTGCGGTACGTGGCCGTGCGTTCCAAGCAGGGTGACCGCTGGCAAATGGCTTCGTACCGGGAGTTCGCCGACGACCCGCTGCCGACGCCGCGCGAGGCCCTGCAAGGTGCGGCCTGGATCGTGGGCGACTGGGTGGACGAGAACCCCGAGGGCCGCACGGAGATTTCGTTTCGCTGGAGCGACGATGGCAACTTCTTGATCGGCGACTACACGATGTCGGCGGCGGGGGCCCGCGAATCGAAGAGCACGCAGCGAATCGGCTGGGATCCGGTCAACGCCCAGGTGCGGTCCTGGACGTTCGACGACGACGGCGGATTCACCGAGGGACGCTGGATCCGCACCGACGAGGGCTGGGCGGTGGTGTCGGAGGCCACGCTGCCCGACGGGACAGCCGGGTCGGCGACGCTGTTCATCACCGTCAAGGACGCCGATCACCTGTTCGTCCGGGGTACCGATCGGCTCATCGGCGACGTCGAAGAGCCCGACTTCGAGATGACGATCGCCCGCAAGCCACCCCAGCCGGGCGCCGGCAAGTGACGTTTCCCAGTTCTTCTTTGGATAACCACCCCTCGAGATTCGTCATGCGTCTGCCTGCCGCGGTTGTGCTGGGTTTGTTCGCCCTCGCCCTGGGGGCGGTGCCGCCGCCGGCGTTCGCCCGCCCCGGTGGTGGAGGCCATCCCGGTGGTGGAGCCCATCGAGGTGGCGGAGCCCATCGAGGTGGCGGCGGACACCCCGGTGGCATGGCCCGGCCCGCCGGTGGCATGGCCCGGCCCGCCGGTGGCGGCATGAGCCGTCCCCAAATGCCGCAGGCCCAGGCGCGACCGATGCCGCAGGCGCGCCCCCAAATGCCGCAGGCGCGTCCCCAAATGCCGCAGATGCAGGCCCGCCCCATGCAACGGCCCCAAATGCCTCAGGCGCAGGCCCGGCCGATGCCGCAGCCGCAAGCCCGTCCCCAAATGCCGAGCGGGCTGTCCCGGCCGGGCATGCAGGGCCCTGGCGGAATGTCGCGTCCGAGCCTCGGGGCAGCCACCCGCCCCGCCTTGCCGAACGCCGGCGGACTGTCGCGTCCTGGCCCCGGCGGATTGGCCGGCCCGTCGGCGCCCAACTTCGGTGGCCTGACGCGACCGGCTCCCTCGCCCGGCCTTCGTCCGGGTGGCCCGAACCCGCGGCCGGGCATCGGCTCGATGCGACCGCAGCCCGGCTTGGCCACGAAGCCGGCGCCCACGCCCGGCCTGAATCGGCCGCAACTTTCCGGCCGGCCCACCCCGCTGCCCGGGCAGGTCGGCGGCGGCGGCGGACTCGCCGGGCCACCGATGACCAAGCCTTCCTTTCCGACACCCGGCATGCCGAATCGGCCCGGCAGTGGTGGCGATCGCCCGGGCCTGGGAAGTGTGCAGCGGCCCACGCCGCTTCCGGGCCAGCTTCCCGGTGGCCTGGCCGGCAACCGGCCCGGTGCGGGCGGCGACCGGCCTGGCCTTGGCGGCGGCAACCGACCGGGCATGGGAGGAAACCGCCCCACGACGCTGCCGGGCGACCTTGGCAACCGTCCAGGAGGCGGCATGAACCGTCCGGTGACGCTGCCGGGCGACTTGGCCAACCGGCCGGGTGGAGGCGGCAACCGACCCGGCTTCGGCGGGAACAGGCCGGGCATCGGCGGCGACCGACCGGGCCCCCTTCCGGGCGACTTGGCCAACCGGCCGGATGGAGGCGGCAACCGACCCGGCTTCGGCGGGAACCGGCCGGGCATCGGCGGCGACCGACCGGTCACGCTGCCGGGCGACCTGGCGAATCGTCCCTTGAATCGCCCCGGCTCGGGCAACCGTCCGTGGGGC
>JBIKXY010000005.1:0-38343 GCA_044355515.1 Pirellulales bacterium
CGGGCGTACGTCTTCCACGGCCGGTCGTGGTCGGCCACGAGCATCGCCACGGTGGACCCGAGCAGCACGAGCGCCGTGATCGCGAACACCACGTGCAGGATTTTGAGGTCGCGCCAGGTCTGTTCGGTTGCGGGCATGGCAGAGAGCCGGCTGGGCCGGGCTCAGAAGTTGAGGGAGATCTCGGGCAGCGAGAGGATGTATTTGAGGTTCATCGTCCACCGCAGCACCATCTTCAGCGGCAGCGACAGCATCAGGAGCATCAGGTTGGCCATGATCATGTAGCGGATGAAGCCCATCTTCGCGAACATTCCGCGGAAGATGGTGACGGCCAGAAGCGGCGGCAGGGCCACCAGGTACAGCCCGAGCACCAGGAGACCCGGGGCCTCGCGGAGCAGCACCGTGCCGAACTGCACGTACCAGGGGGCGTCGGCCGCCGCCCGCGGCAGAGGCATGTCGAGCCACTTGACCCAGAACATCTGATTCAAGTCGACGTTATTGAGCACCTCGACCTTGTAGGGCGTCCAATACTCGAACGGCCCGTAGAAGTTCCAGTTGGGCCCCCGCAGGAACGTGCCCAGGATGATCAGCGTGATCCAGAGCACCAGGAAGCCGAACTGCCACGTCAGGTAGGCGAACTTCCGCTCGGCGATCGAGTAGTAGCCGTTGCCCTTTTTGTTGTAGTCGAGGTAGGGCATCGCCATCAGGCCGAAGACGACGAGGCTCGGGAGCACCACGCCGGCGTACCAGGGGTCGAAGTAGACAAGCATCTCCTGGAGGCCGAGGAAGTACCACGGGGCCTTGGAGGGATTGGGCGTCTTCACGCTCGAAGCCGGCTCCTCGAGCGGTGCCGGCAGGCAGATCGCCCAGATCAAGAGGAAGGCCGACACGGCCACCATGCAGATCAGTTCCGTGTAGACGAGATCCGGCCAGACAAGCACCTTCTCGTCGTCGAGTTTCTCCATCGGCGGCAGGCCCTGAGCGATCCGCTCGTCGTTGACGACGGCCTGCTTAGTGGCCACCCACGTGAAGAAGGCCAGCAGGAAGACGAGCCCCACGATCGGCACGTTGTCGGGCTTCATCACGATGGCCGCGAAGTTCTCGTCGGCCATCGCCAGCCCCATCAGCACCAGGGCCCCATTGAGGATCGTCCAGGCCACCGTCGGCTGGACGAAGAACTTCCGGAACACGAATAGCGCGGTGAACAATGCCACCGTGCCGAGCGAATAGATGACCGGCCCGGAGAGGGAGTTGACGACGCTGCGGACGCCCGTGGGCAGGGCCGGCACCCAGGCCGCCGACCCGGAGAGGGCCAGGCTCGCCAGGATCATCATCGCCCCGGCGAACGCGGTCCAGACGACCGCCCGGCCAGGCTGGCCGTATTTCTGCCACAGCAGGTAGGCGAACACGCCGTTCATCGCCGCGATGAAGGCGTAGTAGCCCCCCAGGAACCCGGCGACATCCGAGAAAAAGAAGGGGCTGGAATGCATGGTGTGTCTCCGCGGCCGCTCAGAGCGGGCCGCTGATGCCTCCGTCTTTTCGCACCCGCCAGAAGTGGATGGCCAGCAGCAGGGCCACGGCCAGCGGGATGGCGATGCAATGGAGCACGTAGAACCGGTTGAGCGTCTCCTCGCCGACGAACCGGGCGCCCAGCAGGCCGAACCGGGCGTCGGACTTGTCGGTAATCAGGTCGATGCCGCCGAGCGTGAGCTGCTGGGCGAGCGGCCCCTCATAGCCCAACAATGGCGTCGCCCGGGCCATGTTCGAGCCCACCGTGATGGCCCAGATCGCCAGCTGGTCCCAGGGGAGCAGGTAGCCGGTGAACGAGAGCAGGAGCGTGAGCAACAAGAGAATCACGCCCACCACCCAGTTGAACTCCCGGGGCGGCTTGTAGCTGCCGGTGAGGAACACGCGATACATGTGCAGCCAGGTGGTGATCACCATCGCATGGGCGCCCCAGCGGTGGAGCTCACGGAGAATCCCCAGGCTCGTCACGTCTCGGAGCGCCAGGATGTCGTTGTAGGCCCACTCCAGCGTGGGCCGGTAATAAAACATCAACAGCACGCCGGTGACCGTCTCCACCATGAACAGGAAGAAGGTCACGCCACCCATGCACCAGGTGAAGGACAGCGCGATCCCCTGCTTCTTGATCGAGACCGGATGGAGGTGGAGGAAGAAGTTGGTAAGCATCACCACGATCCGGTTCCGCCGATCGAGCGGCATCGGATGCCGGAAGATGCTCTTCCAGATCTGGGAGTTGCGGATCGTCTCGCCGATGGCCATGGGCTGGTGCGGGTCTCGGGGGCGGAGTATGGGTCAGACTGCGATATGAATCAGACGGTCACATAGGACGAAGGATCGGCCCACTGGCCGAGTTCCTCCTGGAAGGTGCGGCTCTTGTCGATTTCGAGTTGGCCATCGTCGGCGATCCGGATCGCGTACCGCTCGAGCGGCCGGGGGGCCGGCCCCTCGAAGTTGACGCCGTCCTTGTAGAAGCCGCTGCCGTGGCAGGGACACTTGAACTTCTGCTCGGCCTCCAGCCAACTGGGAGTGCAGCCCAGGTGGGTGCAGACGGTCTTCAGGGCGTAGATCTGCTGCTCCCCCTGGAACTCGCCGTTGACGACCCAAACGCCGTACTGGGCCACATATTTGGTCTCGACCTTCCCGGAAGGAAAGCCTTCCTTGAAGCCGACCTTGAACTTGCTCGGCGGTTCGGCCAGCACGTTGGGGAAGAAATACCGAGCCAGGCCGGCGGTGAAGAGCCCACCGGTGATCGAAAGCGCGGTGAAGCCCATCGCCATGAAGGAGCCGGTGGCGATCTCGAGAAACCCGCGGCGATCTTCGTCCTCCGCCCCCTTCTTGGCCGGCTGCGGCGGCCGAATCGGCCGGGGTGGAACTGGCTTCGCCGCCGCGACTTTCTCGGCCGCCGGCTTCGGCTTGGCCGCCGGCCGGACGGGCGCCTCGGCCTTGCTCACGGGGCCGGGCTTCGCCGCAGCCCGCGCGGCCGCCAGGATGCTCGCAGTGTCTCGCTCGACCCCTTTGCGGCCCGCCACCGCCGGGGCCGCCGGCTTGGCCGCAGCGGCTGGTTTGGCGGCCGGCTTCGGGGCGGCCGCCGGCTTTTCAGCCACGGCGGGCTTCGCTCCACCCGCGGCCGCAGCCTTGTTGGCTCGGGCCAGCGCCATGATCTCGGCCACGCTGGGGCGAGGCCCGCCGGCCGCGGCGGGGGCGGCGGGCTTCGCCGCAGGCTTCGGTTCAGCCGGGGCGGGGGACGGCGACTCGGCGATGGCCGGCTCGCCGGGGGCCGGTGCAGCCCCCCCTTTTCCGTCGGCCGCTCGTGCCGCCGCCATGATTTCCGCGACCGACAACTTCTTCTTTTCTGACATCGCACGCCTCGCCGGACGCAGGCCGACGCCCGGGCGACAACCCGGACACGGAGATGCCGCCCTCGGCCCGCAAAAATAGATTTTCGTCGGGCTTTGGGGGGGTTCGTGATTTTTTTCACGAACTCCACTTAACTGTATCGGCGGCCACCAAACTGTCAACGTCGGCACGCCGCGGGCGCCGACGGTTCGGTACAACCGTGCGTTGAATGCCGCCGGCGGCCGTGCCCCGCGGCCGCCCGTTCACCCCCGAAAACAGGAGCGTTTCCCTTGAGCCAATCCCGGCGTGTGCTGGTCGTGGGGGGCGGAGGCCGCGAGCATGCCCTCGCCTGGAAGCTGGCCCGAGACGGGGCCGAGGTGCTCGTCGCCCCCGGCAACGCGGGCACGGCGCTCGTCGCCGAGAACCTGCCGGTCGCCGCCGACGATATCCCGGCGCTCCTGGCCCTGGCCCGCTCCCGCAGCGTCGATCTCACCGTGGTCGGCCCCGAGGCCCCGCTGGTCGCGGGCATCGTCGATGCCTTCACTGCCGCCGGCCTGCGGATCTTCGGCCCCTCGGCCGCCGCCGCTCAGCTCGAGGGCAGCAAGATCTTCTGCAAGCAGATGCTCCATCGCGGCGACGTGCCCACGGCGATGTTTCGCGAGTTTCGCTCGGTCGCCGCCGCGCGGACCTTCCTCGAGGCGCGGGAGGACATGCCCGTCGTGATCAAGGCCGACGGCCTCGCGGCCGGCAAAGGGGTGTTCGTGTGCGACGATCGCGCCGCGGCGATCGAGGCGGTGGCCACGCTCGCAAGCGACCCGCAGTTGGCGGCGGCCGCCGGGGGGATCCTCGTCGAGGAGCGGCTCGATGGCGTCGAGGTGAGCGTGCTGGCGATCACGGACGGCCGCACCATCGTGACGCTGCCGGCGCTCCAAGACCACAAGGCCGCCCACGATGGCGACACCGGCCCCAACACCGGCGGGATGGGTGCCTACTGCCCCACTCCCTTCGTCGATGACGCCCTGATGGCCGAGATCGAGGCCCGGATCCTCGTGCCCACCGTGCACGCCATGCGGCGGGCGCGGGTTCCCTTTCACGGCGTCCTGTACGCCGGGCTGATGCTCACGGCCCAGGGCCCGAAGGTGCTCGAGTTCAACGCCCGGTTCGGCGACCCGGAGTGCCAGGCGTTGCTCGTGCGGCTCGACTCGAGCCTGCTCGAACTGCTCGACGCCGCGGTCGATCGCCGCCTCGACTCGGTGCCGCCGCCGGTCTGGCGGGAGGGGTCGAGCGTGACCGTCGTGATGGCCGCCGAGTGCTATCCCGCGGCGGTCGAGAAGGGCCGCCCGATCCGCGGGCTCGAATCCGCGGCGGCCCTCGACGGGGTGACCGTGTTTCACGCCGCGACCCGCCGCGAGGGAGAGGCCGTTGTCACTGCCGGCGGCCGGGTGCTGGCGGTGACGGCGGTGGCCGAGTCGCTGGCCCGGGCGAAGCTGCTCGCCTACACCGGCGTCAAGGAGATCCGCTGGCAGGGCGGCTGGTGCCGCAAGGACATCGCCGACAAGGGGCTGCGGCAAGAGCGGGAGTTGCTCGCCGCCGAGCAGGCCGCGGCAGGAGACGAGGCATGAAGCTCCGCGTCGGAATCGTCGGTCTGGGCGAGCACTGGGAAACACGCCACTTGCCGGCGCTGCGGGCGCTGGCCGACCGGTTCGAGGTGCGGGGGATCTGCGAGCAGGTTGCCCACCGCGCCCGGCGGGCGGCCGAGCAGGTCGGTGCCGCCGCGGTGGACGGCTTCCGGGCGCTCGTCGCCCGCGACGACATCGACGCCATCCTCTACCTGGCGGAGCAGTGGTACGGAACGACGCCGATCCTCGCGGCCTGCGATCACGGCAAGGCGGTCTACGCCGCCATCTCGCTACCGCTCGACGCGGCGGAGGCCGCGGCCCTGCGGCGGCGGATCGAAGAGGCGGGCATCGCCTTCATGGCCGAGTTTCCCCGGCGGCACATGGCGGCCACCGTGCGGCTCAAGGAGCTGATCGCCACCCGGCTCGGCCGTCCGCGGATGCTGTTTTGTCATCGGCGTGTGCCGCACGCGGCGGCGTCGGCCGTCCGCGATGCGAACTCCATCAACCGCGACCTGATGGAGCTCATCGACTGGTGCCGCTACGTGGCCGGGACGGACCCTACGAGCGTGGTCGCGGTGCGACACGCCGGATCCGAGGCGGGAGAGCCCGACGACTACCGGATGATGAGCCTCGACTTTTCGCCCGGCGGCCCGCCGGGAGACGTCACTCCCGCCCCGACGCCGGGATTCGGCGTCCTCCCCCCGACGCCGGGATTCGGCGTCCTCCCCCAGACGCCGGGATTCAGCGTCCTCCCCCAGACGCCGGGATTCAGCGTCCTCGCCCAAATCAGTTGCGGCTACTACATGCCCAGCCGCTGGGAGGAGGCGGTGGGCTTTCGCCCCCCGGCGGCCCTGCAGGTCGCCTGCGAGCGGGGGATCGCCTTCGTGGACCTGCCGGCGAGCCTCGTCTGGTTCGACACGGCGGGCCGCCATCAGGAGTCGCTTGAAAGCGAGCGGCCGGTGGGCGAGCAGATGCTCGTGCAGTTTCACCGCCGGGTGACGAGCCTGGTCCGCAGCCTGAGCGGCCTCGACGACGCCCTCCAAGCACTGCGGGTCGTGCAGGCCGGCGACACGAGCCTGACCGAAGGCCGGCGAGTATGGCTGTAGCGGCTTCGCGGCCGGTCGTCAGACTCCCGCAACTCCGAGCCCGACCGACCAGGTTACGCGAGCGCTGACACCACCAGATCGCCGACCGCCTTGGTGCCGAAGCCCATCTTGCCCGCCGCCTGGCTCTTCATCTTCGTGCCCGTGACGTGGGCGACGGCCCGGTCGATGCGGGCGGCCGCGGCCGGCTGACCGCTGTGCTCCAAAAGCATCGCCATCGCGTTGATCGCCGCAATCGGGTTGATCTGGTCGGTGCCCGTGTACTTTGGTGCACTTCCCCCCATCGGTTCGAACATGCTCACGCCGCCCGGATCCGGATTGAGGTTGCCGCCTGCCGCCACCCCCATGCCCCCCTGCAGGATCCCGCCCAGATCGGTGATGATGTCGCCGAACATGTTCGTGGTCACGATCACGTCGTACGCCTCTGGATTCTTCACCATCCACATGCAACAGGCGTCGACATGGTTGTAGTCGGTCTTGACGTCGGGATAGTCCTTGGCCACCTCCTGGAACGTCCGCCACCAAAGGTCGTGACCGAAGGTCAGAACGTTGGTCTTGGCCACGAGCGTCAGCGTCTTCTTGGGGCTGTTCCGCTTTCGCGTGTAGTCGAAGGCCCAGCGGATGCACCGCTCGCAGCCCTTCCGGGTGTAGATCGCCTGCTGGACGGCCACCTCGTCTGGCGTGCCCTTCTTGAGAAAGCCGCCCACGCCGCAGTAAAGATCCTCGGTGTTCTCCCGCACCACCACAAAGTCGATGTCGCTCGGGCCGCGTCCGGCCAGCGGCGTCTCGACCCCCGGCAACAGCTTCACGGGCCGGAGGTTGATGTATTGGTCGAGCTTGAACCGGAGCTCGAGCAGCAATCCCTTTTCGAGGATGCCGGGGGCCACACCGGGGTGGCCGATCGCGCCGAGGAAGACCGCGTCTTTCGTCCGCAACAGGTCGAGGCCACCCTCGGGGACGATCTCGCCGGTGCGGAGATAGCGGTCGCCGCCCCAGTCAAGCGGCTCGACATCGGTGGAGAAGCCCTCCAGCACGGCCACCGCCGCCAGCACCTTGAGGGCCTCGGCGGTCACCTCGGGCCCCGTGCCGTCCCCGGCGATCGTGGCGATTTTCAATGTCTTCCCGGCCATCGTGAGCGGTCACTCCTGGGGTGTGCCGCTGGAGTCTACCGACGAACGCTGCCCACGCCAGCGACCCCCCTCGCGACCCGGGCTCCGCGTTGCCGCGAAGCCGCTCTCAGTTGTTGCTGAAATCCAACTGCTTGCCCGACTTCAGCCCGAGCGGATTCTTCACGAACCGCTGCCGGCAGGCGTCGCAGAGGTCGAACCGCAGCGAGCGAGCGGTGGCATCGGCGGCCACCCGCGGATCATCGCAGTCGTCCAGCTGCTCGAGCAGGTCCTGCATTTCTTCGAGATGGTCCGCCTCGGCGGCGTAGTCCTCGAGATCCGGGCAGCCGCAGGAGTCGTCCTCGACCGCCGGGAAGACCTCGATCTTGACGACGTGGCGAACGTCCGCGTGAGGGTCTATCGGCCGCTTGCAGACATCACACGAATAGTGAAGCATCGAATTCTCCCAGGCGGTTGGCATTGAACCCCGACGGCACCGCCTGCCCGTCTCGTGATTCCATTTCCAAAGTGTGACGCCGCGTCACGGCCAAGGCAAGCCTCGGGAGCGCGGGCGAGCGGCGCCGCCCGGCCGAGCCTGGGGAGGGCCGCCCCTTGCCGCTGCTTGGCGGCCGGGAGCCGGTCCGGGTAAACTGTGGAGGCTCGGGGTTTGCAGGCGTCG
This sequence comes from Pirellulales bacterium, assembly GCA_044355515.1. GTDB lineage: Bacteria > Planctomycetota > Planctomycetia > Pirellulales > UBA1268 > QWPN01. The sequence continues at coordinate 7,865 of JBIKXY010000005.1, forward strand.
TTCCGCCCCGCAGGAGTTCGCAAGCATGACCGCGATCGCCGCTCCCGCACCATCGCTCGGACTGAGCGTCTTGGTGCTGAATCGGTCGTTCGTCGCCGTCCACGTCACGACCGTACGACGGGCGTTGACGCTGTTATTTCGCCAACTTGCCGAAGTGGTCGATGTCGAGCAAGGCCGGTACGGAGCCTACTCCTTCGATTCTTGGCGGGAGCTCTCGGCCCTCCAGGCGACCTTCGACGACCCCAACCATGACTGGATCAGGGGCGTCGGCTTTCAAGTGCGGGCCCCGCGGGTGATTCGGCTGACGGAGTGTGACCGGGGGCCCCGGCAAGGGCTGCGGTTCAACCGCCGAAACGTGTTCGCCCGCGACGGCAACTGCTGCCAATACTGTGGTCAGCACTTCCCGCTGAGCGAGCTCTCGCTCGACCACGTGGTGCCCCGCAGCCAGGGCGGCCTGACGAGTTGGACGAACATCGTCTGCGCCTGCGTCGCCTGCAATGTGCGCAAGGGGGGCCGCACGCCCGACGAGGCCCGGATGGCCCTGATCCGGGAACCGGTCAAGCCGAAGCGCAGCCCCCTGTTGGCGCTGAAACTCGGCAACCCGAAGTATTCAAGCTGGAAAAACTTCGTCGATCGAGCCTATTGGACGGTCGATCTTCGCTGAGCGGCGGCCGACGCCATCGCGGGCGTCGTGCGGCGGGGCTCACTCGCCGCCGCAGAGCGGGTCCTTCTTCTCGGTGATCACCGGAAGCTGGGGTGACATTTCGGCGTTCAGTTCCTTGAAGTCCTTCCACTCGGCCGGAAGGTTGTCCTCATGGAAGATCGCCTCGACCGGGCACTCCGGGACACATGCCTCGCAGTCGATGCACTCGTCGGGATGGATGTAGACCATCTTGTCCCCCTCGTAGAAGCATTCCACAGGGCAGACGACCACGCAGTCGGTGTATTTGCAGGCGAAACAAGGCTCGGCGACCACGTGCGTCATGACCATGAACTCCTGGAGAGGGACGGCTGCGTGAGGAACGGGCGGGCTGCCCTGCCAAAGGCCTCAGTTGCCGCGCGGCATCGTAGGCAGGCCGGGAAACCCTGTCAACGAATCTGGGATCGGCAGAAGCGGGCCCTTTCCTGAAGCGGTTCGGCTGCCGTTGGTCGGGCCGGATGGGAGCCCGTAAGATCGCAGGTCCGCGGCCGTTCCCGCGGCCGACGAGCGAGCAATCCCGGGGCCATGCCTGCCATGCCGCACAGCCCGCCACCCCCCGGTCAGGGTCCGCTCGATCCCGCGGACCGGCGGCTGGTCGAGGCCTGCCTGGCCGGCGGGCCGGGGGCTTGGGAAGAGCTGCTCGACCGCTTCGGGGGCCTGCTGGCCCACGTCGCCGACCGGACAGCCGGCCGGCGGGGAACGCCGCTGGCAGCCGCCGACCGCGACGACGCCGTGGCGGAGATCCTGTTCGAGTGCCTCCGCGACGAAGCCGCGGTGCTGCGGAAGTTTGCCGGACGCTCGAGCCTGACCACCTACCTGGCGGTGATCGCCCGCCGGGTCACTGTTCGCAGGCTCGTTCGCGGACGCGAGTTCGCCAGCCGGCAGGAGGGCGAGAGGCCGCCCGAGCCGGTCGCACCCGCGAGCGACCTCCCGGAGCGGATCGACGATCGGGAGCAGGTCGAAGCGCTCCTTGGATGTCTCGACACCGAGGATGCTCGCCTCGTGCGCTTGCATCATCTCGAGGGTCGCAGTTACAGCGAGATCAGCCGCCACACGGGACTGCCGCTGGGCTCGATCGGCCCCGCGCTCTCCCGGGCCCGGGCCAAGCTCCGCAGCCTGATGGAAGCCGGGGCGCCTCCGGGCTAGCGCGGCGGGCCGATCACGACCGAGGGATCGGCCAGATCGACCGGCTCGTAGCCCGGATAGGCCGGCATCTGCCAGAGCTGGGCCGGGTCGGGACTCGGGCCATTGACCGTGATCGAGGTGAGTTCGACCTTGAAGTCCACGCCCGACGCGGGCCACGACACCTCGACCAGGTGCGGCAGCGCCGCGCCGGAGGCGGCATCGACGCGATAGCGGGTGGTGCGGACGCTCGCCAGCCGCTCGCCGCCCGGCGTGAACAGGTGCTGCTCGGCGACCAGGCCGGTGGTGGCGTCGAGGATCGTGGACTTCAGCACCGGGTCGCCGCCCGAATCGAGCCGGCTGCGGATCTCGATCCGGCCGTCGGGCAGTGGAAAGGGCCCTTCGTGGGAATCCTCGGGGCGGAAGTTCGCCAGACCGAGCAGTTCGGGCATCCAGTCGGCCCGGATCGGCAGCAGCCGGCGGGCCTGCGACTGCGCGTATTGCTCATGACGGCAGAAGGCGGTGATCGGCGGCTGGTGCTGCCGCAGCCAGATCCAGAACAGGTCGTCGTTGCTCCCGATGTCGAGTTCCGGGCCGGTGATCGAGGTCTGCGCCTGGAGCCGGAAGCGGCGGGGCGGCTCGCAGGCCAGCCGAGCCGAGAGCCGGGGCACGCCCGGCACCACCAGCACCGCCTGCGTGGCCGTCGCGCTGCGGACGCGGGAGGTGTTGTCGTGAACCGCGGCCACGATCTGGTCGAGGGATGGCTGGGGTGGAAGCACCCGGGGCAGCGGCATCATGCCCACCTGATAGCCACGGAGCACCTGCGGGCAGGAGGCGCCGCTGGAGGCCACCACCGCCACGAGCAGCAGGACCGCAAGCCAGCGGGAGAAAGTCGCCTCACGGCCCTGGCCCAGGAGCCTCGTCATGCGGCCTCCCCCGACCAGAGCAGAGCCGTCAGCCGGGCCGCGACCGCGGGATCGGCGATCGCGCCGGGAGGCACCGGCTCGACGTGGTAGTCGCGATCACGCCGCCGGCAGGAGAAGACGATCGTCTCGGGAGCCCCCGACCGCTCGCTGGCGTCGCCCTCGATTCGCAAGGTCCGGCGGCGGACCAGCTGCAGCGCGAGCAGGTAGCGGAGAGCCGCGTCGGCCGGATCGTCTTCCAAGGCTTCGAGCGCGTCGAGCAGGACTTCGACCGGGGCGAGCGCCGGTTCGGCTTCGCCCCCGCCCCCTCGTCGTGTCCGCCACCAGGCCACGGCGGCCGGCGGCGGACCGTCCCAGGCTTCAGCCGCCACATCAAGTCGCTCGAGGCCGCTCTCACCGCGGACGAGCGCCGAGAAAAACTCCTCGCCGACGGCCAAGCCGCGGCCGGTGCGGTGGCACACGGGGTGCGGGCGATGGAGTTTGTAGTCCATGGCGAGGCGGCGGCAGGACGACGGTGAATCGGGCCGACGGCCACGATCCGGAAGCGAACCGGAGCGGAGTCATATAGGGATGGATACCGGCCGCCACAACCCACGTCGGGCCGCCGCGACCGCCCGCGGCGGCGCGTCAGGCAGGCTCGGCAGACTGGGCAGCCCGGGCGAGCACGATCTCTGCCACGTCCTCGATCCCGCTGCCATCGTGGAGGCCCACCACCTGATCGGCCACGGCCTGCAGTTCGGGCCGGCCGTTGCCCATTGCCAGGCCGAGCCCGGCGGCCCGCACCATCGGCAGGTCGTTGACATCGTCACCGACGGCGCAAATCTCCTCGGGGCTGATGCCCCAGGCGGCCGCCAGCGCCGCCAGGCCCGTCCATTTGGTGACGCCGGCGGGCGCGATCTCGCAAAGCCACTCGCGATACCGCGGGCTGCGCATCGTGTGCACCGAAAGCGTGGCGGGAAAGCGGGCCTGCAGCTCGGCCTCGAGCAGTTGCATCGGCTCCTGCGGCCCCATCGCGAAGCTGGCGAAGGCATCGGCCGGCGGCGCCCGGTCGAGATCCGGCGTCACGCGGGCCACGTCCCTGTTGCGGGCCAGGTATTCGCCGAAGCCGCCAACGCCGGCTGCGGCCGCGGCCAGGCTGCGGCAGTGGAAATCGAACCCGGCGGAGAAGCTGTCGGTGTAGACCACCGGCTCGTGGCCCCGGGCCGCGACCAGGGCCACGACCTCGGGGAGCACGCCGGCCGCGAACGCCGCCCGGTGGAGCGTGGCATGGTCGCCGGGTCGCTTGACGAGCGCGCCCGACGCGGTCACCAGCGGCTCGGTGATCCCGAGCCGCTCGGCTACCGGCAGCGCGTCGCGGTAGCGGCGGCCCGTGGCCAGCATGATCCGCACCCCCGCGGCCCTGACGCGGGCGATCGCCCGGCAGGTGGCGTCGGTCACCTCGTGGCGGCTGTTGGTGAGGGTGCCGTCCACGTCGAGCGCGAGCAGCTTGATCCGGGGAGCGGGCGATGGGACGGCCATGCTGCGTATGGTACACCTGTCGGGATGACTGAGACCGAGTCTGCGAGCGGCGACGTCCCCTACACGGCGGTGGCCCGCGTGGGTGAGATCCCGGCCGGCGAGGGCCGCACCTACGAGGTGGCCGGCCGGCTCGTGGCGGTGTTCTACGACGGCGCCGGCTATCACGCCTTGGACGACCTCTGCCCGCACATGGGCGCCTCGCTCGGCTCCGGCCCCTTCGTGGACGGCGTGGTGACCTGCCCCTGGCACGCCTGGCGGTTCCGGGCCTGCGACGGCGCCTGGTGCGACAACGAGAAGCTCAAGGTCGCGGTCTTCCCCGTGCGGGTCGTGAACGGCACGATCGAGGTCGCGGTGGCGTGACCGCGAGTGGCAACGCTACGCGAGCGTCAGCGTCCCGCCCGGCTCGAGCACATGGGGCTCGGCGAGGTTCGCGCGGCGGACGCTCTCCGCCCAGGCGGCGGCGTCCTGGGCGATCGGCGGCCAGGTGTCGTAGTGGCAGGGCAAGACGGCCTTGGGCTGCAACAGCTCGATCGCCTCGAGCGAGTTGGCCGGCCCCATTGTGAACAGGTCGCCGATCGGCAGGATCGCCAGGTCGAGGCCGCGGCCGCCGCGGGGCCGGCCGATCCGGGCCATGTCGGAAAACACGCCGGTGTCGCCGGCCACGTAGATCCGCTTGCCGCCCACGTCGAGCAGCCAGCCGGCGGGGTTGCCGCCGTAGCTGCCGTCCGGGAGGCTCGAGGAGTGGAAGGCGAGCTCCATCGTCGCGATGCCGCCGGGCACGGCGACCGTGCCGCCGTGGTTCATCGGCTGGAGATTCGCCACGCCCTGCGTGCCCAGCCAGTTCGCGATCTCGAACCCGCAGCAGACCTTCGCCCCGGTCCGCTTGGCGATGGCCGCGGCGTCGGCGATGTGGTCGAAGTGGCCGTGGGTGAGCAGGATCGTGTCACAGGCGACGTCGGCCGCCTTCAGGCTGGCGGTCGGGCACTCGTCAAAGAAGGGGTCGACGAGGATCGTGCCGGCGCCGGTGTCGATCAGAAAGGTCGCGTGGCCGGTCCAGGTGAGCGTGACGGGCATCGGAAAAACCTCCGCGGGGGATTCGGGAGCGTGGCCGGCGGCGGAACTATACCGCCTCCCGGAGCCGCCGCTCCACCGCGGCCGAGAGGATCAGCAGCTGGAGCAGTTGCCCGATCGCATGCTCGTCCACCCGCGGCAGGCCGATCGTGGCGGGTTCGGCTTGCGGCAGCTCGACGATTCGGTCGCGCCGCGGCTCGCCCGAGCAGAGCCTGGTGACCAGGGCGGCCGCGCCCGGCGCGGCCGGCCGCACGGCCGCGTGCCACCCGCCCAGCTCCGACACCCAGGCTTGGTCGCCCAGAAACAGCCGCCCGGTCGCCCACCCGGAGCCGCTTGCCTCGCAAGCGATCGCTCCGTCGATGATGGCCGGATTGTCGGCCAGCGGCGCCTCGGCGAACCGGCGGAGCATCGCCGCGGCTCCCTTGAGCAGCTGCACGACGTCGATCCCGGCGACCGCCGCCGGCAGAAGCCCCCCCGCGGTGAACACGTCGGCGGCCGAGCCGAGCCCCGCTTCCGCCGTGAACCGCAGCGGGCAGCTCAGTCGCTCGGCGAGCCCCGCGGCCTCGCCCGCCCCCGCGGCGACCGGCACGACGCGTTCGGCCAGCCGGGCCGGGTCGTGGCCGAGCGAGGCAGCCAGTCGTTCGAGCAGGATCGCCTCGGTCTGCTGTTGTCGCGGGTCCGCGGGGGGCACGTCGACCGGCATGATCGCCCACCGGTCGAGCAGGTCATCAGCCCGTGGGCGGCCCGGGGGCGCGACCACGTCGAAAAGCCCCTGGAGCGTATCGTTGCCCGAGCGGCCGTCGAGCCAGGAGAGCCGCGGCCGGCCCCCCCGTTCGCCGCGGGGCAGCTGGTCGTGAAACGGATGGCAGCAGGAGGCTGCCAGGAGCCGCGTGGCCGGACCGATCGAGCCCCCCGCCAGGATCACGAGCCGATCGACGGCCTCGCGGATCCGCCGGGCCGCCGTGAGGATCGCGAACAGCCGGCTCTCCGGGCGGCGGGTGTCGTAGTCCTCGAGCGTGCGCGGGGCGAGGCCGAGATCGCCCGGCTCGGCGACCAGCCGAGCGCGGATCGCCGCCAGCCGGCCGGCGAGCGGGCCGGGGCCCCAGCCGCCGCCGTTGTAGACGAGCGGATCCTCGGATGGGCGGGGACGGAGCACGCTCATGGGGCGAGGGCAGGGAACGCGGGCAGACGGGAAGCGAAGGGAATGGTCCACGGCGAATCGCGGCCGACGCTACGATACCTGCCCGGGATGATCATCCCTGCCCGATTCCCCGCGCCCCCCCTTCCCGCATCAAGTCGCCCCGAGGAGCACCGCTGCCGTGATCGAACACGACCTGGTCCGCGAACTGGCCGAGAAGAACGCCTCCAAGATCGTGATGCTCGTGGCCGACGGCCTGGGCGGCCTGCCGCTGCATCCGGGGGGTAAGACCGAGCTCGAATCCGCCGCCACGCCCAACCTCGACCGGCTCGCGGCCCGGGGCACGAGCGGTTCGAGCGTGCCGGTGCTGCCGGGGATCACGCCCGGCTCGGGGCCCGGCCACCTGGGGCTGTTCGGCTACGACCCGCTGGAGTTCAAGATCGGCCGTGGGGCGCTCGAGGCGACCGGCATCGGCTTCGAACTCGGCCCCGACGACGTGGCGGCCCGGGGCAACTTCTGCACGCTCGACGCCGCCGGGAAGATCGGCGACCGCCGCGCCGGACGGATTCCCTCCGAGGAGAGCTTCAAGGTGGTCGAGCGGCTCCAGGCCGTGAAGATCCCCGGCGTGGAGACCTTCGTGCGGCCGGTGAAGGAGCATCGGTTCGTCGTCGTCTGGCGGGGCCCGGGCCTCTCGGGCGCCGTCGCCGACACCGACCCGCAGGCCACCGGCGTGCCCCCGCTCGACCCGCAGCCGCTCGATGCCGCGGCGGCCAAGACGGCCCAGGTGGCGGCGGAGTTCGTCAGGCAGGCGCGGGCGATCCTGGCCGACGAGCCCAAGGCCAACGGGATGGTGCTGCGGGGCTTCGCGAGCCGCCCCGCCTTGCCCTCCTACCGGGAGCTCTACGGCCTCGAGGCGGCGGCGATCGCCGTCTATCCGATGTACAAGGGGCTGGCCCGACTGGCCGGCATGACGCTCGTGGGCGAAGCCAAGTCGCTCGCCGAGCAGCTCGACGTGCTCGCCGGCTGCTGGAATGACTACGACTTCTTCTTCCTCCATTTCAAGTACACCGACTCGACGGGCGAGGACGGCGCTTTCGCGGCCAAGGTGAAGCGGATCGAAGAGCTCGACGCGGCGATCCCGCGGATCGAGGCCCTCGAGCCCGACGTCCTGATCGTGACCGGCGACCACTCGACGCCGAGTCTGCTCCGGAGCCACTCCTGGCACCCGGTGCCCACGCTCCTGGTGTCGCCCACCTGCCGACCCGACGGCCTCGCGGCCTTCTCCGAACGGGACTGCCTCCGTGGCGGGTTCGGGATCTTCCCCGCCAAGCACCTGATGCTCCTGGCGCTGGCCCACGCCCAGCGGCTGGGGAAGTACGGGGCGTGAGGCAGCCGTCGCCCGCACGATGGCTTCGGTGAAGTAGAGTCGTAGGGCGGCTGGCCACGATCCGGCCGCGCCGCCCAGCCAGGACCACCCCATGCCCGTCGCCGTCGAAGACGACCTGTTCCAGAGTTCGACGATGACCTTCGGCGAGCACCTGGAGGAGCTCCGCGGGTGCCTCGTGCGAGCGGCGGCGGGGCTGTTCATCGGCGTGCTCTTCGGGCTCTTGCTCGCCAAGCCCGTGGTGAAGCTCGTCGAGGCGCCGCTCAAGCGGGCCCTCGGCGACTACTACTCGCAGCGGGCGCTCGACACGGCCCGCACCTGGACGGGCACCCCCCTGCCCTACTCCGAGGCCGAGATCCGCGACGCCGTCGAAAACCGCGGCCTGACCTTCGAACTCCGGGAAGTGCACGCGGATCGGCTTCCTGCCGGGCTCGCCCCGCCGGGCAAACCGCCGTTGCAGACCGATGGCGGTTCCGAGCCGCCGCAGGCCGCGGCCTCACCCGCCGCCCCCGGCCGGTTTCCCGCCGACCAACTCGTGCCGATCCTGCTCTGGCAGCCACTGGCCCGCGACGCCCGCGTGAGCATCACCACGCTCAGCGCCCAGGAGGCGTTCGGGATCTACATCAAGGCCGCCCTCTTGGTGGGGATCGTGCTCGCGAGCCCCTGGATCTTCTGGCAGCTCTGGATGTTCGTCGCGGCCGGGCTTTACCCGCACGAGAAGCGGCTGGTGCACGTGTTCCTGCCCGTCAGCCTGGGCTTGTTCCTGGCCGGCGCGGCCTTGGCCTTCTTCTTCGTGTTCGACTTCGTGCTCGACTACCTGCTGGCCTTCAACGAGTGGCTGGGGCTCGATCCCGACCCGCGGATCAGCGAATGGATGAGCTTCGTGCTCGTCCTCCCGGTCGGCTTCGGGCTCGGCTTCCAACTGCCGCTGGTGATGCTGTTCCTCGCGAGGATCGGGATCTTCGACGCCGCCGCCTACGCCTCGCAGTGGCGGATGGCCGTGCTCGTGATCTGCGTCGTTTCAGCGCTGCTCACCCCCGCCGACCCCTACAGCATGCTCTTCCTGGCGGCCCCGCTCTGCCTGCTCTACTTCGGGGGCGTGGCGGTCTGCCGCTGGTCGGCCGGCCGCGACGCCGCGGGCGACGGCGGGCGTCAGCTGACGAAGGCCAGCCAGTAGAAGATCACGCCCGTCACGGCGGTGGCCAAGAGATCGAGCGCGGCCAGCCGGGCCATCCGCCGATGCCGTGTCCCGTGGCTCCCCGGCTGGGGCGGATTCGGAAACCGCCGCAGGGCCTCCCACACGACCCAGATCCAGAGCCCGAGCGTGCTCACGGCAAACACGAGATGGATGCCGAGCGACCCGAGCACGCCGGCCGGCCAGAAGGGGCTCACCGCCGCCCGCGGCTTCCAGTCGCTGAACAGGCGGATGTCGATCTCGAAGACCACGATCGCCGCCACCAGCGCCGCCACGATCACGAGCTGGAGCGACTTGTGGGTCGCATACTTGCGGGCCCGGACGGCCGCGATGCTCGCCGCGAGTACGGGCAGCGTCGCCAGCAGGCCGACCAGCACGACATCCATTCCGACCGAGGCCCGGGTGCCCAGGAACCCGTCGAAGCCTGAAGGCTGCACGGTAACGGCGGCCACGTCGGAGGCTGCAGGCGGCGAGTCGTCGCTCAAGGAAGGGCCAGAGGTGAGGGTTGTCAGCAGTGCGGGGAAGTTTAGCAGCCTGCGAGTTCGCGGCCGGGAAAAACCGGCTACGATCTTGAGGGGGCGGCCGAGTGGCGAAACTGGCAGACGCACGGGACTTAAAATCCCGTGGAGAGCGATCTCCGTGCGGGTTCGATCCCCGCCTCGGCCACTGGCTTTACGGCGGCAATGCCATCCCTGGCCATCGCGACCTTGCCGAGCCTCCGCCCGTTGGACGGCTCGGGGTTGCCCGTGTTCCGGAGCCGGCGTTGCTGGCCGAGCGCAGGCAGGATGCGAAGCGGATGCGGGATACCAGCCGAGGCCAGCATCGAGCGAGCGAAGGGCAGGATGCCCAAAGCGAGCGTCCGGCGATGGGACACGGGCAACCCCGAGCCTGCGCCACCCGCGACGTAGCGAACGTCCGGCGAGATGGCATGGGCCACCCCGAGCCCGCGTCACCCACGATGTTCGCGGTCTGGCCCGGGTGGAAACGGGGTTGATTCGACCCGGGCCGGGTCGGTAATTCCCTGGCTTCCGCTCCAGCCCCCGATCGCTCCCTGCATGGCTTCCGACCCGCACGCTTCACCCCGGCCCCGCCGCCGCGAACTGCCCGTCTGGCTGCCGTGGCTGGCCGCGCCCGCCTTCGCCCTCTTGCCCATGGCCGGGTGCGGGGCCGCCGCCTCGCTCCGACAGGCGGCCCACGCTGCCGCCGCTCCGGCGGCCGTCTCACCGCCGCTCGTGCCGATCGCAGCGGTCGTGACGGCCCTGCCGCCCAGCCGCTTTCAGCCGCTGGCACCGCCCGCCGCGGCGAACTAGGTTTCGGGGGAGATCCCTCGCTTCCCTCCGGAGCCGCGGCATGCCGCTGCGCATCAGGCTGGCACTCTTGGCATCGCTCGTGGCGTTCGCCGCCGCCGCCACCACGGCGGTGGTGCTCGCGTTCCTGCCGCCCGGCGGCGTTTTCGCCCCTGGCCGAGCGGCGTTCGAACTCAGATCGCTGCCGTCGCGGGAGGACCTGCTCCGAATCGGCAGCGCCGCGGCGATCGCGGCGGTGCTCGTGGCGATTCCCGCCGCGATCGCCGCCCTCCGCCTGGCACGCGGCATCGAGGTGCCGCTCGACGCGGCGACGGCTGCCGCGGAAGCGGTCGCCGAAGGAGACCTTGGAAGCAGTCTGATTCTCGGCGGCGAGGCCGGCCGCGGCAGACTTCCGGCGGCGATCGCCGCCATCCAGCACGGCCTCGTCGGTCTTGTCGGACGGATCCAGACCTCGGTCGGCCGCCTCACGACCGTCGCCGCCGACACCCGCCAGGCGCTCGAGCGGCAGCAGCGGGCCGTGGCCGGATTCGGGGGCGCCACCCACGAGATCTCCGCCGCCGTGGCCCAGATCTCGGCGACCGGCGAGCAGCTCCTCACGGCAACCGGCAGCGTGATGGCGGTGGCCCGAGACGCGGCGAGCGTGGCCGACGAGGGGCGGGACGGACTCGAGCGGATGACCGCCTCGATGCAGCAGCTCGACGAGGCGATGAACGCCTTCACCCGCAAGCTGGCCACGATCAGCCAGCGGGCCAGCGGGATCACCTCGGTGGTGACCACGATCGCCAAGGTGGCCGAGCAGACCAACCTGCTCTCGGTCAACGCGACGATCGAGGCCGAGAAGGCGGGGGAGTCGGGCCGCGGCTTCCGGATCGTGGCCCAGGAGATCCGGCGGCTGGCCGACCAGACGGCCCAGGCGACCAAGGACATCGAGCGGATGGTCCGCGACATGCAGGCGGCCGTGGCCGGCGGCACCATGGAGATGGACCGGTTTCGCAACGAGGTGAGCGGCCGGATCGGCGAGGTGGCCGAGGTGAGCGAGAAGCTCGGCCGGGTGATCGAGCCGGTGCAATCGGTCACGCGGGCCCTGGAGCAGGTGCACGAGGGGATGGAGTCGCAGTCGCAGGGCGCCCGCCAGATCCGCGAGGCGATGGAGTCGCTGCGGGGCGACGCGGCCGAGTCGTCGGCATCGCTCGGGGTGTTCACGGCGGCGCTGGCCGAGCTCCGCGCCGCGATCGCCGAGCTCGAGGCTGACACCGCCCGCTTCGGCGGCTAACGCCGGGTGGTGCGGGAGGCCTGGCGGTTGGCCAGGAACCGCCGCAGGCCGGTCACCACGCCCCGGGGCTCGAGCTCGCCCGATTCCATGAAGAGCGGCGTGCGGCCGTCATCGGTGACCACGATCTCCACGGCCTCGGGGGGCAACTCCTCGCCGCCGAGCAGTTGGTCCATGGCCTCGTCGGCGGCACCGGTCGGACCGCCGGCGGGCGGCACCTGGGCCACCACGAAGTTGTCGCGGGCGAGCGACTCGAACTCGGGATCCCGCAGCAGCGAGGCCACCCGGGTGGTCGCCCCGGCATCACCGGGCCGCGAGACCATCACCAAGATCGGCCGCTTGGCACCGCGGGCCGTGACCACGGCGTCGTCGATCGAGGAATGGACGTGGTTCGCGGCCGCCACCGACTGGGCCGGCAGGCTGGTTTCCAGGGTCGCGACCCAGGTTTCCGCGGCCTGTCCCTGGTAGCCGGAATGAGTCGCGATCGCCGCCCCATCGGGGGCCAGGAGGACGACGCTGGGGAAGGAGCGCACGCCGTACTTGATGCAGACCCGGGAGCGGCTTTTCCGCTCGTCGAAGCTGATTCCCTGCTGCGGGAGATCGATCAACAGCAGGACGACCCGCTCCTCTGCCCAGGTGCGAAAGGTCTCGGTTTCCAGCACCTTCCGCTCCAGGGTCAGGCAGTGCTGGCACCAGTCGCTCCCGGTGAAGACTGTGAGAATCGGCCGGCCGGTCTCCTCGGCGGCCGCCAGGGCGGCGGAATACTCGGTCAGCCAGCGGGTTTCGCCGCGGCCCACGATGGCGAACAGGGCGAGGAACAGGGTCAGGGCCGATCGCCCGGCCACGGTTGCAAGCATTCGCTTGATCTGCATCCCAGCCTTGCCGCGCGTCATACTCATCGCCGTTTGCCTCCGGGCCGCCCTTACCCCCATTTCATCGGGCGGACACGATCCGCCCCGCGAGGGTTGATGGGCCAAAACTCGGCTGAAAGGCTAGCCGCGCGGGCCCAAACTGTAAAACTCCGCCGCTTGCGCCGATTACGCAGACGCCCCAGAATCACTCGTCGCGACGAGACTGCTGGGCTTACGTCAAGGGCTGATCGGTGAAGCCTCGAGTCCGAGGCGACGGGAGGCTGCAGCCCGCTCCAACTGGATCGGATACTCCGGCGGGCCAGCGGCGCGCTTGGCGTTTCCTCTGCGAGCGCAGCCGGCTGGGCTACCGGGGCCACAATCGCGGCCGTCAAACGCGGCGGGGCCCACCGTTTTCGGTGGGCCCCGCTTTCACGCTCGATCCCTGGCCGCCTGGAGGGCGGCCGCTGCCCGGCGAGGGAACCTTGGCGTTCCCTTCGCCGGGCGGGACATTTAGAACTGCCAGATCACGTCGCAGCCGCCGTAGAACTGGCCGTACTGGTCGTTCCGGCCGAAGGGCAGCGAGGCGGCGTTCGCCCGGACGGCGTCCATGTCGTCCGGCGAGTACCAGTCGTACCGCAGCTCGGGCCGGATGATCCAGTTGCGGCTGCCGTTTGGCTTCCAGTTCAGACCCCACGTGGCCTGCCAGAAGTTGCCCTGGAACCCGCTTCCGTAGGGGCCGCCGAACAGGAAGTTCCGCAACGGGCTATAGACGCGGTAGCCGTTGTTGTCGCGGAACCATTCCAGCCGCATGCCACCCACCAGGTTGTCGCTGAAGGTGTAGAACATGTACTGGTTGATGCCATACCAGAGGGCCGTCCCGGGCTGAGCCTGGTTCAGGGTGTCGTTCGTGCCCGCGTTGAACTGCCAGCCGTTGTCGTTCTGGAACACGTAGGTCAGCTTGTCGGACAGCTCGTTGATGTACACCGTGCTGAGCACCGACCGGTTGCCGATGTTGGCCAGTCCGGAGGGATCGAACGAGCCGATCTCGTTGCCGCTCGACACGGTCATCGTCAGGGCCTGGGCCTCGTCGGAGCTCTTGAACGTCGCACCGCCCAAGAACGCGGCGTTGCTGTTGGCACCCGGGTAGCCGGGGTTGTTGATCCCGAAAATATTGATGGGATCGCTGTAGTTGTCCCAGCCGTTGGTGATGCCGCCATAGACCGTCAGCTGGTCGTTCACCGTCCAGACATCGAGGATGCCGGTGTGGGTGAACGGCTCGCCGTACTGCATCGTGTAGGCGTGGGTGTAGAAGAAGTTGCCGATCGCCGGCACCACTTCATACCCGATGATCGTGTAGAAGTGCCCGAACTTGACGGCATGGTCTCCGTACCCGAGCTCGCCGTACAGCTGCGGCATGGCGAGGCCGTAGTACTTGTTGCCCCAGCTCGGCAAACCGCTGCCGCCCGGGTCGTTCAGCAGGTTTGCGTCGAGGCCGCGGGCCGTCGTGAAGACGTAGTCGGTGCCGTAGAGCAGGTCGACGCGACCGCCCCAGTCGAAGCCGCCATCCTCGAGATCCAGCACCTTCTCGTTGACGAGGTAGAGCTGGTTCATCTGGCCCTGCCAGGCCCGGTCGTTGAACGTGATCGGGCCGTTCCAGGGCGCGCCCCAGTTGTTGGCTCCGATCCCGGCGTTGATCCAGCCGTAGGTGCTGATCCCGCGGCTCTTCAGCGCATCGAGCTCGAGGTAGCGGGTCGGCCCTTCCTCCTCCTCGGCAGCGGCCTCCTGCGGCGGCAGGGCCCGCATCTGGTAGGCGTCCTCCTCGGGGACGTTCGGAATCGCGGGCACGGGCGCCGTCGGCACGTCGGCCTGGGCGACCTGGGTATAAAGCCGCGGGTCGAGCTGGTTCGGCTCGGCCGCGGTGGCGGAGGTGGCGGCGGCCGACAGCAGGCCTCCGGCCACCCACAGGGGCAGCTTGCTCTTGACGAATCGCATGGTCTCTGGTGCTCCCAATGCGTGGGTGTGGAGTAAAAACGAGGGCCGCATCCGACGCGGCCCACAGGGCGTTCCGGTCCGGGGAAAAGTGACCCCGTGCACGCCCCGCCAAGCGCGTGCCCGATGCCAGATTCCTCCCCCCGCCTGTTGGCTTGCATCGGCCCGCCAGCCGGCAAGAAACTCGAGACTCTCTGGCAAGCCGCAAGGTCTGCGGGACCGGACCGGCGCCCCGGCAAACCTTGCCGGTCAGGCAGCGCAGCGAGCGCTCAGGCTTCCGCCAGGGCACCGGAGAGGAGCGCCTCCAGAAACTGGTCGGGCGAGAAGGGATCGAGGTCGTCCGCTCCCTCCCCCAGCCCCACGAACTTGACCGGCAGGCCGAACTGCTCGGCCACCGGCACGATCACGCCCCCGCGGGCAGATCCATCGAGCTTCGCCAGCACGATCCCGGTGCAGCCGGCGGCCTCCCGGAAGCCCTTGGCCTGCGAGAGGGCGTTCTGACCGGCGGTGGCGTCGATCACCAGCAGCGTCTCGTGGGGCGCGGCGGGGATCTGCTTGGCGATCACGCGGCGAATCTTGCCGAGCTCCTGCATCAGGTTCGACTGCGTCTGCAGCCGGCCGGCGGTGTCCACGATGCAGATGTCGAAGCCCCCCTCGACCGCCCGGGCCACCGCCCGATGGGCCACGCTCGCCGGATCACTGCCGGCCTCGCCGCGGACGATCTCCGCGCCGACGCGGCCGGCCCACATGGCGAGCTGCTCGACGGCGGCGGCCCGAAACGTGTCTCCGGCCCCGAGCACCACCCGCTTGCCCGCGCGGGTGAACAGCCGGGCCAGCTTGGCGATCGAGGTGGTCTTTCCTGAGCCGTTGACGCCGGTGACGAGGATCACGGTCGGTCCGCTCGCCGCCGTGGCCAGGCCCGCCTCGGCGGGCCGCAACCGCTCCAGCAGTTGCGAGCGGATGCTGTCGAGTACGGCCTGCGGCTCGACCACGCGGGACCGCAGCCGCGCGGCCACGTCGGCCACGATCGCCTCGGCGGCAGAGGGCCCCATGTCGGTCTTCACGAGTGCGGCGCGGAGCTCGGCCAGAAACTCGTCGTCGACGAGCCGCCCCTCCCGCTTGAACAGGTCGCGGACGTCGGTCGAGAGCACTTTGGCCGTCTTGGCGAGGCCCGCCTTGAGCCGGTCGAGAAAGCCCATCTCAGGTCTCCTGTGCGCCGGTGTCGGCCTGCGGCGCGGCGTCGGCCTGCGGCGCGGCGTCGGCCTGCGCCGGCGCGTCGGCCACGAGCCGGCCGAGGATCCCGGCCACGAACCGGGGCGAGGATTCGCCGCCATACCGCCGGGCCAACTCGATCGCCTCGTCGGCGACCACCGCCGGCGGCGTGTCGGTGTGGCCAAGTTCGAAGGCCGCGATCCGGAGCACCGCCCGATCGGTGGCGGCCATCCGGGCCAGCCGCCAGTTGGCCGACCGAGATTCGACCAGTTCGTCGAGCACGTCACGGTGTTCCAGCACGCCCGCCACCAGCGCGTCGGCGAACTCAACCAGCGGCCCCGATCGGAGCCGCCCGCGGTGAAAGCGATGGATCGACGCCAGCCGGGCGGCACCGGGCCGCCACTCGCCCGCAAGATCGAGCTGGTACAGGCTCTGGAGCGCCACTTCGCGGGCCCGGCTGCGGCGGCTCATGCGACCTGGCCCCCGGCGCCGGCGATCGCCGCCACCAGGCCGATCATCTCGATCGCGGCCTCCGCGGATTCCGCCCCCTTGTTGCCGGCGAACCCGTCGGCCTCCGAACCGCCGGCCCGGGCCAGCGCCTGGGCGAGCGTGTCGCAGGTGAGGACGCCGAAGATCACCGGCAGGCCGTGGGCCCGACCCGTCGCCTCGATCCCCGCGGCGACAGCGTCGGCGATCACGCGGTCGTGGATCGTTTCCCCCTTGATGATCGCTCCCAGGCAGATCACGGCGGCATAGCGGCCGGTGGCGGCCAGCCGGTCGGCAGCCAGCGGCAACTCGAAGGAGCCCGGCACCCAGGCCACGTCGAGGCCCTCCGGGGAGAGGCCGGCGGCCCGCAGCCGGGCGACCGCGGCCTCGAGCAACCGGCGGGTGATCGGCTCGTTCCAGCGGGCCACGACGACGGCCACGCGGGCCCGGGCCGGCAGGCGATCAGAGGCACCGCTCAGGGTGCAGGGTGGGGAAACGGGGATCATCGAGGCCGCTGCGACGCTCCTACGACTTCAGGCTGGCGAGGAACTCGGCGTTCGACTTGGTCTTGGAGAGCCGGTTGACGAGCAACTCCATCGCGTCGGTCGGATTCATGTCGGTGAGCACCCGCCGAAGCACGCAGATCCGGCGGTATTCATCGGGCTCGAGCAGCATCTCCTCGCGGCGGGTGCCGGAGCGATTGATATCGATGGCCGGATAGATCCGCTTGTCCACCAGCCGCCGGTCGAGCACGATCTCGAGGTTGCCGGTGCCCTTGAACTCCTCGAAGATCACGTCGTCCATCCGGCTGCCGGTGTCCACCAGGGCCGTGGCGATGATCGTCAGCGAGCCCCCCTGCTCCACCTTGCGAGCGCTGCCAAAAAACCGCTTCGGTCGCTGCAGCGCGTTGGAATCGACGCCGCCGGAGAGGATCTTGCCCGAGTTGGGCACCTCCGAGTTCCAGGCCCGGGCCAGCCGGGTGATGGAATCCAGGAAGATCACCACGTCGCGTCCATACTCGACCAGCCGCTTGGCCTTTTCCAGCACCATGTCGGCCACCTGCACGTGGCGGGCGGAATTCTCGTCGAAGGTCGAGCTGATCACCTCGCAGGCAGGCCCCCTCACCTGCCGCTCCATGTCGGTGACCTCCTCGGGCCGCTCGTCGATCAGGAGCATGAACACGTAGGCCTCGGGGTAGTTGGCGAGCACCGCCTTGGCCATCTTCTGCAAGAGGATCGTCTTGCCGGCCCGGGGCGGGCTCACGATCAGCCCCCGCTGGCCGAAGCCGATCGGCACCACCAGGTCCACCACCCGCATCGAGATCTCCTCGGCGGTCGTCTCCAACTGGATCCGCTCGTCGGGATGGAGCGGCGTGAGCTCGTCGAAGAAGACCCGGGTGGTGAGCTTGGCGGGGTCCTCGCCGTTGATCGCCTCGACCCGCAACAGCGCGAAGTATCGCTCGCTCTCCTTCGGTGGCCGGATCTGGCCGGCGACGCTCATCCCGTTGCGGAGGCCGAACCGGCGAATCTGGCTCGGGGAGACGTAGATGTCGTCGGGGCAGGAAAGGTAGTGGTAGTCGGGGCTGCGGAGGAAGCCGAAGCCATCGGGCAGGATCTCGAGCGTGCCCTCGCCGAACATCAATCCGTTGAGCTTGATCCGCTCCTTCAGGATCCGGAACACCAGATCCTGCTTCGTGGCACCCGTCAGGTCGCCGACCTGCTCCCGCCGGGCCAGCTCCACGAGCTCCTGCATCGAGAGTTGCTGAAGGCCGGCAATCGACGGGTCGCCCTTCTTGAGGGCCTCGTAATGGCTCGTCACGTCGAGGCCGTCCCGAACCTCGTCGGCGATCTCCTCGGCGAGGCTCATCGGCTCGTGCTCCGCCTCGGGGGACGCTGACTCGGCGCTGGGGTCGGTCATGGAAACCTCACTGGCCCGCGGCGGGCCAACCGGAACGGGAAGGGATCGAGAGGAGAGAAACCCGGACGCGAACCTCGCCGCGTGGCGGCGACAGGCGCACGGCCGGGGAGGCGAAAAGGAAACCCCAGGCGGGAACCGGGAAGCCCGCAAAAATCCGGCCGCTCACGAGCCGCGACGGATGTTCGCGAGGATCTCCCCGACGATTTCCAGAGTATACGCGGGATCCCTGGAGGCATCCACGGTGAGCGTTTTCTCAGGAGGCGGGCCGCGGTAGCGGCTTTCCCAGGCCCGCTCCCTGGCCTGCCGTTGCGGCTCCGGCCAGCCGCGGAAGTCGAGCCGGCGGCGACGCTCCGCCTCATCGCAGACCACCTCCACGAGCCGATCGCAGCGCGTGTCCCAGCCGGTCTGCATCAAGAGCGGGATGTCGAGCACGGCGACGGCTGGCCGGTTTCCCGGCTCAGCCGCCGCGATTGCCGCCAGCCGCTCGTCGATCCGCCGGCGGACGCGGGGATGCACGATCGCCTCCAGATCGGCGCGGGCCGCGTCGTGGGCCGGCGTGGGACCGAAGACTCGCTCGGCTAAAAGCGGCCGGCGGACGGCACCCGCCGCGTCGAGCACCTCGGCGCCATACCGGGCCGCGATCGCCGCCGCGACCTCGGGCTCGCCAAGCACGTCGTGGGCGAGGCGGTCGGCGTCGATCACCTCCGCCCCCAGGTCGGCCATGGCCCGGGCGACGGTGGATTTGCCCGCCCCGATCTTTCCCACGAGCCCCACGACGATCATCACTCGCACTCCGCCCAGGTCGCCCCGTGGCTCACCGAGACCTCGAGCGGCACGGAAAGCGTCATCGCTCCCTTCATCTCGGCCGCGACGAGCGGCTCGACCGTCGTGACTTCCGCCTCCGGGGCCTCGAGCACCAATTCGTCGTGGATCTGGAGCACGATCGCGGCCTGCAGCCGCTCGGCCCGCAGGCGGTCCGCCACCCGCAGCATCGCCAGCTTGATCAGGTCGGCGGCCGAGCCCTGCACGACCGTGTTCACGGCCGTCCGCTCGGGCAGCGTGAGGGCCGGCACCCCGGCGGCGTTCCGCCGCTTCGCCCGCTCGCGGATCGCGGTGATCGCCCGACGGCGGCCCAGGATCGTGGTCACATGCCCGTCGCGGCGGCAACGGTCGAGCACGTCGTCCATGAAGGCGGCCGCGCCGGCGAAGGCGGCCAGGTAGGCGGCGATGAAAGCCGCGGCCTCGGCCTGCGGGATGCCGAGGCTCTTGCCCAGGCCGAAGCCGCTCTGGCCGTAGAGGATCCCGAAGTTGACCGCCTTGGCCGTCCGCCGCATCGTGGCGGTCACGTCGGCCGGCGGGACGCCATGGACGGCCGCCGCCGTGCGGACATGGATGTCTTCCCCCGAGGCGAAGGCCTCCTTCATCGCCGTGTCGCCCGAGAGATGGGCCAGGACCCGGAGCTCAATCTGGGAGTAGTCGGCCGCCACGAACCGCCAGCCCGGCGGGCCGGGCACGAACGCCGCCCTGATCTGCTCCCCTTCCCGGGTGCGGATCGGGATGTTCTGAAGGTTCGGTTCACTCGAGCTCAGCCGGCCGGTGGCGGTGACGGTCTGGTTGAAAGTGGTGTGAATCCGGCCGGTGCCGGGATCGACGAGGGCCGGCAGCGCATCGACGTAGGTGCTCTTGAGCTTCGCATACTTGCGGTGCTCGAGCAGTTTGGCAGGCAGCGGGTGGAGCGGGGCGAGCTCCTCGAGCACCTCCGCGTCGGTGCTCGGGCCGGTCTTCGTCCGTTTCACGACCGGCAGCCCGAGCTCGTCGAACAGCACGGTTCGCACCTGCACCGGTGACGCGATCAGGAAGGGATGCCCGGCCAGGGCTTGGATCTCCCGTTCGAGGGCGGCCAGCCGGGCGGCGTACTCGGCCGAAAGCGACGCCAAGACCCGCTCGTCGATCCGCACGCCCCGACACTCCAGTTCGGCCAGCAGGCCGGCCAGCGGCAGCTCGACGTCGGCGAACAGCGGCATCAGTCCGGCTGCCTGGAGCGGCGCCGGCAGGACGCGGGCGAGCTCGGCCACGGCCCGGCAATGGGCCGCCGCGGAGGCCGCGTCGCCCGGCCGCTCGCAGGCGGCCTCCGCGGCCGGGTCGTCCGGCACCACGCCGCCGAGTCCATGCCGCCGGCAGGTCTCGGCAAGGCCGAGGTTCCGCTCGCCGGCCTCGAGCAAATAGGCGGCCAGGAGCGTGTCGAAGGAGCGGCCGCCGAGCGCGAGCCCGAGCGTGCGCAGGGCGACGTCATGCCGCTTGAGATCGTGACCCAGCTTGGCGACGCTGGCGTCGGCCAGGAGCTCGCGGAGCGGCCCGCAGGCCACCAGCTGACCGGCGGCGAACCAGGCGACCAGATCACCGCCGGCCAGGGCCAGGCCCAGCGGCCGCGTCATCGGCGTGGCCTTGTCGGGCAGCGCCGCGCAGACCACCAGCGGCGCGAGCGGCCGCAGCCGTGCGACCAGGGCCACGGCAGCCGCGTCATCGGCCGGCGCGACGATCTCCAAACCGCGAGCCGCGTCCGGCCCATCCGGTTCCTCGTCACCCATGTCAAACAGCGTGCCGGAAGTCGCGGGCTTCCGGGCGCGCGGCGGTGGGGGCAGTGCGACCGGCTTGGGCGTCGCCCCTTTCACCCGGCCGAGCAGGCTGCGGAACCCGAGCTCGCGGAGCAGCTCGGCCAGGGCGTCTGCATCCGGCTCGTGACGCCTGCCGGCCTGCCAGGGAATCTCGAGCGGCACGTCGGTCTCGAGCCGGATCAGCTCGCGGCCGGCGCGGGCCGTGTCGGCATGGGTGACGAGATTCTCCCGTCGCTTGGCCCCCGCGACGCTCTCCACGTTGGCCAGCACCGCGTCGAGCGTGCCGAACTTCCGCAGGAGTTCGCCGGCGATCTTGGGGCCGATGCCCGGCACCCCCGGCACATTGTCCACGCTGTCCCCCACGAGCGCCAGAAAATCGACCACCTGGTCGGGCCGGATGCCCCACTCCGCCTCGAGTTCCGCCGCGCCCAGCATGGCGTTGTTCCGCAGATTGAGGAGCCGCACCCGGTCGCCGAGCAGCTGCCGGGCATCCTTGTCGCTGGTGGCGATCGTGCACTCACCCCCGGCGGCGACCGTCCGCGTGGCGAGCGTGGCGAGCACGTCGTCGGCCTCGTAGCCGGCCAGCTCCAGGCAGGGAATGCCCATCACGTCGAGCAGCCGGCGGACGAGCGGGATCTGGGGCACGAGGTCGGCCGGCATCTCCGCCCGGTTGGCCTTGTAGGCCTCGAACTTCTCGTGCCGAAAGGTGGGGCCGGCCGCGTCCATCCCGCAGAACAGATAGTCGGGCCGCTTCTTCTCGACGATCTCGAGCAGGTCGCGCACGAGGCCGAACACCACCGACACCGGCCGGCCGTCGGGAGCCGTCATCTCGGGCAGCGCGTGAAAGAGCTGGTAAGCCCGCGACAGGAGATCGACCGCGAACACCGTCTTGCCGGCGAGGTCGGGGGCGGCAGTGGTCGGTTCCGGCACGCGGTCAAACTCCTGGCGGTGTCGCCAGCCTACCGCGGCGGCCGGCCCGCACCCAAAGCCGCCGCTTACTCGCCGCCGGGCGGCTCGTACTCGAAGTCCTTCCACTTCATCGCCCGGCGGAAGGGCTCGATCCTGAGCACCACCTCGCCGTCATGGAAGATCCGCACCGTGCCGCTGGTCTCGCTCACGGCCACGGCCACGCTCCTGGTGCGGCGGGTGACCGCGGCCGCGGCCCAATGGCGGGCGCCGAGGCCCTTGGCCACCGAGACGTTCTCGGCCGAGGCGTCGATGTAACGGGCCGCCGCCTCGACCGTGCCATCAGCGCCGATCACGAAGGCGCCGTCGAGCTGGGCGATCTCCTTGAGGCCCTCGCGGACCCTGGGATCGGCGAGCCGCCGCTCGGAGCGACTGTAGCCACGGACGGGATCGAAGCCGGCCGAGTGGCTGGCCTGGATTACCTTGCGGTGATCGCCCACCACGAACAGCGTGCCCACGGGCTTACCCTCGCGACCCTCGCGGCCGATCTCGAGGGCCAGGTCGACGACGAGCTTGAGTGTCTCGAGCGGCACTTTCGTCTCGAGGTTGCGGAGATCCCGGACGGTGAGCTGCCCGAGGTGCTCTGCCAGCCGCAGCAAACTGACCGAGTCGATCGTGTCGGCCTCGAAGCCGCTGTAGACGGCCACCACCTGCGCTTCCGGTGCCACGAACTCCGCCGCCACGCACTCCAGCAGAGCCTGAGCGAGCCGCTCGTGGACCGGCAGGCCCGCCACGTCGAGCGACACGGACCGTAGCCCGTGCTCCGCGGCCCCCGCGAGGTCGGCCTCGTCATCGGCCGCCACCAGCAGCGGGACGGCCGCCATCAGCTCGCGAAGATGCCCCCAGTCGAGCCGCTCCTCGACGAGCACGAGCACCGCTTCAGCGGCTGTCGCCTCGTAGAGACGCACCGCCAACTCGACAAGCTGTTCGAACTGCGGCCTGCCGTCGCCCGGTGACATCGCTACACTCCACGCGAGGGGGCTGCCGACACGGGAGAGGATGGGAATCCGGCCGCCTGATGATCATTGTGCGGTCGCTGACACGCGCCCGCCGGGGAAGCGTACGTCAATCGCGGCAGCCGTTCAAGGAGCACGGGCAGCGACAGTTCGGCGGCTCCCGGGCAGCTCGGAACGAGCCCGTGGCGGCCATCAGTTACCGCCGCTTGGCGTCTGCGTCCGCCGGCTGCTTCGCCATCTCGACCGGCTCGGTGGCGGCCTTCATCGGGCCGTGATAGGCGGCGATGCCACCTGGCAGGACCACGCCCCAGGCTCGCTCCTGGTAGATATTCAGGGCGTGAAGCGCATGCCCCAGGGGGCCGATTTTCCACTCCCGAGACGGCTCCCGCGACAGGGTCCGACAGAGAAACTCGGCCGCGGCCACGACCCGCGGATCGTAGAGCTGCTCCTGGTCGAGCGACGACACGAGCCACTCCAGGATGTGGCCGGTGGTCTGGATCTTGCGATCGACGTCATCCTCGCGATCGGCGGCGTACTTGAACCATTCCGTGCTGAACGAACCGTCACTGTTCCGCAGCTTCGCGAGCGTGAAGTTCTGGAAGTCGCGGACATAGCGGTCGGCCCGCAGGTAGACGCCGTCAAGCTGGCCGGTGAGCCGCAGCCGCCGCTGGCAACCATAAGCGAGGCCGAAGAGCCGATGCGTGCCGCCGCAGGGGGCGCCTCGGATCGGCTGCACGATCTCCTCCTCGACCAGCCGGGCCAGCGACCATTTCTCGCCGTCGCGGCTGGTCCACGTGGCGTCGGTGGGCAGGTAGTGGGCCAAGGCGATCAGCGCGAAGGTGAGCTCCGTGGCCGGCTTGCAGGCGAGCTTCTCTTCCGCGATCAGGTCGGCGACCGTGAACTGTCGGCCATCCACGGTGATCGGTGAGCTGGCCGCCACCCGGCACTGCGCCAGGGTCGCGAGATATTGCGCCGAGTGCCCCTGGACGCCGAAATATCCCTTGAGGGCCACCAGCCGGCCGCCGTTGGTCGTGAGCATCGTCTGACCGCGGCACTTGCCCGCCATGTTCGACCAGCCGATGGCGCTCACGAGATCGCCCGCCGGCCCTCCGACGCGAATCTGAGTGGGCACACCGAAGGCGATGAATCCATGCATCACCTCCCAGGGCGTGTGCTGGGCGGTGTTGAGCGGCCGCCGGCGGTAGGTGGCGAGGGTCTGGTCGATCGCCTTGCGGAGCCGCTGAAACCGTGGGGTCGGCGGCGCCGGCAGGCCGGATGGCTGGAGCCGGGTCACCACGAGGGGAGGTGTAGACCTCCCTCCGGAAGGCGAGGACACCGTCACCGTCTGCGGAGGCCGACGAGCCGGACGATAGCCGGGGTCGATCGCAGCGGCGAGGATCTTGCCTGCAGATCCCCCGGCGGCCTGTCCGAACGAAACGGCTTCGCCCCAACTGGGCAACCTGCCGGAGACCGCCGTCGGCTCGGCAGGACCGCGATCCGCGGAGGGCGGGGTCGTCTGAGCCGGAGCCGTACGGGCCGGCTGCGCAGCGGCCGTCCGCTCCCGCTTCTCCCCGGCGAGCCGCTCGACGTCGGCCTCGGCCGGGGGCGTCGGCAAGGCGATGAACTCTGGTGTCGGCTCGGACCGCGGCCGCACGAGGCTCTCAAAAAACCTGGCCGCCCGCCCGCGGGCCGGTGGCGCCCCCTCGAGGGGCAGGATTGCCACCAGGCACGCGGCCACGGAGGCCGCCGCGACTCCCAGTCGGATGCCCCACGTCGTCCGGCGAGGGCCACAGCGGTGGCCAGGAGGGTGACCGGAACGGGGCATCGATATCCAAACCGGGGGAAGCGATCTCGCGCATGAACCGACACGGGGGGTATCGGCAAGCCCGAAGCCCAAAACCGGGTCGCCGACTCCGGCACCGCCAGGGTTCCATCAAGCCTCCCCAACCCCACAGCCCGCGCCGCTTGCCAGGGGACTGCTCGCCATCGGCCGCGGACTGCGGACTACACGTTTTTGAGCGGCCGCCTCGGCTTCGGCGGGGCGAGCATGCGCTTCCGGTCGTCGCCCGGCCGGGCATTGCCGTTGCCGCCGTCCGGCCCCGGCTTCGGGGCATTCACGCCCGTGTAAGCCTCCGTCCAGGAGTACCCGAGCGGCATCTTCAGTTCCTCGGCCGCCAGTTGCGCCCAGGGGGTGCCCGGATGCTCGGCCACGACCCTCTGCAGCAGTTCGATGGCCTGCTTCGCCAGCCGCTCGGTCTGCGAGCCCGCTTGCGAAACGTCTTCCGAAGGCCGCAGGAGCCAGGTGTCATTTCTCGGGTCTTTGAACTTCATGCCCGACTTCGCCTGGGCGAGCAGGATGTTGTAGGCGTTGGTCCGCACCTTGAGGGCGAGCACCCGGCCGAGAGCGAGATCGAAGCCTGCCTGCCAGCGCTTCTCGTCCGCGGCGATCTTGGCCCGGTCGGGCACACCGGCCGACAGAATGCCGTAGAGGTGGTCGATCTTGGGTTCCAAGACCGCGGCCTTCTTCTGGGCCTCGCTCAACCGTTGCACGAGCTTGCCATCATCCTCCCGCGGAAACTGCATGGTCGGCGACTCCATCGGGCTGAGGCGGGCGGCATTGGCCGCCACCACGAGCGCGGCCTTCGCCTGGTTGGCCGCGAGCATCCGGTCGACCTGGGCCTGCGGCAGGTAGTCGGGCCGGTAACCCCGCATCACCTCGGGGTCGAAGAAGTAGCGGAGTTGCGACGCCATCGGCGCCGTGGCGGAGTCACCGACCCGGCCGCGGGCCGCCCGATTCGCGTGCACCGCGAAGTAGATGCCCCCCGTCTCGGCACATAGTTTCGACAGGCTGAACGGCCCGAATCCGGAATCGACAGGCTCGTCGGGCGCGTTCGGTGGCCGGACATCGACAAACTCCGGATAGAGCGACTCCGGCCCCTGCTCCACCACGGCCCACTGCTCATCGGCCGCATAGCGCGGATCGAACTCCACGAACTTCATCTTCACCTGCCGGCGGCCGAACGGGGCCGGCACGCCCACCACGAACACCCGCATCGCCTGGGCCCGGCAGAACGCCGCGACCGCATCGGCATGCTGCTCGTCGTTGCCCACCTCGTCGGTGAACACGATGATCATCACGTTGCGGCGATCAAGGCCGGAAAGCCGCACCTGTTTGGCCTTCTTGGCCGCCTCGGCGATCGCCGTGAACGTCATCTCCAGCCCCGATTCGTCGACCGGGATCGCTTCGATCGCCGCCACGACCCGGTCGACCTCCCGCGTGGGCTGATCGACCACCGGGGTGACCCGCTGGCCGTAGCCGTAAACCAGATTCCAGAGATCGTTGGACCGGGCCGCCCGCGTGACGCCCAACTCGTCGAACACTCGCTCCAGCCGCGAGGCGATCTCCTGCCGCTGGCCGGCGAGGCTCACCGACTGGTCGAACACCCAGCAGACGACAGTCGACCGCTGCTCGAGGGAGGCCGCGATCTCGAGCGTCAACCGGTCGACCGCGCCGCTGGCACCGGTCTCGCCCAAGCCGGAATCCCCCTTGCTCAAGACCAGTTCGGAGAGATCGGCGCCGGCCGCGGGCTCATCGACGGGCTCGATCGCGAGGTCGTCGCCCATCACGTCGGGCACCTCGACGGCGACCACCGAAACCTCGGACACCTGCTCCGCCAGGGACTCGGCAGACTCGAACCCGCCGACGCTCTCGCTCCCGACCTCGATCTGCGGCACCTCATTGAGCACGACCTCGCGCGGGATCTCCAGGATCTCCCGCTCCTCCTCGAGCGGGGTCTCGATCACCGTGATCGGCTTGGAAGGCCTCGCAACCACGTTCAGGCCGGCGACCGCCAGGGCGAGGAGCACCGCCACGTGGATCACAAGGCTCACGGCCCACGCGGGCGTGTCGCCATCGAGCGGCGTCTCGTCCTCGCCGGTGTATTCCTGCAGCCGCCGCCGCGCCCGCTCAAACATGCCCATCGCTCGACCTCCTCCGGCAAGCCGGCAGAGCATCCGCCGCCAGCCTCGTTCTCCCGAGAATACCGGTTCTGATTTTGCCACAACCAGCACCACGCACGTGGAATTCTTCGCCTCCCCGCGGGTAAACTATTCCGGGCTCGCGTGGAAGCCATCGGCGATCCTGACGATCCCGCCCTCGGAGCGATCCCATGCCGACCGACCGCCTCGCTTCCCCTGCCGGGAGCGTGTTTCTGTCTTGCTTCGGCAGCCGGTGTCTGATCTCGCTCACCATGGCCTGGCTGGCCATGGCTTGTCAGGCCGCGGAACCGGCCGCGAAACCGTCCACCCCGGAGCCGCCGCCGCCGCCGCAGGTGTTGTCGCTCCCGACCAGCGACGGCATCGACATCGCCGCGTGGTTCTACGGGGTGGCCGGCGACGTCGAGTCGTTGGCCACCGTGGTGGTGCTGCACGACCTGGGCGGATCGCATGAGACCGTCGAACCGCTCGCCAAGGCCCTCCAGCAGTCGGGCTGCAACGTGGTCGCGCCCGACCTCAGAGGCCACGGAAAAAGCCAGATCGCGCAACTGGTCCGGTCGGCCGGCGAGGCCGGTCAGCCGGCTTTGCTCAGGAGCAGCGACTTCGCGGCCATGACCGCGACCGGTGGGGGCAGGTTCCGAGACCAGTCGGCGATTCGCGGCGATCTGGAGGTGGTGCGGAACTGGATCAAGCAGCAGTCCGATGGAGGAACGCTGAGCCTCGACAATCTCTACCTGATCGGCTCCGGGCTCGGGGCGGCCGTGGCGGCAGCCTGGACTGTGCAGGATGCCGCCTGGCCGGCGATCGCGACCGGGCAGCAGGGAGGCCACGTCAGGGGTCTCGTCATGATCGATCCGGCCTTCGTGACCAAAGGCTTCTCGATCGGCAAGTCGCTTTCCGTCGAGCCGATCAAAACGACCGTGCCGATCATGGTGATCGGCGGCGATGAAGACCGGGATGCCGGCAAGGTCTTCGAGCAGCTCAAGCGAGCCCGGCCTGCCGGCTGGTACGACAACCGGCTGACCAATGCCGAAACCCGGCGAAACACGTCGCCGGCAACAGACAGCGAAGCGTCGCTCTTGTTCGTGAAGTTCGGCGGGCGGCTGACCGGCGACAAACTGGCCGCTGCCCGCTCCGTTGACCCTCGGCGGCCCGACCCAGCCCGGCTGATCGTGGCCTTCATCAAGCAGACGGACGAGCGCCGCTGACCCGCGCTGGATCAGGAACCCAAGCCCAGCCACGGGCTGCTGTCCGTGGCCGTCGGAGGGGATGGCAGATCGGGCCGGACGGTGGCCGCGGGCTCGAGCCTGCGGTCACCGTCCGGCCCAACCGCGGCCAGGGGGGGCAGCACGATTTCCACCCCGATCGGCAGCACCTCCGGATCGGCGAGTCGGCCGCGGTTCGCATTCCAAATCGGGCCGGCGGCCGCCGGCGTGCCGTAGAAGCGGTTGGCGATCCCGGTCAGGTCATCGCCATCGCGGACGCGGTAGACGGAGGCCGGAGGCCGCACCGGACCGCGGAGAGAGGCGACATCTCGGCCCTCCCGCACGGTCCAGGCGACGGCCAGGGGGGGCGGCCGTTGGCCGTCAATCAGGGGCGGCGGCGGCACCTCCAGGGTCGAGCGGTAAGCGACCGAAAGATCCGGCCCCAGGGCCGTCAGCCCGCCCGCAGACGGCGGCAGCGGGGCGGGCGGGGCGGGCGGTTGGTAGTCGGCCTGAAGCGGCGTTGCTGATCCATCCGGATCGGGCTGCAGAGCGGACGGCCAGGCGGCCCGCAGGGGCGGCGGCCCGCCCGGTCCGGCCCCCGCAACCGGCGAACCGCTCGCCCGGGGCGGCGACCAGTCAGCCACCGCAGGCGACGTCGGGTTCAGGGGAGGTGCTCTGTCGTTCCGGGCCCACTCCGCCAAGACCAGCCCCGTCGGCGCGGCGAGCGTCGTGCCGGCCGCAACCATACCGAGACCGAGGATCAGTCGCAGAGTGCGGGCCAAGCCTTCCATCACGGTGCTCCCACGGCGGCCGGTCCGGAGGTCGCCACGAGGGAAACCGGTCCGCCCCACAAGCATGCCACCTGTTCCGGCCGCAGGCGGGCCGCGTCTCCCGCGGGAGCGCGGCAGGGTTTGCCTGACCCGCAAGGTCGCGCACGGTCGCTTCGGGGGGCGCGTCAGGCGGGCTGGGGCACGGCCCGTTCAGACACCGCGGCCAGCCCGAAGCGATGCTGCAGCCAGAGCACGAGCGGGGCCGCGATGTAGACCGTGCTGTAGGTGCCCGAGATCACGCCCACGAGCATCGTGAAGGCGAAGGCATGGATGCCCGGACCCCCCAGCAGATAGAGCACGAGCACCGCCAACAGCGCGGTACCGGAGGTGAGGATCGTGCGGCTCAAGGTCTGGTTCACCGCCCGGTCGATCATCTCACCGGTCACGAACTTCGCCTTGCCTCGGAGCTCGCGGAGCCGGTCGAAGATCACGATCGTGTCGTTGATCGAGAAGCCCACGATCGTCAGGAGGGCCGCGACCACGTCGAGGCTGATCCGGAACTCGTCCACCTGCGCCCAGCCGAGAAAGGGCGCCAGATACCGGCTCAGGGCCAGGGCCGCGAGCGCCACGAGCACGTCGTGAATCAGGGCCACCACGGCCGCGATCCCGAAGGCCACGTTCTGGAACCGCACCCAGACATAGAGCACGATCAGCGCGAGGCTGGCCAGGAGGGCGTAGACCGCGGTCACTCGCGTGCTGCCGGCCACCTTGCCGCCGATCGCATTGGCCGAGAGGAAGGCGGGCGTCTCGGCGAGTTCCTTGGCCATCCGATCGACCACCGAACGGGTCGTCGCCTGGTCGAGCGAGGTCGAGAGAATCCAGAGCCGCTGCGGCTGGGTGGGGGACAGGCTCGTCCCGGCCCCGTCCTCGGCGGGCTGGAGATCGAACTCGGCATCCAGGATCGAGGCGGCGGCCAGCGTCTCCTGAAGCTTGGCCGTGAGGGCCTTGCCGGTGATCCGGTCGGGGAAGGTCATCGGCACGCTCGTGACGAGCCGGGCCGGCTCTTCCGGCTTGGCCTCCCCCTCGCGGGCCGCGTCGGGCCCCGGGCCGACCACGCCCACCTGCATCCCGTAGGTGGCCAAGCGGCCGGGGAATGCCTCCTGGAGGAGCCGCTCAACCTCTTGCTCGTCCTGGTTGGAGGTGTCGATCTTGAACCGGCGGCCGGCGGCCTCGTCGGCCACGGCCACGCCGCTCACCGTCGCCGACTCGAGCTTCGAGGCCACGAGCTTCCGGACGTCGGCGATCGGCAGCTCCTGCCCCTCCTTCAACTCCACCTGCACGCTCGTGCCGCCCGTGAAGTCGATGTCGAAGAGTTCGCTGCCCCGTCGGGCCGCCGCCGCCAGCCCGGCGGCGATGATTGCCAGGGAGATGGCCGCCGCCACCGGAGCCCAGCGGACGAACCGCAGGCTGGTGGCGTTCAGGAGCCGCCCCATCGACAGGCTCCGCAGCCAGCCCGACCGCTCGGCAAGGTCGAACACCACCCGGGAGCAGAACACGGCCGTGAACAGATTGAGGGCCAGGCCGAGGATCAGCGTGATCGCGAAGCCCTTCAGCTGATCCG
Source organism: Pirellulales bacterium (assembly GCA_044355515.1). Taxonomy (GTDB): domain Bacteria; phylum Planctomycetota; class Planctomycetia; order Pirellulales; family UBA1268; genus QWPN01. The sequence continues at coordinate 38,077 of JBIKXY010000005.1, forward strand.
TTCCGATCGCGAACAAGATCACGCCCGTGATCAGGGTGGTGAGGTTCGAGTCGATGATCGTGGAGAAGGCCCGCTGGAAGCCGTTGCGGATCGCCATCCGCACCGCCGCCCCGCGGTCGAGTTCCTCCCGCATCCGCTCGTAGATCAAGACGTTGGCATCGACCGCCATGCCCACCGAGAGCACGAGCCCCGCCAGGCCGGCGAGCGTAAAGGCGACCTTGAACGAGATCATCAGGGCCACCACCAGCACGATGTTCAAGAGCACGG
>JBIKXY010000087.1:0-11722 GCA_044355515.1 Pirellulales bacterium
TGCAAGCGTCTCGGCCGAGACGTAGTCGAGGTGGGCCTCGAGGGCGGCCCGCAACTCGGCCGAGGGCGTGGCGAACGCGAGCTTGATCCGATCGGTGAACTCGAGGTCGAGCGCCTTGCGACGGGTCTGCACGGCATGCACGACCTCACGAACGAGCCCCTCCGCCACGAGCGCGGGCGTGAGATCCTTGGCCACGACCACCACCGCCCGCGGCCCCTCAGCCGCCGCCCAGCCGGGCTTGGCGGTCGTCCGCACGAGCACGTCCCCCTCCTCGAGCAAAGCCTCGCCGCCGCCGGGGAGCGGCAGCCGCGCCTGGCCGGCGTCGTGGATGCTTTTCAAGATCGCGGCGGCATCCGCCGTCGCGAGGGCCTGCTTCACCTTCGGCAGATCCTTGCCCAGCCGGGGGCCGAGTTTTTTCAGGTCGGGCAGGATCGCCCGCTCGATGTAGCGGTCGGGCTCGCGGCAGATCTCGAACTGCTTCACGTTGAGCTCGTCGCAGACCAAGTCGGCGTGGGCCGCGAGCCACTCGGCGTCGCCCACGTCCGGATCGGCGAGGATCACCTCGACCTTCGCGAGCGGCTGCCGTACTTTCAGCTTCTCGGCGGCCCGGGCCGCCCGGCCGAGCGAAGCCACGTCGCGGACGACCGCCATCCGCCGCACGAGGTCACGGTCCACGAGCGACTCGTCGCCACCGGGATAGTCGGTGAGGTGCACGCTCTCGGGCGCCTTGTCGCCGAAGGCCGCCCCGGCGAGATTCCGCCAGATCGCCTCGCTGACAAAGGGCACGAAGGGCGCCGCGAGGCGGGAGACGGTGAGCAGCGTCTCGTAAAGCGTCCAGTAGGCGTCGAGCTTGTCGGGATTCGTGCTTGGTCCGCCGTCGGCTCGGCCCGCCGCCCAGAAGCGGTCGCGGCTGCGGCGGACGAACCAGTTGCTCACCGCGTCGACGAGCCGCGAGAGCTCGCCCGCCGCCGCGAAGTGGTCGTAGGCATCGAGCCGCTCGACCATCGCCGCCGCGGTCGCATGCAGCTCCGAGAGCATCCAGCGGTCGAGCTCGCTCCGCTCGGCCGCCGGTCGCCAGCCGCGGGCGTTCGCCAGATCGGCATGGTCGAGCTGCCCCGGCGCGGCGAGCAGCCCCGCCGGGTCGAAGCCGTCGATCTGCGCGTAGATCACGAAGAACGAGTAGACGTTCCAGAGCCGCAGCAGAAACTCCGGCACGCTCTCGCGGATCGCCCGCTCGCTGTAGCGGATGCTCGTCCAGGGGGGCTGGCCGGCGAGGAAGAACCACCGCAGCGCGTCGGCCCCGTAGGCATCAAAAATCTCGGCCGGCTCGCGGTAGTTCCGCCGGCTCTTGCTCATCTTCTGCCCGTCCTCGCCGAGCATGTGGCCGAGCACGATGCAGGTCTTGAACGGATGGGGATACTCGCCCGGCGGCGCGGCGGCCCCGGCCGGCAGGCCGCCCTCGGAGCCGGCCCCGAACAAGAGCGTGCTGATCGCCAGCTGGCTGTAGAACCAGCCGCGGGTCTGGTCGATCGCCTCCGAGATGAAGTCGGCCGGAAACTGGGCGGCGAACTCGTCCCGCCCGGCGTGCGGCCAGCCCCACTGGGCGAACGGCATGCAGCCCGAGTCGAACCAGCAGTCGATCACCTCGCTCACCCGCCGCATCCGCGCGGCCGCCGCGAAGGGGGAGTCGTAGGTGACCGCGTCGATGTAGGGCTTGTGGACGCGGAGATCCTCCGAGAGTTCGGGCCGGGCCCGCTTGGCCTCGTCAAAGACCTCGGTGCCGCGGATGCCCGGCTTCGCCAGGAGCGCGTCGTAGGAAGGCACGGCCTCGGCCCGGCCGGTCTCCTCGCAGACCCAGATCGGCAGCGGCGTGCCCCAATACCGTTCGCGGGAGAGCGCCCAATCGACGTTCGTCTCCAGGAAGTTGCCGAACCGCCCATGCTTGATGTGGTCGGGCAGCCAGTGCACCTGTTCGTTGTTGGCCAGCAAGTGCTCGCGAAACCGGCTGGTGCGGATGAACCAGCTCTCCCGCGGATACTGGATCAGCGGATCCTTGTCGGCCCGCCAACAGAAGGGATAGTCGTGGACATACTGCTCCTGATGGACGAGCAGCCCGCGGGCCTTGAGGTCGCGGGTGATGTCGCGGTCGCAGTCCTTGACGAACCGGCCGGAACCCATGGGAAAGGCGTCGGTGAACGTGCCGTCGGGGGCGACGGCGTTGAGGAGCGCGGGCCCCTCGCCGGAAGCGAACCGGGCCTGCTCGCTCACGAGCACGCCATAATCCACCTCGCCGAAGGCCGGGGCGATATGGACCACGCCGGTGCCGGAATCGGTGGTCACGAAGTCGGCCGCCACCACCCGCCAGGCGGCGGGCTCGGCGCCGCCGGCGGCCAGTGCCGCCGGGCTCGGCGGCCCGGCCGGCCGGTAAATGTCGAACGGCGGCAGATAGGAGCGGCCCACGAGCGCCGCGCCCGGGAATCGTTCCACCACCTCGAACTCTTTCTTGAGCTTCTCGCCGAGCGCAGCGGCCAAGGGCTCGGCCACGACATACTCCGGCTCGTCAGTCGGCTGGCCCTCCGCGGCCTTCTCCCGCAAGACGACATACGCGAGGTCGGCCTTCACCGCGGCGAACTGGTTCGAGGGCAGCGTCCAGGGTGTGGTCGTCCAGGCGATGAGGCTGCGGCGGGTGGGTAGCCCGGCGTCGTCGAGCAGCGGAAAGGCCACGTACACGCTCGGGTCGGCCACCTCCTTGTAGCCCTGCCCCACTTCGCCGCTCGACAGCGCCGTGCCCCCCTGTGCCCACCACCAGACGATCTTGTGCCCCTTGTAGAGCAGCCCGCGGTCGAAGAGCGTGGCCAACGCCCACCAGACGCTCTCCACGAACGACTTGTGGTAGGTGACGTAGGCCTGGGAGAGGTCGATCCAGAAGCCGATTCGCTCGGTGAGGCTCTCCCACTCCTTCGTGTACCGCCAGACGCTCTCCTGGCACTTGTGGATGAAGGGCTCGACCCCGTAGGCCTCGATCTCCGCCTTGGAGTGGATCCCGAGTTCCTTGCAGACCTCCACCTCGACCGGCAGGCCGTGGGTATCCCAGCCGGCCTTCCGCTCGCAGTATTCCCCGCGCATCGTCCGGTAGCGGGGATAGAGGTCCTTGATCGTGCGGGTCAGGCAGTGACCCGGATGGGGCATCCCGTTGGCGGTGGGCGGCCCCTCGAAGAACACGAACCGCGGCCCGCCCCGCCGGGCGGCCAGCGACTTCTGATAAATCCCCGCCGCCCGCCACCAGGCGGAGATCTCGGCCTCGAGGGCGGGAAAGTCGGGCTTGCCGCGGACGGGCTGGAACATCACGAAACGAGGCGGGCAGGAGTGGGACAGGGACTTCGAGATGGTACCGCGGGCGAGGCGGCCGCCACAGGGGCGCCAAAATGCATCGCACCGAAGCGGTTCCGGGGGAAATCCGGCACGGGCGCGGGGTCGGGTGTCATGAACGGCCGCTCCATCACCCCGCAACCGTGCACATCCGCTCCCGTTCCGGATTTCGGAATCAGCATGGAACGGTGAGCCCTTCGGCCTCGGCCAACCGCCGCTGATTCTGGTCAAAGGTGAGAAAGTGCTGTGCCTCGATCACGAGCCCCGCCGCCACGTGCATGATGTCAAAGCTCCGATGGCCCCCCGCCACCGTATTGGCCGCGGAGAGCCGCATCGCTTCGTCGAGGACTGCGGCCAAATTGCAGGCGTGCCGAACGACTCTTCCGGCGGCCTGATCGTCCTGAAACTCCGCCCAGGAGGCCGCAGCCTGCCCGGTCGCGATCGCCCCGCGCCACTCCGCAAACCGCAGGGCGTTGAACAGTTCAAACTCGTTGAGCGACGTGACGACCACCGGCCGCCGCTGGGATGTCAGCCACGTCACAAGCCGTGCCGAGTGCACGTCATTCGCGTACAGCGAAAACAAGGCGCTCGTGTCGGCGCAGATCACCATCGACCGCCGGCCTCATGGATCAAGCCTGTCGCCTGCTCGGCCGTGAGCAGTGGAGCCTGCGACCGATCCCGCCCCACGGCGGCGCTCTGCGACCAATCGACCTGCGTGGACGCCTCGGGCAACTCCGGCACCAGTCGAGCCACCGGCTTCCCGCGACGCGTGATCACGATCTCCTCGCCCGCGCGAATCCACCGCAGCAGGGTCGTGTAGCGATTTCGCAGGTCTCGAACGGTCGCACGCCTCATGTGCTCCATTATTGTGGCACATTGCACAGATGTCAACACGGGGAGAGTCTGGGACGGGAGCGGATTTCGGATCGGCAATAATCGGCCTGTCGCCTGCCGCCGGCGAAATCCGCCCCCGAGCCGACTCTCCCATGCCCAGCGACCCGTTTCCCATCGACGTTCGCCTCGACTCGCTCGACGGGCTCTACAGCGCCCTCGACCCCTCGCCGTTTCGCCAGCGGGATCTCGACCCGCGGGCCGTCGAGCACATCGTGCAATGGGCCAGCGACGCCCCGCCCAAGGCCCCGCTTCTGCTCCGGATCAGCGCGCCTGCCGACGCCGATCCCGACGCCACCGAGGCCGACACCCAGGCGGCGGTCCGCACCTATTTTCAGTACGAGACGGGGCTCCTCGACCGCAAGCATCGGCGCAACAAGATCCGCATGATCCGCTGGCTCACCGTCGGCCTGACGCTGATGGCGGCGCTGCTCACGCTCCACTCCATCCTCGGCAGGATGTACCCCGACAGCCTGTTCAACGACATCGTGGGCGAGGCCTTCGTGATCGCGGGCTGGGTCTCGCTCTGGGTGCCGATCGAGCGGCTCGGCTTCGACGGCTGGCTGCTCAAGGACCAGCTGCGGCTGTATCGCCGCCTGGCGGAGATGAAGGTCGAGGTCATGCCCGCGGGGTGATAAAATCCGGAAACTTCGCTCCCTTCCCGGATTTTCGTGCGGGATTTTTCCGATGCCAGCCCGACAGGCGGAGATGCTCGCGTGGATCGACCGGCAGCAGGGCCGGATGCTGGAGATGGTTCGCGCCTGGGCCCGGATCAGTTCCTGGAGCCTCGACCCGGCCCGCTTGGCCGCGATGCACCGGGCGGCGAGCGAGGCCTTCGCCTCGGTCGGGTCGGTCGAGCGGGTGCCGGGTGGCACCCGCGCCGCCATCGGCGACGACGGTCGTGAGACGACCACGCCGCTCGGCGACGCGGTCCGTGTGCGGGGCGGTGCCGGGCCGGCCGGCTCGCCCCGCGTGCTCTTGGGCATCCACATGGACACGGTCTACCCGCCGAGCACCGAGCCGCCGCGAGTGGAGTTGGCTCCGGATGGTGCCATCCTCCGCGGCCCGGGTGTCACCGACGCCAAGGGGGGCTTGGTCGTGATGCTCGTGGCCCTCGAGTCATTCACCCGCTTTGGGCCGGCCGACCGGCTCCGCTGGGAAGTCTTCATCAATGCCGACGAGGAGCTCGGCTCGCCCGGCTCGGCGCCGCTGCTGGCCGAAGCAGCCGCCCGCAATGACGTCGGCCTCCTGTTCGAGCCCGCCCTCGACGAGGCCGGCACGCTCGCCGGTGCCCGCAAGGGTTCGGGCAACTTCACCGTCGTCATTCGCGGTCGGGCAGCCCACGCCGGCCGCCACTTCGCCGAGGGTCGCAACGCCGTCGCCGCGGCGGCACGCCTGGCGACGGCCTGCCACGCACTCAACGACTCAGGCCGCGGCGTCACCGTCAACGTCGCGGCCCTCCACGGTGGCGAAGGTTTCAATGTCGTCCCCGACCTGGCCGTGCTGCGGCTCAACGCCCGCGTCGCCACCGCGGCCGAAGCTGATTGGCTCGCGGCCCGGCTCGCGGAACTCGTGGCCGAAGCCAACGCCGCCGCCGGCTTCTCCGCCTCGCTCCAGGGCGGATTTCATTGCCCGCCGAAGCCCTTCGACGGTCCGACCCGCGGCCTCTTCGACCGCGTCCGGGCCTGCGGCGACGAGCTCGGCCTGACACTCATTGCCGAGCCCACCGGCGGCGTCTGCGACGGCAACAAGCTCGCCGCCGCCGGCCTGCCCACGCTCGACACGCTCGGCGTCCGCGGTGGCGGCATCCACTCGCCCGACGAATACCTCGTGGTGGCGAGCCTCGCCGAGCGAGCCAAGCTCACGGCCCTCGTGCTCGCCGATCTCGCCGAACGGGGGCTGCCCGCGGGGGTTTCAAATGCTGGAAGGGGTTGCCCATGCCAATCGAGCGGCATAGAAAACCGAGCGTAGCCCGGATGGCGAAGCGAGGTTTTCTCCGAGCGAGCGAAGCACAGGATGTGCGCAGCGAGCGTCCGGCGAGATGGCATGGGCAACCCCGGCCCACTTGGCTCGCCGATCTCGCGGAACGGGGGCTGCCATGTTCGTGATCCGACCCGTGCAGGCGAGCGACCTCGAAGCCCTGCTCGGCCTCGCCGGGCAGACGTCGTTCGGCCTCACCACGCTCCCCAAAGACGCCGACTGGCTCGCGGGCCGGATCCGCGACTCCGAGGAAGCGTTTCGCCGGCTCCCCGACCAGCGGCCCCAGGGCGAAGCCTACCTGTTCGTGCTCGACGACCCCGCCAGCGGCCGGGTGCTCGGCACCGCCGGCATCGTCTCCAAGGTCGGGGGCTTCGAGCCCTTCTACGCCTACCGGATCGAGACCAGCCTGCATGAGTCGAAGATGCTCGGGGTCCGCAAGGAGATCCAGACGCTGCACCTCGAAAAGGAGCACGACGGCCCCTGCGAGATCGGGAGCATGTTTCTCCATCCCGACCTCCGCGGCCGCGGGCTCGGCCGGCCCCTGTCGCTGGCCCGGTTCCTGTTCATCGCCGAGCACCCCTGGAGCTTCGACGAGACGGTGATCGCCGAGATGCGGGGCGTGCTCGACGACGCGGGACGGAGCGAGTTTTGGGACGCCGTCGGCCGCCACTTCTTCGAGATCGACTACCCCAAGGCCGACTACCTGAGCCTGCTCAACAAGCGGTTCATCGCCGACCTGATGCCCACGCATCCGATTTACATTCCGCTTTTGCCGCCGGCGGCCCAGGCGGTGATCGGCCGCGTGCATCCCGAGACCGAGCCGGCCCTCGCGATCCTCCGGCAGGAAGGGTTCGCCCCCACCGGCATGGTCGATATCTTCGAGGCCGGACCGATCGTCGGCTGCCCGCGGGACGAACTGCGGCTCGTGCGGGAGAGCGTGACGGCCCTGGTGACGGCCGTCACCGACGAGCCGGTCACCGCCGGCGACCACCTGGTCGGCACCCGTGGCGTGGCGTTTCGGGCCTGCCAGACCACGGTCACGCACCTGCCCGACGGCGGCGTGGGCCTGCCCCGCGCTGCCGCCACGGCGCTCGGCATGGTCGTGGGCGACACGGTGCGGTTCGGCCGGCTTCGGGGGGCGTCATGACACCGATCGGTGAGCGGGAGCAGTTCATCGCGGGGGAGTGGCTCGCCGGCGGCGGCCCCGGTTTCACCTCGAACAACCCCGCCACCGGCCAGACCGTCTGGTCCGGCGCGGCCGCCACGGCGAGCGAGGTGGCCGCCGCGATCGCCGCAGCCCGCGCGGTGCAGGCAGCCTGGGCCGACCGGCCGCCCGAGGCGCGGATCGCGATCCTCGAGGCGTGTGCCCGAGAGCTCGCGGCCAACGGCGAGTCGCTCGCCGACGCGATCGGCCTCGAGACCGGCAAGCCGCGCTGGGAGGTCCGCGAGGAGCTTTCCAGCATGGTCGGCAAGGTGGCGGCCACGATCGACGCCTGGCGGGAGCGGCAGCAGGATCGCGCCGTGCTCTTGCCAGCCGCGGCCCCCGGCGACGCAGCGGCCGTCCGCTACCGCCCCCACGGCGTGCTCGCCGTCCTGGGGCCGTTCAACTTTCCGGGCCACATCCCCCACGGCCACATCGTGCCGGCTCTGCTCGCGGGCAACACGGTGGTCTATAAGCCGAGCGAGTTCACGCCGCTCACGGGCCGGCGGCTGGCCGAACTCTGGGAGCGGGTCGGGCTGCCGCCGGGCGTGTTCAATCTCGTGCAAGGCGGCCGCGAGACGGGCGCCGCGCTGGCGGCCGATCCAGGCCACGACGGGATCCTGTTCACGGGCAGCTACCAAACGGGCGTGGCCCTGCGGCGGCTGTGGGTGGAGGAGCCGGGCAAGATGCTGGCCCTCGAACTCGGCGGCAACAACCCGCTCGTCGTCCACGCCGCGAGCGACCTCGACGCCGCGGCGACGCTCACGATCCTCTCCGCTTTTCTCACGGCCGGCCAGCGGTGCAGCTGCGCCCGGCGGCTGATCGTGCCGGCGGGGGCCGACGGCGACGCCTTCATCGCGCGGCTGCTGGTCCGGATCGAAGGCATCCGCGTGGGCCTGCCAGACGATGTGCCCGAACCCTTCATGGGCCCGGTGATCCACGAGGCCGCGGCCCGGAGCCTGCTCGCGGCCCAGGACGATCTCGTCGCCCGGGGCGGCATCGCCCTCAGGCGCATGACGACCACACGGGGCATCGCCACGCTCCTCTCGCCGGGGCTCGTCGACGTGACGGCCGTTCGCGACCGGCCTGACGCCGAATGGTTCGGGCCGCTCTTGCAGCTTGTCCGCGTGCCCGACTTCGAGGCGGCGATCGCCGAGGCCAACCGCACCGCCTACGGCCTGGCCGCGGGGCTCGTCAGCGACGAGCGGTCGCTCTCCGACGCCTTCCGCCGCCGCGTGCGGGCCGGCGTCATCACCTGGAACCGCCAGACCACCGGCGCCTCGCCGCGGCTGCCCTTCGGCGGCATCGGTCGCAGCGGCAACCACCGGCCGAGCGGGTTCTTCGCGATCGACTCTTGCGGCTATCCCGTGGCCTCGCTCGAACGCGACCGCGTGACGGCGCCCGCTCGCCCGCCCGGCCTCGAGTGATCGAAATCAGCATGGCTGCGATCGAACTCAACCTCGACGGCCTGGTCGGCCCCACCCACCACTACGGCGGCCTGGGGCTGGGCAACGTCGCCTCGCAGCGGCACCGCCACGAGGTCTCCAACCCCCGCGCAGCGGCGCTCGAGGGGATCGCGAAGCTGCGGCTCATGGTCGCGCTCGGCATCCCGCAGGCCGTGCTCCCGCCCCAGGAGCGGCCGCTCGTCTCGGCCCTGCGCCGGCTCGGCTTCGCCGGAGACGACGCCCGGGTGCTGGCCGCCGCGGCCCGCGCGGCACCGGAGCTGCTCTCGGCCGTGGCGAGCACCTCGTCGATGTGGGCGGCCAACGCCGCCTCCGTCTCCCCCGCCGCCGACACGCCCGACGGCCGGGTTCACCTCACGCCCGCGAACCTGGTCAGCCAGTTTCACCGCTCGCTCGAGCCGCCGGCGACGGCCGCCGTACTCGGCCGGATCTTCCCCGACCCCGCCCGCTTCGCCCACCACGCCCCGCTGCCGGCCGCCCTGCCCTTTGCCGACGAAGGTGCGGCCAATCAGATGCGGCTCTGCCCCTCCCACGGCGAGCCGGGCATCGAGGTCTTTGTCTACGGCCGCGAGGCAGAACCCCGGCCCGGCGGCCGCCATCCGGCCCGGCAGTCGCTCGCCGCCTCGGAGGCCGTGGCCCGGCTGCACGGCCTGGCTCCCGACAAGACCCTGTTCCTCCGCCAGAGCGAGGCCGCGATCGACGCCGGGGTGTTTCACAACGACGTGATCGCGGTGGCCAACGAGCATGTCTTGCTCGTGCACGAGCGGGCCTACGCCGACGGCCCCGCGGCCCGCGATGCACTCCGCGCGGCCTATGCCCGAGCCTGCGGCGGCGGCCTTGTCGTGATCGAGGTGCCGGAGCGGGAGTTGTCGCTCGCCGATGCGGTGGCCTCCTACCTCTTCAACAGCCAGCTCGTCACGCTCCCCGCCGGCGGCATGGCCCTCGTCTGCCCGGCCGAGTGCCGCGAGCAGGCCGCCACGAGCCGCTGGCTCGACGGGCTCGTTGCGATGGGCGGGCCGATCACGGCCGTCCATCCGGTCGCCGTCAGGCAGAGCATGCGAAACGGCGGCGGCCCGGCCTGCCTGCGGCTGCGGGTGGTGCTCACGCCGGAGGAGCTCGCGGCGGTGCATCCGGGAGTGCTCGCCACCCCGGCCCTGCTCGACGCCCTCGAAGCCTGGGTGCGGCGGCACTACCGCGACCGGCTCGCGGTCGCCGACTTGGCCGACCCGGCGCTCCTCGACGAGGGCCGCCGGGCGCTCGACGAGCTCACCGGGATCCTCGACCTGCCGGGCCTCTACGGCTTCCAGTGGTGAGGCCCGCGGCTACCCGTTCGGCCGCACCCGGTGGTCGAGCGCCTGGGTCTTCCCCCAGCGGAGCGTGCCGCCGATCGCGGCGGTGATGAAGGCCTTCGCCTCGCGCACCGCCTCGGCGAGCCCCAGCCCCCGGGCCAGGCCCGTGGCGATGGCGGCCGAGTACGTGCAGCCGGTGCCGTGGGTGTCGATCCCGCGGCGAAACGGGGCCGCCAGCCGCTCGCTGCCGGCGGGCGTCACCAGGATGTCGGTGGCGACGCGGCCCCCGAGATGCCCGCCCTTGAGCAAAAACCCGCAGCCGTGGCGATCCACGAGCCTCCGCCCCGCCGCCTCCATGCCGGCGAGATCGCGGCAGGGCTCGCCCGAGAGGATCCGAAGTTCATCGAGATTGGGCGTCACGAGCGTCGCCCGCGGAAACAGCAGCCGCCGGTAGGCCGCGATCGCCGCCGGCTCCAAGAGCGGGTCGCCGCTCGAAGCCACCATCACCGGATCGACCACCAGCGGCAGCTTCGGCACGGCAGCCAGCGATTCGGCCACCGCCTCGATGATCCCGCGCGAGAAGAGCATCCCCGTCTTGGCGGCCTTCACGGGAAACGCCCGCAGCGAGAGCCGCACCTGGGCCGCCACCACCGCCGGCCTCACCGGCTGGATCATCTCGACGGCCCCCGGCACCTCGGCCACCACGCAGGTGACCGCCGTCTGGGCGTAGCCGCCGAGCGTGGTGATCGTCTTCAAGTCAGCCTGGAGCCCGGCCCCGCAGGAGTTGTCGGAGCCGGCGATGGTGAGGACGACGGGCGGAGGCTTCATGGGGTCGTCGGGCCGGTGCGGCGGCTCTCACGCGAGCTCGATCGTCTGCCCGGTCTTGAAGGCCTCGTCGGCCGCCAGCACGATCCGCAGGCTGTTGACCGCGTCGTCCATGTGGTCGCCGAGGTCGCGGTCGTGCAGGATCGCGTCGAGAAACAGCTCCTGCTCCAGGCGGCAGAGACCGTCGTGGTCGGGCTCGCCCGAGCAGTCGAGGTAGTCGTCGGCCCGGACGAAGGAGCCGTCGGCCGTGAGCTCGGCATGATGCAGCTTCAAGACGGCCGCCTTCGTATGGCCCTCGATCTCGTCGCTGCCGGCCGCCCCCTCCTTGACGCCGGCGATGCTGACAGAGCCCCGCGGACCGATCACGTCCTTCACGAAGCAGGCCGTCTCGCTCATCATCGGCCCCCAGCCCGCCTCGTACCAGCCGACCGAGCCGTCGGCGAAGCTCACCTGCAGGCAACCGTAGTTGTACATCCCCGGCACGAGCTCCTCGGAGAGCCGGGCCCCGATCGCCGTCACGCGAACCGGCTTCGAGCGGGTCATCTGGCACATCACATCCACGTAGTGCACGCCGCAGTCCACGATCGGCGACATCGAGTCCATCAGCGCCTTGTGGGTCTTCCACCGGTCGCCGGATGACTGCTGGTTGAGGTTCATCCGCATCACCAGCGGCTTGCCGAGCGAGCGGGCCGTCTCGATGAACC
>JBIKXY010000383.1:0-3837 GCA_044355515.1 Pirellulales bacterium
CCATATTGGCTGACTATCGGAGCGTTTGAAACTCCCGCACTTGCACTAACTACCCTCTGCCGAATGGTTGGGGCTACTGATACAGATCAGTAAGGTGAACCTTATGAAGAGAACAAACAAACACTATCTAGAGTTTAACCATGAAGACTATGGTTTGATTAAGGTTGAGTATAGTATTGTATGGGTTATTGAAGATGATGAATGGATCTTTGATAACCTATTTATCGAATGTGTTGAGCCTGATGGTTTCATTCCCATTGGTACACTCAAGTCTTATCTAGAGAATCATTGTCTTGACAACGGCTACAATGCCACAACCCCCTATGAAGGAGAGCCTAATGAAGAGATTGATTATGCTGATTGAGGTTGAGGATGATAGTCAGCAGCAGTTACTTTATGATGTGCTGCAAGAGATGATTGAAGATCGTAGTCTCATGGGCTACTTTACTTTGGTGGATCATGGTAATCCCATTGAGGATCTCCCTGATTACATGGAGTATGAGTTGAATAAGTTGTCGCCTATCATTGCAACGGAAGAGAAACTCTTTATCAAGAGAGAATCAAAGTGAAACCTAGTACCTTCTTTGTTAGTGATGATGTCTCCTTCATTAGTGAGGTGCATGATAAGTTCTTTCTTTGGATTGATGATTCAGAGAAGCGGGACAAGGCTATTGAAATGTTGAATGAGTTTGACCAGCGTACCTTTAATCGGTATTGGCTTACCGATGAAGAGGAACTTATGATTGATTCCCTTGAACATCTTGTTGAGGCTTACTGCTAATGTCTACCGATACTACTGCTATCCTTGTTGACCTGTTGTATGAGAAGATCGAACAGCGTATGAAGTTTGCTAACTATGCTACTAAGCAGGAGATGGCTGAGCTGATTACCAATCTTATTACCGATCAGATTGCTACTAAGGTTGAGTCTACTGTTGGAGATACCATTACTAAGATGGTGCTTGATGCCATTAACACAGATGATTTCCGTAAGGAGATTAACACTATGGTTAAGGATGCATGTGAGCAGGTTGTCCGTGACTATGTTGACTCTGATACCTTCAACTATATCGTTGAGGATAATGTCAACGACAATGTTCGTGAGCTGATTGAGAATGCTGTGTCCGATTGTAATGTGGAAGTGCGGGTAATCTAATGAATGATACCGCAGTCTTTACTTACTGGAAGGATTGGCTTAATGGATTTGAGATTGATGCGAGTAGGATTCCACAGTCCGACTTCATTGAATGGGTTGAGGATATGGAAGAGATTATTGGAGATGCACTCATCGACTGTATTCCCGATGAATGGGAACAGTATGAGTACGAACAGACTCCCGTTGAGGAATGGGAAGATCTGCCAAACGAAAACGACGAAGACGATTAAGGAGATTTAAATGTCTGACACTACCTTTGCTTTTGTTCTGTTTGTTATTCTTGGTGCTACCATGTGGTTCATGGTGTGGATGATTACCAAGGAGATGGATATCATTAAGGATCGGATTACTGGTCTGTCTAACTATTGTACGCTGCTTGAGAAGCAGATTAAGATGCAGAGGGAGAAGGTTATCCCCGGTATCAAGAGTAAGAAGAAGTAATCTACTGGAAGGGTGGCTGAAAAGTAGATAGAGCGCATGCCTTATAAGCGTGAATATGTGGGTGCAACTCCCGCCCCTTCCATGTTTGTCCCTGTAGCTCAATTGGATAGAGCAATGACCTTCTAAGTCATAGGCTATAGGTTCGATCCCTATCAGGGATGTTCCTTGTAGACCAACAAATCCCTCATGCGTTATGATATACAGCGCGACTTTCAACCCGCCAAGGTATCATAAAATAAAGGACATGATTAAACTAGGAGTATAAGTTCTGATGGGTCTTATACTTTACGGCATCGTAGTCCAATGGCAGAGACACTCGACTTAAAATCGACCAAGTGTGGGTTCGACTCCCACCGATGCTATTGGGCTGGTAGCTCAATAGGTAGAGCAGTTGACTTTTAATCAATTGGTTGAGAGTTCAAGTCTCTCCCGGCCCACTCTTTAGAAAGGATTGTAATGGGTCTTGATACTTATGCGTATGTAGATAAGGAACCGATGGCTGATACTTTGTTTCCCGAGAGTTGTATTCATCTTTGCGGTGGTATGTTTAGTGGTGGTGGCTCCTCCTTCAGAGGTAAGGTATACAATAGTTTTATTGAGTCAATCTCAGGCGTGACTTTGTATACCGAGAAGATGTCTAACGAGGATCTCAATATGATTGTTGACTCACTCAAGAACATCATTGATTCCTATGACAAGGATAGTCACAAGGATTACAATGATATGAATTACTTCTACGAGTACTGTGTTACTGTTGCTGAGGTGAAGGCTTTGTACGCATGGTTTAATACTGTCAAGGAACATAACGGTTTTGTTGTGGGTTGGTGGTAAACAAAAGGAACTACATGATTATCTCTACGAGAACGCAGACTGTTGGTGATGTGAATGACTACTGCATTATGCAGGGTATCTTGAGTAAGAACATTACTACGGGTGAGATTGAGGTTGCCTTGTCTCTCATAAAGATGGATGGGGAGATGGGCTTTACTTGCATTAAGCAGCAGAAGCTTACCAAGAATGACATCAATAACCTTAGCATGGTTCTTTACTACTTACAGAGTGACTATGAGCGAGCAGAAAAAGAAAACCGAAAAGAGTGTGGACAAGGACAAGCCCAAGAAACCACGGCTTGATCCTTATAAGCGGAGTAAGGTACGCGACAATGATCGTCATGGTCGCTACGATGAAGATGATACCTATTAAAGGAAACTAATGGCTCACAATATTACGGATACTGATGGCGCAGTCTTTCATAAGGAGGCTGCATGGCACGGGCTTGGCGTTGTGATTAATGAGGAGATGTCTCCGACCGAGGCTATGAATATTGCTGGTCTTAATTGGGATGTCTTTAAGGTTGGCCCTGTTAGTGCGGGTGATGCTCAGTCTGATGAGTACAACGCTATCGTTCGTGGTGATACCAATACTATCCTGTCGATCCAGTCTCCTGACTACAAGATCATCCAGAATAGTGAAGTGTTTGACATGGCCTATCATCTTGGTGACAAGATTCAGGTTGAGTCTGCGCTGTCTATGAATGGTGGTCGCCGTCTGGTTGTCCTTTGCCGTACTGGTACTATGCATGGGGCTGGTGGACGAGATCCGATTGAGAAGTATATGGCTCTCATCAATAGCCATGATGGTACGCTTGCCATGTCTGCCCTTCCTACTAGTGTGCGTATCGTGTGTCAGAATACTCTGAGCATGGCTATGGCTGCGGGTATGAAGAAGTCTTTCCGCATCGTGCATACTGGTGATATGAAGAAGAAGCAGGATGCTATGGCTGATGCCCTTAAGTTCTATGCTAAGACGGGCCAGCTGTTTGAGGAGAAGGTTGATACGCTTGTCCGCAAGGAGCTTACTAAGTCTGACATTCAGAAGTTCTGGATGGATGTGTGGGGTATGATTGAGGAGCCTATCGTTACCAATCCTCAGTCTGAGTCTGAGTATGCCAACTACCTGAAGGCTACTACTACGATTGCTAAGTGGGCTGAGGTGTTTGATACTGAGCGGCAGCAGCTTAGCACGACTGCTAATCTCTGGCTTGCTGCTAACGCTGTTACCAATGAGGTTCAGCATCGTATCCCTGCCCGTGGTAAGAAGCCTACCTTTGAGTCCTCCGCTTATAGCAATCTCATGGGTAAGAATCAGGACACCACGATTGATGTTATGAAGTACGCTCTAACCCTTGCTTAAGGAGAACACTATGGCTAATAAGAAGAAGACTAAGGTTGTTAATTATCA
>JBIKXY010000269.1:0-3815 GCA_044355515.1 Pirellulales bacterium
CGACGGGGCCACGATCGCCACAGTCACGCGGTCGAGGGCCGGGAACACGGTGCCGGACCGCAGCCAGTCACCGGCCTGCTGCGACAGGGCGTCGAACCCGGGTGTCAGATGGAGGTGGCCGAGGAGAGGCGTCAGGCCGGTGTAGGTGCCGGCCAGGAAGTTGGCGTGGGGCCATTTCCGGCCCGGCGGCGCCACGACGACGACCACGCCCCGCTCGTCCGCCGCATCGAGCCGGGCGAAGGCATCGCGTAGCGCCGGCGCCAGGCGGAGGCCTTGGCGGTCGGAGCCGCCCCACTGCACCGCAATCCAGGTCGCGTTGTCGAGCCAGGCCAGCGCCAGGGCCGCCGCCACCAGCAACCGCCCGCCCCGCAGGGCCAGCGCCCGGGCCAGCATCCGCTGGGCCACCGGCAGCCCGAGCAGGCACAGCGGCAGCCAGGTGTAGCCGCGGGTGAAGTGCAGGGGCTGCCGCGGCGGCAGAAACAACTCGTGCTTCGCCAGCGCGAACGACACCCCGGCCGCGATCAGAAAGAACGTCATCTCCGGCCGCCAGCGGCCGCGGTCCTGCCAGCAGCGGACGGCGGCGAGCGCCGCGACGGGCAGTCCGGCGGCGAGGATCGTGGTCAGGCCGAGATTCCAGGCCAGCGACCAGCGCTCGTGGATCGCCCGGTGCTGCGGCCAGCGCGGCAGGTAGGCGAAGTAATAGGCGACGAACGCCGCCGTCACCAGGCCGAGGCACACGGCCGCCGGCTCGATGCGGCGGCCCTGGAGCGCGCGGAAGCCGAACCAGGCCCCGAGCACGAGGATGTGCTGGATGCCGGAGAAGGGATGCGTGGCGGCAAGCGCCGCGACGGCCGCCACCGCCGGCCAGGGCCGCTCGCGGACGACGGCGAGCCAGGCCGCGGCGACGAGGGCGTGGTAGACCGCCTCGACGGGGAGCACGAGGTTCCGCCCCCAGTTGAGGAACCAGTGGCCCCCGAAGGGATCGTAGAGCAGCAGATTCTCCAGCGGCGGCCGCCCGAGTGCGGCGTGCGTGATCACGGATGCCACGATGAGCAGGCCGCCGCCCCAGATCGCGATCAGGAAACACGTCGGCAGCCCGCGGACACCGGGCAGCACGGCCTCGACGAGTCGGAACGTGAACCAGGCACACGCCAGCCCACCGGCCGCCCCCACGGCCATCCAGACCAGCCCGGGATCGATCCCGAGGATCTTCGTGCCGCAGCCGAGGATCCACGGGAGCCAGTGGCAGTAGATCACCGGAGCGGCGGGGTCGGGATCGTAGGGATTGCAGTAGGCCAGCCCGTTGCCGCGCTCGAAGATTTCGCGGCCGTTGGCCCCGTAATAGGCGGCGTCCATGATCAGGAAGCCCGTCGGCTGGAGCGGTCCCTGCAGGAAGTGGGACGCGTAGACCGACCAGAACGGAAGCACGGCCACGAGCGACCAACAGGCGACGGTCCGGCGCGGGGCGATCATCGGCGGCGCCTCAAGGCGTGGAACCGCGGGTTGGCGCAGATGGTCTCCCAGGCCCCGGCCGCCACCGGATAGGTGCGGCGCGTGGGGAGAATCAGCACGTCGACGGCTGCGAACAACGGGTCTGCGGAGCCGGTTTCGGCCCAGCGGGCGAGGGCTGCATAGCGCGCATCACGGTCGGGGCACAGGAAGACGTGACCAATGAAGGGGTCGAGTTGGGTGAACGTCGCGAGCAGATAGTTGTCGTCTGTGCCGTCACCATGGAAAATCAAGGCCACGCCCCGTTCGTGGCGCGTGTCGAGTTGCCGGAAGATGTCCAACATGGCCCGGCTGGTCCGCAGTTCGTCGCCGTTACTGACCCATCGGCTCGTCAGCCAGGCGACGTTGTCGCAACAGAAGAGCCCGCAGCAGACGGCTGCCGCGCCGACCCGGGCGGCGTGGCTCCAGCGGGCCGCGGCCGCCGGCGCGGCCCGCTGGACCAGCGGCAGCCCCAGCAGGCAGAGCGGCATCCAGATGTAGCCGCGGGTGAAGTGCAGCGGCTGCCGCGGCGGGGCGACGAGCTCGTGCTTGGCGAGCACGAGCGACACGCAGGCGGCGACGACGAAGAACGTCAGTTCCGGCCGCCAGCGGTGACGATCCTGCCAGCAACGGGTCGCGGCCAGCGTCGCGACCGGCCCGTAGGCGGCCAGCATCGTCGCCGGCGGCAGCGTCCAGTCGAGCGACCACTCGGCGAAGATTTGCCGATGCTCGGGGAACCGCGGCAGGTAGCCGAAGTAATAGCCGACGAAGGCCAGGCCGACCAGGCAGAGCACGGCCAGCGGCGGCCGGGCGGAACGGTCGCCGATCGCCGACGCCAGCAGCCAGGCGCCGATGATCAGCAGTTGCTGGATGCCCGAGAACGGATGGGTCGCGGCGAGGACCGCGACCGCCGCGACCGACCGCCAGTGCCGGCGCGTGACCGCTCCCAGCCAGGCCTGAACGGAGAGCGCATGGTAGGCGGCCTCGGTGGGGAACACGGCGTTGCGGCCCCAGTTGAGAAACCACCAGCCGTCGTGCGGATCGAGGCGGAAGAGGTCGTGGTGCCAGGCTTCGCCCCGGGCCAGGTTGCCGCCCAGCGCCGCGAGCACGAGCAGCCCGCCGCCCCACATCGAGAGCAGGAACAGCGGCGGCACGAGCCCGTCACCGGGCAGCACGGCCTCGACCAGTCGAAAGGTGCCGTATCCGAACAGCACGGCGGCGACGACACCGACCGTGAGAAACAGCACGGCCGGCGGGATCCCGCAGACGCTCACCCCGCAGCCGAAAACCCATGAGAGCAGGTGGTAGTAGATCGCCGGCGGTGCGGCGGCCGGGTCGTAGGGGTTGCCGTAGCCGAGCCCGTTGCCGCGTTCGAAGATCTCGCGGCCGTTGGCGACGTAGTAGGGCAGGTCGTAGCAGATGAATCCCGTCGGCACGCCCGGCCCGCGGACATACTGCGCGACATGCAGCGACAGGAACGGTAGCGCGGCGAGGACCGCCCAGCCGAACGCGACGGCGACGCGTCGTGGCGGACGCAGCGCCTCGACTTCCGGCGGGTGATCGGGCCGCGCGTGCATGCTCATGGTTCCTCGCCGGCCCGCGGTGCCCGCCGCTGCCTGATCACGACCCAGTTCTCCAGGTCCACCCGTTCCATCGGACCGGGCAGGAAGCGGGCGGCCAGCCCCCACTCGCTGCCGCTGCTGGGCAGCACGCGCCCGGACAGCCGGGGCGGCAGATGCCGCCGGCTGGTGGCGTCGGGCACGGGCCGGCCCGCGACCTGGCGAATGTAGAGACCGTCTTCCGTCTGGTACATGCGGCCCTCGGTGTGCACCGTCACCAACGGATTCCAGGGAAACCAGAGCATGCCCGGCAGCCGCCGGGAGAGTTCGACCGCCTCGGCGTAGCCGTCGATGGTCGGCCTCCAGATCTTGACCGGCCGGGTCGCGATCCGTGCACCCAGCAGGAGGACGCTGATGGCAGCGACCGCCACAACGGCCCGGGTCTTGCCGATGCGGCAGATTACCGCCGCCACGCCGACGACAGCGGCTGCGGGCAACCACAGGGGGAAGCCCTGCAGGCAGTTGTTCGTGCCGCCCGTCTTGAACACCGACGCCGTGCCGAGCGGCCAGGCGAGCAGCCAGACGAGCGTCGGCAGCGTCAGGTCCTGCGTGCGGCCGGTCCGGCCGAGCCACGCCCAGGCGGCCACCGGCGCGAGCAGATGGACCGCGAAGAAGGGCGCCATGTCGAGCAACCGCTCGCCGGGGGCCTTCGTCCAGGGCAATCCTCCGGGCACCACCACCGCCGAATACCAGGCTCCCGCAGGATCC
>JBIKXY010000088.1:0-11669 GCA_044355515.1 Pirellulales bacterium
TCCACGATCGGCGACATCGAGTCCATCAGCGCCTTGTGGGTCTTCCACCGGTCGCCGGATGACTGCTGGTTGAGGTTCATCCGCATCACCAGCGGCTTGCCGAGCGAGCGGGCCGTCTCGATGAACCGGACCCACGTCGGGTGGACGCGGAGGATGTAGCCCACCACCAGCTTCTTGCCCGCCTGGCGGGCGGCGGCCACTACCCGTTCGGCCTCGGCCACGGTCACCGCCACCGGCTTCTCCAGAAACACGTGGCAGCCCGCCGCGAAGGCCGCCAGCGCGTAGGCGGCGTGGGTGTCGGGGTAGGTGTTGATCGAGACGGCGTCGGGCTTGGTGGCGGCGAGCGCCTCGTGGTAGTCGGAGAACTGCGGATACTCCGCGGCCACGGCGTCGAGCAGGGCCCGCCGCGAGGCCTCGCCCCGCGCCACCACGCCCACGATCTCGAAGCCCGGCAGGGCGTGGTAGGCCTTGGCGTGGGACGTGCCCATGTGGCCGCAGCCCGCGACGAGAACCTTGATCGGCTGGGGGGCCATCGAACGGAGACTCCTGGCGACGGGAGATGAGTCAGGCGGCCTTCACGGCCGCCCGGATGATCGCCCGCAGCTTCGGCTCGGCCGCGCGGGCCACCGCCAGGATGTGCTCCACGGTGGCCACCTCGAGGGCGTCGGGCAGGCACATGTCGGTGATCACGGAAATGCCGAGCACCCGCATCGAGGCATGGACGGCCACGAGCACCTCGGGCACGGTGGACATGCCCACCACGTCGGCCCCGATCGTCCGCAGGAAGCGATACTCGGCCCGGGTCTCGAGGTTCGGCCCGGTCACGGCGACATAGACGCCGCGGTGGGCCACGAAGTCCTCGCGGCGGGCCACGGCCAGCGCCGCATCGACCAGCGCCGGCGTGTAGGGGGCCGACATGTCGGGAAACCGCGGCCCGAGCCGCTCGTCGTTGATCCCGATCAGCGGGTTGTCGCCCAGCAGGTTGATGTGATCCTCGATCACCATCAGGTCGCCCGTCCGATACTGCGGGTTCAAGCCCCCGCAGGCGTTGGTGACCACCAGGAGATCGGCCCCCAGCCGCTTCATGACCCGCACCGGGAAAGTGATCTGCTGGAGCGGGTAGCCCTCGTAGGCGTGCATCCGCCCCTCCATCACGACCACCGGCACCCCGTCGAAGAGCCCGCAGACGAACTGCCCGGCGTGGCCGTGGGCCGTGGACCGGGCGAAGTGCGGGATCTCGTCGTAGGGAATGGTGACGGCCTCGGCGAGCGTGCCGGAAATCCCTCCCAGCCCGCTGCCGAGGATGATCGCAACCTTGGGCGAGAGGCTCCACCGGCTGCGGATGAACGCCACGGAATCGCTGATCTTGTCGAATTGGTCGAGCATGCCTGCCTGCGGGCTCCTGGCCGCCGCGGCGTCCCCCGCGGTCGCCGGAATCCTAGCAGCCGGGGTCAGCCGTCGCCCAGCAAGGCCTGGAAGTCCGGATGCTCGTGGAGCGATTCGAGGTCGGGATCGCTTTCCATGTGGGCCAGATCGTCGTAGCCCAGCAGGATCGCCCGCGAGAGCGAATCGATGGCCTCGTCCGCGCGGCCGGCCCGGGCCAGCGAGCAGGCGAGGTTGTAGCGGGCCAGGAAGTCGTCGGGCTCGAGCTCGACCAGCCGGCGGTCGTAATCCACCGCCCGGTTCAGGTCTCCCTTCTTGGAGACAAGCTCGGCCAGGATCCGCAGCACCTCGACCGAGTTCTGCTTGCGGGCCAGGATCCGCTCGAAGAACTCGATGTCGAAGTCGAGCTGGCCGAGATCCCCGAACCAGGGCTCCGCCTTGCGCCGGCTCCGGCCCCCGGGCCGCGGTCCGGAGCCGGCGCCGGGGTCGTCAGGCACGGACTGCGGGGTGTCGATCCCGGACATGGCAGATTTCCGCTGTCGGTGCGCGGGCCCGCGGCCCGCGCGACTACTTCTTGCCGCCGGGCCCCTTGGCAGGCGGCGGAGCCTCTCCTTCGTCGGGGTGATCCCAATCGGGATCGTCTTCTTCCTCCTCGAAGTCGTCGTCGAACTCGTCGTCGAAGTCGTCGAAGTTCGACTCCTCCTCGGCCGGCTCGGCCAGCGGCAGGTCGTCGTCTGCAAGCTCCTCGTCATCTTCGGGATCGACCGCCGCCACGGCGCGGCCGACCGACCGGGCGACAGGCTCGCCCGAGACACCCCCGGGCCAGCCGAGCGGAGGCACCGGGCACGGGACGACGAGGGGCGGAGCGACGAGCATGGCGGGGCGGCGGGTCCTGCGGGGAGCGTCCTTTTCCGGATCAAACAATGTAACCGCGGCGGCGTCAAGCCGGCCATCGGCCATCGGCCATCGGCCGCCTGCCGCCCGGCTCCCGGCTCCCGGCCTACGTGCGGTAATCGGCGTTGAGCCGGACGTAATCGGCCGAAAGGTCGCTGGAGTAGAACCGGATCCGGCCCGGGCCGTCCCCGACGGACACTTCAACGAGCGTCTCGCGGGCCCCGCGGATCGAGGCGGAGACGGCCCCTTCGTCGAAGGCCACCGGCGAGCCTCCCTGAAACAAGAGCCTGCCGTTGAGCCGCAGTTCGAGTCTCGCCGGGTCGAACGGCACCCCGGCGTAGCCCGCCGCCGACACGATCCGGCCCCAGTTGGGGTCGGCCCCGTGGATCGCCGTCTTGACGAGCGGGCTGTCGGCGATCGAGCGGGCGATCCGCCGGGCCGCCTCGCGATCGGAAGCCCCGCTGACCTCGATCCGGATCGTGTGGGTCGCCCCCTCGCCGTCGTCGGCCATTTCGCGAGCCAGCGTCCGGCAGGCCTCCAGCACGGCCCGGCCGCAGGCGGCCAGCCCGGCGCCGTGCAGCGGGCTGCCCCCGGCCGCGCCGTTGGCCAGGAGCAGCACGGTGTCGTTGGTGCTCATGTGGCCGTCCACGCTCACGCAGTTGAAGCTCTCCTCGGCCGCCTCGGCCAGGAGCCGCTGGGCGTCGGCCGGCTCGAGGGCCGCATCGACCAGCACGATCCCGAGCATCGTGGCCATCCGGGGGCCGATCATCGCCGCGCCCTTGGCCATCGCGAACAGCGTGGAGCGTGTTCCCTCCGCCTCGAACGAGCCTCCCGCGAGCTTGGGCCGGGTGTCGGTCGTCATCATCCCGCGGGCCGCGGCCAGCGCCGCCGCGTCGTCGGCCCCCAGCCGCTCCGCCGCCGCGGCGATCCCGGTCGTGATTTTTTCCAGCGGCAGAAACTCGCCGATGATGCCCGTCGAGAGCACGAGCACCTCGTCGGCCGTCGCCCCGATCGCCCGCCCGGCCGCCGCCGCCATCGCCCGGGCGTCGTCCAGGCCGCGGACGCCGGTGCAGGCGTTGGCATTGCCGGAGTTGAGCACGATCCCGCGGAAGCCGCGGCCCGGCGTGAGCGCCCGGTCGTAGGCCACGGGCGCCGCGAACACGAGGTTCGTGGTGTAGACGCCGGCCGCGGTGGCCGGCAGGTCGCTGGCCACGAGCGTGAGGTCCTCGCGGGTGGCGTCCCGCTTGATGCCGGCCCGCACGCCGGCCAGGCGGAAGCCCCGCGGGAGCGGCGGAATCGGGTGGGGCACGGTCGGATCGGATGGAGTCATGTATGCCCTCACAGCAGTCCCGCGTGCTCGGGGAGGCCGAACAGGACGTTGAAGTTTTGCACCGCCGCGCCGGCGGCGCCCTTGACCAGGTTGTCGAGGCAGCTGATCAGGAGGATCCGGCCGCGGACGACGCGGGCGGTGAGGTCGCAGAAGTTGGTGTCCACCGTGTCCTTCGTCCCCGGCAGATGGTCCACCACCCGCACGAACCGCTCGCCGGCATAGGCCTCCCGCAGCAGCCCCATCACGTCGGCCTCGGTGACGGTCTTCGTGGGGCGGGCGTAGATCGTCGAGAGGATGCCGCGGTCCATCGGGGCGAGCTGCGGCGTGAAGATCACCTCGGGCCGCGTGCCCGAGTGGCGGGCCAGGATCTGCTCGATCTCGGGCGTGTGCCGGTGACGGCCCACGTTGTAGGCCGACATGCTCTCGTTGCACTCGGGAAAGTGGGTCATCAGCTTCGGCTGCCGCCCCGCCCCGCTGACGCCGCTCTTGGAGTCGATGATGATGTCGGCCGGCTCCACGAGGCCGGCCTTGACCAGGGGCGCGAGCGGCAGGATCGCCGAGGTGGCGTAGCAGCCCGGATTGGCGACGAGTTGCTGGCCCGCGATCCGCTCGCGAAACAGCTCGGGCAGGCCGTAGACGGTGCCGCCCAACCGGCCGGCGTCGGGATGCTCGTGGCCATACCATTCGAGGTAGGTGCCGGCGTCGTCGAGCCGGTAGTCGGCGCTGAAGTCCACCACCTTCGCCCCGGCGGCGAGCACCCGGGGCAGGATCTCGGCGCTCGCGCAGTGCGGCAGGCAGCCGAACACGCAGTCGGCCCGCCGCCCCACCTCCTCCGGCTCCAGGTCCTCGAGTTCGAGATCGAGCCGGCCCACGAGGCTCGGGTGGACGGTCGAGATCGGCGGCTTGCCCTCTTGCCGGCTCGTGACGGCGACGATCTTCGCCTCCGGATGCCGGAGCAGGATCTTGACGGCCTCGAGCGCGGTGTAGCCGGTGGCGCCCAGCACGGCGACGGTGATCATGGCGAACGGCTCCGGAGTGAGATTGGGGCGGCGGGGTGGGCCGGAGGGCTGGGATCCGGAAAACCCGGCAGTGTAGCGGTTGACGGCCGCCGGTCACCGCCGCGGCTCCCCCGGCCGCTGCCGGCCGCTGGCTCCCGGCAGACCGCGGCTGCTCGTCTGGTATACTCGCAGGCCAGTTTCAGTCGATCGCTTTCAGTCGGCCGCGGGGCCCGACGGACCCCCGCACGAGTGCACTCCCGAGGGGCAGGCAGCATTCCGATGGCACGCGTGATCGCCGGCACCGTCGTCCGCCGCCGCGTCCGCCCGAGCCCGCCCTGGGTGATCGCGGCCATCCTCTCTGCGGCGGCCCAGGGCCGGGCGGCCGGGCCCGTGAAGATCGATTTCACCGAGCACGTGCAGCCGATCCTGGCCGAGCACTGCGCTCACTGCCACGGCCTCGACCCCGAGACGCGGCACGGGGGCCTGCGGCTGGATCTTCGCGATGCCGCCCTGGCAGGTGGCGACTCCGGCTTGGCCGCGATCGCCGTCGGCAAGCCGGCCGAGAGCGAACTCGTGCGCCGGATCCATTCCCGGGATCCCGACGAGGTCATGCCCCCGCCGCGGGAAAACAAGCCGCTCGCGCCCGAGAAGGTGGCGATCCTCGAGGCCTGGATCGCCCAGGGCGCCGAATATGCGGGCCATTGGGCCTTCGAACCGCCGCGGAAAGCCGTCGTGCCGCCGGTGGCTGGAGCCGCGAACCCGATCGACGCGTTCGTCCGCGCGAAGCTGGCCGACCGCAACCTCGCGCCGTCGCCGCCGGCCGATCAGGCCACCCTCTGCCGTCGGCTGTGGCTCGACCTCGTCGGCCTGCCCCCCGCGCCCGCCGACCTGGAGGCCTTCGCCCGAGACGGCTACGAGAAGACGGTCGATCGGCTGCTGGCGAGCGAGCGCTACGGCGAGAAGTGGGCCCGCCCCTGGCTCGACCTGGCCCGCTACTCCGACACCAACGGCTACGAGAAGGATCTCAAGCGCGAGATGTGGGCCTGGCGCGACTGGGTGATCGCGGCGCTCAATTCCGACATGCCCTACGACGCCTTCCTGGTCGAGCAGATCGCGGGCGACATGCTCCCCGGCGCCACGCAGGATCAGGTCGTGGCCACGGCCTTCCTCCGCAACAGCATGCTCAACGAGGAGGGGGCGATCGTGCCCGAGGAGTTCCGGATGGTCGAATTGTTCGATCGGCTCGATTGCCTCGGGAAGTCGGTCCTCGGCCTCACGACCCAGTGCGCCCAGTGCCACACCCACAAGTTCGACCCGCTCTCGCACACCGAGTATTACGGCCTGTTCGCCTTTCTCAACGACACCCACGAGGCCTGGTCCTTCGTCTACACGCCGGAGCAGTCGCGCGTGCTCGCCGAGTTGCGGGCCGGCCTCGCGGCGGCCGCCGACGAGGCCCGCACGATCCGTCCCGAGTGGCGGCGCGAGCTCGAGGCGTGGGAGCGCGGGGTCGCCGCGGGGCTCGTGGCCTGGACGCCGATCACGATGCGGCAGATGGACAGCGTGGGGCTCCTCAACCATCCCGTGCAGCTGGCCGACCAATCGATCCTGATGCTCGGCCACCGCGATTTCGGCTTCGTCTTCGAGGCGGAGCCCGATCTCCGTGGCGCGACCGGCCTGCAGATCGAGGGGCTGATGCACGGCGATCTCTTCATGGGCGGCCCGGGCCGGGACGGCGCCTGGGGGCTCGCCGATCTCGTGGTCGAGGTCCGGCCGCCGGAGGCGGAGGCCTGGCAGAAGGTGCAGCTCGTCGGGGCCACGGCCGATTTCTCCGCGGCGGAGACGAAGCTGCCGCGAACCAACTCCAACGGCGACAGGCTTTCGCCCGAGCAGCTCCAGGCAGGCAAACTCTCGGCCGAGATGTCGCTCGGGCCCGTCGCGAACCTGATCGACGACGACCAGGCGTCGTCGTGGTCGCCCGACCGCGGCCACCTGCGCCGGCACCAGCCGAGCGTCGCCGTCGTGCGGTTCGCGCAGCCGCTCGACGTTGTGCCCGGCACGCAGCTGCGGCTGACGTTCCACACGGCGCCCAGCTCCAAGTACACCTCCGGCGGCAGGATGCCCGGTTGCCTGCGGTTCAGCCTCACGACCGCCGCCGACCCGGCCGCACCGCCCGTCGACCAGGCGGCGATCCTCGCGATCTTCAAGCCCCGGAAGGAGCGGACGGCGGAAGACGAGGCCGCGATCTTCGCCGCCTGGCGGTTGACGGTGCCCGAGTTCGCCGGCCTCAACGCGCGGATCGACGAGCTCTGGGCCCGGATGCCGGTCTCGGCGACGACGATCCTCCATGCCGCCGAGCGCGGCTCGGCAGAGCATCGGCCGACGCACCTGCTCGACCGCGGCGCGTGGGACAAGCCGCGCGAAGTGGTCGAGCCGCACGTGCCGGCGGCGCTTCATCCCTTTCCGGACGACGCCCCGCGGAACCGGCTCGGCTTCGCCCGCTGGCTCGCTGCCCGCGACTCGCCGCTCACCGCCCGCGTGGCGGTGAACCGCATCTGGCAGGCGGTCTTCGGCACCGGGCTCGTGGAGACCCCCGACGACTTCGGCACGCGGTCGCCGCCGCCCGAGCACCGCGAACTGCTCGACTGGCTGGCGGTGGAGTTCATGGACGAGGGCTGGAGCCAGAAGCGGCTCCTGCGCACGATCGTGATGAGCGACACCTACCAGCAGTCGTCGGCGGCCGGGCCCGACCAGCTGGCCGGCGACCCGGCCAACCGCCTGCTCGCCCGCGGCCCGAGGTTTCGGGTCGACGCGGAAATCGTGCGCGACGTCGCGCTCGCGGCCGCAGGGCTCGTCACGCATGCCGGGGGCGGGCCGGGCGTGATTCCGCCGGTGCCGCAGAACGTCCTCGACTACAACTTCGTCTACCCCGACTACTGGAAGCCGGCGACCGGTCCGGACCGCTACCGCCGGTCGGTCTACCTGTTTCGCAAGCGGTCGATGCCGGATCCCGTGCTCGGCAGCTTCGACGCCCCCAGCGGCGACCTCTCCTGCGCGCGGCGGGTGAGGTCCAACACGCCGCTGGCGGCGCTTGCCGGCCTCAACGAGCCGGTGTTCGTCGAGGCCGCCCGGGCCCTGGCCGTGAGGACGCTGCGGGAAGCGGGCGACGACGACGGCGCGCGGCTCGACCATGCCTTCCTGCTGTGCACGTCGCGGCGGCCCACGGCCGCTGAAAGGCGGGAGCTGCTCGCGTTCCTCGCCGGGCAGCGGAAGCGGCTGGCCGAGGGCTGGCTGTCGGCCCGCGAGGTTGCCGGCGGCGACGCGGCCGCCCTGCCGGAACTGCCGCCAGAGGCGACACCCCAGGATGCCGCCGCCTGGACGCTCGTGGCGCGGGTGCTGTTGAACCTCGACGAGACCATCACCAAAAACTGAGGAGCGAGCGAGATGCATGCCCCCCTGGCAGACGAGGTTCGGGCGAGCATGCTCGCCCGCCGCTGGTTCTTTCGCGATTGCGGCGTGGGCCTGGCCGGGATCGCCGCCGGGGCGCTGCTCTCCCGCGAGGCGCAGGCGGCCGCGGCGGCGGTGCCGAACCCGCTCGCCCCGAAGCCGCCGCACTTCGCTCCCCGGGCGAAGCGGGTGGTGTACCTGTTTCAGGCCGGCGCCCCCAGCCACCTCGAACTCTTCGACCACAAGCCGGAGCTCGCCCGGCACGACGGCAAGCTGCCCCCCGCCGGCCTGCTCGACGGCTACCGGGCGGCCTTCATCAATCCCAACTCGGCGCTGCTCGGCCCGAAATATGCGTTTCGCCCCTCCGGTTCATCCGGCACCGAGCTCAGCGAGCTCCTGCCCCACACCAGCCGGATCGTCGACGACATCTGCCTTGTCCGCTCGCTGCAGACCGACGCGGTGAACCATGCTCCCGCGCAGATCCTGATGAACACCGGCTCGCAGCAGTTCGGCCGGCCGAGCTTCGGCGCCTGGACGCTCTACGGCCTCGGCAGCGAGGCGGAGGATCTGCCGGGCTTCGTCGTGCTCACCAGCGCCAAGGGCACGAGCGGCGGTGCCAGCAATTACGGGCCCGGCTTCCTGCCGACGGTCTACGGCGGCGTCACGCTCCGCGGCGGCGGCGACCCGATCCTGTATCTGTCGAATCCCAAGGGGATCGACCGCGAGGCCCAGCGGGACTCGCTCGATGTCCTGGGCCGGCTCAACACGCTGGCGCTGGGCCGCGAGGGGGATCCCGAGATCGCGGCCCGGATCCAGGCCTACGAGCTGGCCTACAGGCTGCAGGCCAGCGCGCCAGACCTGATGAACCTGGCCGACGAGTCGCCGGCGACGCTCGCCCGCTACGGGATCACCGATCCGGCGAAGGCGGGCTTCGCCCGCAACTGCCTGCTCGCACGGCGGCTGTTGGAGCGGGGCGTGCGGTTCGTGCAGCTCTTCCACGAGGCCTGGGACCAGCACCGCGACCTCACCCGGGCCGTGAAGCAGAACGCGCTCGACACCGACCAGGCCTCGGCGGCGCTGGTGACGGACCTCAAGGAACGGGGCCTGCTCGACGACACGATCGTGGTCTGGGGGGGCGAGTTCGGCCGCACGCCGATGGTGCAGGAGGGCAACGACGGCCGTGATCATCACAACCGGGCCTTCACGATGTGGCTGGCGGGCGGCGGCATCAAGGCGGGCCACGTGCACGGCAAGACCGACGACTTCGGCTTCAACGTGGTCGAAGATCCGGTGCACGTGCACGACCTCAATGCCACGCTGCTCCACCTGCTGGGCTTCGACCACACCCGGCTCACCTTCCGCTCCCAGGGGCGGGATTACCGGCTCACCGACGTGCACGGCAGCGTCGTGAAGGGCATCCTGGCCTGAGCTTTGCAGCCCGGCCGGCGTGTCGGCCGCGGAGCCTGCCGCTCCCGCCGGGGCGAATCGCTCCCGGCCCCGGATTTTCCGGGTACACTCTCGGTCTTGGCGTCGCAGGCCTGATGGCCGCTGTCGGCGTCGGGATCGTGCCCTTGGGAGGAATCGCCTTGACGCTGCACACGTTCTCTCTGCCGGCCGCCCTGCTCGCGATGGTGATCGCCGCCGCCCCGGCCGGGGCCATGCCCACGACCAACACCGAACTCGTGGCCGTGCCCGCGCCCGGGCCGGTCACGATCGACGGCGATCTGGCCGACTGGGACTTGAGCGGCACGATCTTCACCTGCCCCGAGACCAGCCAATACGCGGGCGTGGCGGCGGTCCGGTCGGCGGCGATGTACGACGCCGACGGCCTCTATCTCTCGTTTCGCTGGCTCGACCGCACGCCGATGGAAAACCAGGTCGATCCCGACGAGCCGGGCAAGCATGACCGCGGCTGGGCCAGCGACAGCGTGCAGGTGCGGATCCACAACGAGACCGAGGTGCACCTCACCGCCTGGTATTACAAGGGGGGCGACAAGCCCGCGCTCTACGTGCACTTCGGCAAGGCGGCCGACCCCACGAAAAAGCCCGAGTTGGCGGCCGGCCTGGCCAATGGCGGGAAGATGGCCTTTCGCAAGCAGGCCGACGGCCAGGGCTACACCCAGGAGATGTTTCTGCCCTGGAAGCTCGTGAGCCCGTCCGGCAAGCAGTATCGCGCGGGCGACTCCTTCTCGCTGGGCCTGCACTTCAACTGGGGCGGCCGCGACAACATCTCGTGGCGGGAGCTGCAGGCCGTGGACGTCGTCGCCAACCCGCAAAAGGTGAATCGGATCTTCTTCTGGCAGGACAAGTCGGCCTGGGGCAAGCTCGTGCTCAGCCCCACGGGCAATCTCACGCTCGAGCCCAAGCCCTGGGACGCCGAGGCCAAAGGGCCCGCGGGCCCCGACCTCACGACCGCCGGCTCGGTGCCCCTCGCCTACGAACTCCCGGCCGCCGGCCGCGTGACGCTCGTGATCGAGGACGAAACCGGCCGGCGGGTGCGGAATCTGATCGGCGGCTACCCGCGGCCCGCCGGAGCGAATATCGATCATTGGGACTGCCTCGACGACCTGGGCCGGCCGGTGCCGCCGGGCAATTACCGCTGGCGGGGCCTCGTGTCGCCGGGCATCTCCGTCCGCTACCTGACCAACGTGGTGCCGCACACCAACCCCACCTGGCGAAACTCCGCCGGCACCGGTGGCTGGGGGGCCGACCACACCCCGCCGAGCAGCGTGGCCGCCCACGGGGAGCGGGTGTTTCTCCTCTATGAAGGGGCAGAGAGCGGCTCGGCCCTCATCGGCTGCGACCTCGCGGGCACCAAGCTCTGGGGCCACGGCAGCTCCTTCCAGGGGGGCGGCTTCGTGATCACGGCCGATGACCGCGACGTGTTCTACGCCGCCAAGCAGGCGGTGATTCGCATCGCCCCCCAGACCGGCAAGGCAAAGCCCTTCGCGACCGGGGCCAAGCAGCTCGACTTCCCCGCCGACCTGCCGCCGGCCGGCATCGCCCGGCGGGGCGACCTGCTCTGCCTCGCCTGCACGAGCCCCGACGGCACGCGCTCCGTGCTCCGGGTGTTCGATCTCACGACCGACAAGGAAGTCCGCTCGATCGACACGATCCCGGCGATCCGGGGAGTGGCCGTCGATCCGCAGAACCGGCTGCTCGCCGCCTGCGACGGCGGGGTGGTCGCGGTCGATCCGGAAACGGGTGCGACCACGCCGGTCGTGACCGAGGGGGTGGAAAAGCCCCGCGGCATCGCGGTGGGCGGCGACGGCACGATCTACGTGATCGAGAGCAGCACGCAGCAACTGCTGGCCTTCGATCCCGCGGGCAAGCTCCTGCGGGCGATCGGCACCAAGGGAGGCCGGCCGGCCGTCGGCCCGTGGGATCGGCAAGGCATGCTGAATCCGACGGGCGTGGCGGTGGATGGCGATGGCAATATCTGGGTGGCCGAGCACGAGGTGATCTCCAAGCGGCTGAGCAAGTGGAGCCCCGCCGGCCAGAACCTCGGCGAGTGGTTCGGGCCCACGCCCTATGGCGGCGACGGGATCGTGGACCACCGCGATCCCGCGCACGTGCTCTGCGGCGGGCTCGAGTTCGTGGTGGACGAGAAGACCGGCTCC
>JBIKXY010000379.1:0-11622 GCA_044355515.1 Pirellulales bacterium
AAAATCCTTATCAGTAACAATCTTTTATTTTCTGTTAATAATAATAGTAGTAATAGTAATAAAAGGGTTTCATGGTTACTCCATATAACAATAGTTACTTAAAAAATTTTTTAAAAAAATTTTTTATTTCGACGCTCGCTTTTTCGTAAAATTCCATTGAAACGTGGAACATGTAAGTTCAACCTTTAGGAAACTGATACATTGCAATTACTACAGCAGCACTTATAAGCATAAAAAGTTTTAAGAGAAGAACTAAGTAAGCAGTAATATATTCAAACAAAAACTTGACATCTTTTGAAATATAGGAATCCAGGTTAACACCAGATACGAAAATATCGATGACTTTTTGAAGCTCTAATAAGCACTTATTATAATTTTTATATGTACACTCGGGTAGTTCACGATCCGGAAGTACAAACTCAAAGAAGGGAGCGTGCTTGGAGTTTCAACCTAAAGTTTCCGCTATGACGCAATCAAAAAAGGTGATAACTACTCAAGAAAAATAATCGTAAATGACAAATTGATAATCATACTGGCATCAGGAAAAAGTGACTCTCAGCAACTCCAAAACATAATCTAGCGAAGTGTAATAAAACACTGAATTAACATTATTAATTAAATTAAAAAAAAAATCAATCATTTTTTATTATTTTTCCAACTAATGTTTAAAAATGTTTCTCAATCACACTACAATTTTAGTAAAAATTTGAGTTCTTATAAATGAACCTAAAAAAAATGAACCTAACAAAACAAAAAAAGGCCATCACAATAAAGCTAATTTAAATAAAATTTTATAAAATAACGTAAAAACACCTAAAATAACAAGTATATTAACTAGTAAACTCAAATAAAAAGCTACTCGCGTGGTTTGCCTATTTCTAGAATATCTACTTTTATTAAACATTCTCGATTTTCTTAAAAAAAAAATGGATTGCACTAGTGCTCATAGCCGGGCTTGAACCAGCACCCAAAAAGGATGCGATTTTAAGTCGCACGCGTCTACCAATTCCGCCACACGAGCTTTACCGCTGTCAGGAGTTGAACCTAACCCACTTAGGGTCATGAGCCCCAGCTGGACCGTCCTAGCGGTGTTATACGAAGCTTAAAGAATTTACAGGGCTATTACCTTCTTTGACATGGAAATTAACCATTTAAAACTTTAGTAATAAAGCTTATTTGGTTTCGATCACCTCTACTTCAAATCTCAATTGATTTTTTTTAAATTGTGTACTACGATGTTTCGCTTCCACAAATAATATACAGACTCATAGACATAAAATTTAGAAATTTTTTTTATGATTATCGATTTAAACGTAAAAACTGATTTGTATAGGCATTCTTCTAATGCAATTAACAAACTAACTTATTTATTTGAGACAAGTCGGATTCGAACCAACGCGGTTTCCCAATAGATTTACAGTCTATCGCTTTAACCACTCAGCCATTGCCTCCTTTAGTTATAATTAGTTCGTTTAGTAAACAATTAACTACACAGCTGAGCATCTCTGCTTTTTCACTGTTTAGGTATTAAAAAAAGTAATCTACTAATTTTCTATTAGAACAGTTATAATATTTAGTTCCTATCTAAAATAGTTACATTTCTAAAGCTTAGCTTAACAACTTACGATAAATAATTGTTAACAATTGGCTTTTTGTCCCCGGTCCTCTCGTACTGAGGTAAATATATTAAACTATTCTACAATTTACAGTAGATAGGGACCAAACTGTCTCACGACGTTTTAAACCCAGCTCACGTACCATTTTAATCGGCGAACAGCCGAACCCTTGGCAGCGTATGCACCACCAGGATATGATGAGCCGACATCGAGGTGCCAAACGATTTCTTCAATAAGAACTCTTGGAAATCATAAGCCTGTTATCCCTAGCGTACCTTTTATTCGATAATCGATGATTAGTTCACAAAAAATCATCGGGTCATTATAGCAGATTTGCATCCTTAGTATACTTGTAGGTACACTAATCAAGCTTAAATTAATCTATTATAAGATCATTACTTTCGTATATTTTAAGCTATATGCACACCTCCGTTACTTTTTAGGAGGCGACCGCCCCAGTCAAACTGTCTTTCTATAATTTGAATAGTTTCCTACTTGAATAACTAGTTTATTAAGAGTAGTTTTCCACCTACACGTTAGCTACTACATCACTATGTCTTAGTATACTAATTATTCATTATAGATAACAGTAAAGGTGCATAGGGTCTCTCCGTCTAGCTGTAATTAGCCGCATCTTCACGACCACTTCAATTTCATAAAGTTAACACTAGAGACAGCGGGGCAGTCGTTACACCATTCGTGCAGGACGGAACTTACCCGTCAAGGGATTTTGCTACCTTAGGACCGTCAGGGTTACGGCCGCCGTTTACTGGGACTTATAAACTCTACAAAAATAAAGTTATTTCGTCTTGCAGCACTGGGCAGGTGTCAGACTTTATACATCATATTTCTATTTTTGCAAAGTCTTATGTTTTTATTAAACAGTCGCTACCCCCTCTTTTCTTTACCTCACGGTACTCTTTCTCCCGAAGTTACAGAGTCATTTTGCCGAGTTCCTTTAGTGTTATTACCTTTTTTGCCTTAGCTTACTCAGCCAGCTGACTTGCGGTGGTGTTTGTACGATAATTGCATTACTTTTTCCAGTACTACAAATTTCTTACTTCACAATCTTTGTGCAGCTTAAAATTTGCAGCAGTTCATAATGCTGCCCATCACAATTGATTTAAATCTACTGCTTAGGATCGAATTTTTTTTTGTAAGATTATCAAAACAAAAAAACCATACAGCATGCGGCAAAATTGTTTCTCACAATTTATTTATTACTAATGTTAACATAATCAAAGCACGTATCTCCATAAAAATTTACATTTTTACTTCACCGATATAGTGTTCGCTCCGTTACCCAGCGTATGCTGTTGAAAATTCAGTTTGCTATATTTTTGCATAAATTTTTGATCTCGTTTATATACCAAATTTAATAAAAGTTGGTGTATACGCGTTGAGCTTTTACGCTTTCTTAAAAGGATGACTGCTTCCAAACCAACCTCACGCGCAGATAAGTGCCGAAATCTTTATATTAATAGCAATTTACAACTTTATTTTTCAATCTGGGCTGTTTCCCTCTTGACGTAAGACCTTAGCGCCTAACGTCTGATTAGTTTACTAATTTAGCTAATTTGAAGATTTTTTTGATCCCTCGCGGGTTCATTAAATTACTCTACCTAACTAAATTATAAAAACCATCCCTACTTACATAGGTTTCACGGAGAACCAGCTATCACTAAGTTTGATAAGCCTTTCACCCCTAATAACAAGTCATCTCAAAATTTTGCAACATTTACGAGTTCAGTCCTCAGGATATTCCGTCAACTTGCTCATTATTAGATCACTTAGCTTCGGGTATAAAGATTATAACTAGTACTCTTTCGATGCGCTTGCGCTTGCTAAAATCTTTAACTCGTTAACCCATTATACAAAAGGTACAATACCACATTTAGCAGTATTCGTATTTAGCATTAAAATTCAGAATCTTTTCACGTCATTTATATTCTTTTCACCTTTCCCTCGCGGTACTATTTTCTATCAACAAATCATTTTTGAGCTAAGAGGGTGAATCCCCTTCTTTTAGCACCTTTACGAGCACTATACTATTCATTTAAATTTATGGTTATTATTTTTAATAAATAATAAATTTGTAGTGATAATGCCTTGTAAGTCTTATCTTAAAAGATCAACTACCCAGCATACAATGTGAAGCTAAACTTGTGCACAACCGTCTTTGTTCATATTTGCTTTGTATATTAATGAATACGTTATAAAGTTCAATCTAATGCTGCATACACGTAATCGATAATTAAAGCGCACAGTAGCAATAAAAAAAAAAATAGTATCAATACTAACTCCACGCTAGTCATTGAATAGAGATTGAACATAACAGGATAAAGAATAAGAAACTCAGTGTCATAAATAATTAAAAAACATGCAAGTAGTAAATACTGAATAGAGAAGTTTATTTTAACGCTTGTAAAAGCTTTAAATCCACACTCATAAAAATTTAGCTTATAATTTTTATACTTATCCATATAAAATAGTTTAGCTGCGAAAGTTAAAAATCAAAAAATAAAGGAGAAAAGTAAAGAGTTTAGAATTACATAAATGAATAGAATGTCACCCAAGTAATTAATTTAATACTCTAAGTCCAGAAGAAACTTATGAATTGAGTGACTAAAAATAGTACGAAAGCATAAACCGGCAGTAAGGGTTAGTTTTAAGTTTATATTGTCACTCGCTTGCTTTTTTATGCTAAAGTTGTTATCAGAAAACGAAAAATAAAATAAAATAAATGCTAAACCTCGGACTGAGTTTAAATTTACAGGTTCATGTAAGTATTGATGCTTTTGCACAAAATTTTGTAAACTAAACAGCTCTACTGCAGTCTTATCAAGCTTCATTACTCTATTAACTTCTGCTCACGTAACTACAGGTATAGTGTAATGCGTTTTAAAAAAATTAAAATCGGTTACTAGGCTTAATTTATTAGTTTTTTTGTTTAACTTCACCAGTTGGTTTAAATTAAACAATTCGTGTAAAAAGATTATTAACAACTTTAATGTGTACACTTTTGAGTAATTAGCGTTGTCTATGCGTAAATCTTCCTCCTCTTTTAGAGCACTATCGTCTTCTAGTAAAAGGTGAGTGTCGGTGTCCAAACGTACTGCGTTTTCCAAAACGTTAGCATTATGCCAAGCTTCGAAAACTACCTTTTTAAAAAGTATTCCATAAATCGAATACAACTGTGGCGAATCAGAGTAATCACGTTGTCAATTTGGGTACAAAGCTTTTTTTTTATTCTCTGTTATTAATTGCAATTTTCACAATAGAAGTTTAAACGATTTTAATCTATACTTTAGCTGAAACTGCACTCTTGAATCTGTAGAATACATGCACTTAGTTTAATTAAAAAAAAAATAATAAAGGCAAACTGACCATACTAAAAAAAATAAGAATACTTGACACAGTCAATTCTTCTTTTGATAAATCAAGGCGCACTGCTGGATATCCAGGGTGCCCATACAAAATGTTTAGCCATTGTCTTATAAATCCAATTCCGCCAACAATCATCAAAATGATAGCGCTGCATACTGCCAAAACGCTATTAAATTCAAATAACACAGCAATGAAAGCAACTTCAACAAAAAATTTTAAAAAGCAAGGCAAGCCCATGTAAATAAGGATCATAGATCAAATGACTATAGCTAAGCTAGGATATAGTTCACTTAATCCTGATATTTTGTAAGAACTTCTAGTATTAGTTCGCTTATAAATAAGCTCTATTATGTAAAACATTAATGCAGATAAAACTCCATGAGCAAACAAAAATACTGTAACTATGTGTATGCTTCACGAATCACCTAAGCACAGTAAAAAGTAAATACAATTCATTTCCTGAATAGTAGCATAAGCTATTAATTTCTTGATATCCACTTGACCCCACATTTTTAACGAGGCATCGAAAATTCCTAATAAACAAATAATCAAGCTAAATACGGGAATAGAGTTAATATTTAAAATCAAAGAAAATTTGTAAAAACAATACAAAGCAGTCTTCACAAGAAATCCACTTAAAAATATTGAAAAACCACTGGGAGCCTCGACGTGTACTTTCGTTAATCAAAAATGAAAAGGTCAAATTGGAGTTTTGATGCCAAATCCAAAAAAAAATAAATAGAAGAGCACGTTCTTTTCAAATTCAGTGAATACACAATTTCGCAAAAAATCAAATGTAGTTACACCATGTACTAAATTTATGTAACAAACACCTGCAAAGACTATTAATGAACCTAATTGAGTCCATATGAAAAAGTATACGTTAGCTTGGTATGACTTTTTAGTATATCCCAATTTGTAAACTAGATAAACTGATGGGAGCATTAAAAGCTCATAATAAAGAAACAGCTCTAATAGGCTATGTGCCTGGCAGAAAAGGAGAATAATTCCTGGAAAATAAATTAAATAAACAGAAGCATTTATATTATGAATTCACAAACGATCACCCAATGTAGTACAACTTATAAAACCAATTATATAACACAATAAAATCATAACAATCGATATGTTATCTACAAAATGTATAGTTTGACTTTGAAATAAAGATGGGTAAGCAGACTTAGCATTTAAATTATGAATTAAAAAAATACTAACAAAAAGAAAAGATAATAAATAAATCGTCAAAATGAATGTTTTTTTTACTGCATTAACAAAATTTGTAAAGCGAGTAGCAACGCTGTGAAAACTTAGAATCAACGATAGGCCCAAAAATAATAACGAACTAGATATTAACAAAAAAATACTAGTATAATAAAGATTAGCAAAGTAAAAAACAGCCAGTTACAAACCCATAGTTAATGGCAAAATCACTAAAAAAAATCATACAAACGCATAGCTATTCATAACACTTTTCAAAGATATCAAAGTTACAAATTGAATTTCAGTAAAATATGCTTTCATGACTTTTAAAGACTGCTTCATTTGCAATGTATTAAAAACAAACTAAAGAGAACGATAATATAAAAATTAAAATCAAAAAAACTAATATAGCTAACATTACAGTTTTGTCACCTAATACTAAACTACTATTTAGTTTTTTAATTCTAAGAAAATTTAATGATTGTATATAGAATGTAATTATTAGGTTCAATTGCATGGAATTCGCTTTTATTTTATTTAGAGGGTACACGTTGTTATAGTCATTTAATTTTTTTAAATTCAATGTTCTAGTTCAAAAATTCAGTATCGACAACATGTACACTTTAGCCAGGAATCGAACCTGAGCTTGCAGGGTGAAAACCTGCTGTCCTAACCACTAGACGACTAAAGTTTATGTACCACACTAAAATAGTGTAATTATCGAATTTCTGAATTTTTTTATTTTCATACGTTTGCAAGAAGGGCCAATTACCTCCTTCCCCAAAGTATTCATTCGTTTTTTAAGAACAACCACAGCATTATGTTCAAATTTATAATGCATACCATCTCTCTTAGAAAAAGAATGGTTCGATCGGATTATGATTCCCCTTACTCTCTGTTTTCGTTTTCTTATTAATTTTGTTTTAGTTTGTTTTAACACGATTCTTAGAAACTTTCCTGTTTTTGCATGTCTTCTAGTACTACATCTGCGTGTTTGAATAACCTTTATTAAATAAACGCCACTGGTATCACTAGGGATTAGAAAAGAGCCTTTCTGAAGCATTTGTTTATTTTATTATAAAACGAAATAAAATTTACTTTGTCGGTAATGTTATACTTGTTCTTCGTGTTGTGTTTGTTGTGTTTGTTGTGTTTGTTGTGTTTGTTGTGTTTGTTCCTTTAATATCTTTTCCATTTCTTTTTTGATTTCTTCTTGTGTATTTAAAAAGTCAACATACTTTTTATGCTTAGCCTTGGTAATATCAGAGTTTACAAAACTAATGGTATTACTGTATACTGCTTGTTTATTTAAATTTTGTTTACGCATTATTGTAGCAGTGATTTTACGACGTTTATTTAAAATATCCAAAACTTTGAGATTATAATAAATAATAATAATTAAAAAACTAACGATAAATATTAACATAGTCAATAGTACAATAAGACTTTTATTAAATAAAAAATAAAAACTATACCACAATAAAAAATCATTTTTAAATCCTAAAGATGACAATTCATAAACATGAGCGATAGATAAGCTTCAATAATCATTGTAATAAATGCTATCTAAACTTAGAAGTTTTGTAAAAAAAATAATCAAAGCACTGAAAATACAAGCTAAACGCGACAATGCGAACGCATTCACATTTTTTATACTATACAGTGAATCAAATTTTATTCCGAACTTTTGGAAATAAAACACTGAGGCTAAAAGTAGTATTGGAAGCTCCGCAACCAATAAAAACCCTGAAAAGAAATCAAGGTTGTAACTAGCTAAAACTACAGAGGCCATTATTAGTTGCGCTATAGTGATCAGTATTCTCATGAATGACGTAGTGACAATGTAAAATAAAATTAAAGTAAAAAGAAAGATAAAAAAAATAAGAATATGTTCAAAATTCAATGTAATCAAATTAAAAAAAAAATTATAAATTTGCAACCAACTCATACCTGCTATTACTATATTAACCACCCTCCAAAAAAAAAAATAGAAAAAGCAAAACTGAAAAAAAACAAATGAAAATACTCTCCTAGGTAGAATAACGCAAAAAAAAAACCACCAAGTTCAGTAGTGTATCCAGCTACTAATTCGGACTCAGCCTCAGCTAAATCAAAAGGCGCTCTGTTAGTTTCTAACAAAAACGCCACTATAATAAGAGGGGCTATAGGCAAAAATAACAATACATTATAAAAGCCTAGCGTTTGGGAACTGACAAAAGCACTAAAAGAAAAAGATTCAGCAACAGAGACTAAAATCAAAAAAATAAATCCTAGCATAAGCTCTAAATTTATTGTCATGCAAGTACTACGAATTGCTGCGATAAACGCGTATTTATTTTTGCTAAATATTCCAGTTAAAATAACACAAAAAGAAAATAAAATAGACATAACAGACATGTATACTACATTATACTCTATTTCACAAAAACTAAGATTAGGGCTTCAAACAGTATTAATTCAAAATGTATAAGATACAAAAATTGCTAAGGCTGGGACAAAAACAAATAACTTTTTGTTTGTTAAATCAGGGATTGTAATTCCTTTTAATAATAATTTTAAAGCATCAGCAATAAACTGTAAGCGTCCTTTGAAACCAACGTAATTTGGACCCACACGTCTTTGTATTAAAGATAAAACTTTGCGTTCAACGAGTGTAAGTGTAGCTATTACTATTGTAATGATAAGGCATAAAACTAAACACTCTACAAAAAAAAAAACAGCACAAAGTACTTTAAATAACAGAGAAATCGAAAACATACTTTTTATTTACAGCACTTTTATGCACTTCATAGATCTCAAAGTTGAAATTTATAATATTATTAGCCAATATGTGTAATCTGGAAATTTTATTAGGTAAATTAATAGCTGATTTAGCTTGTACAGCTAGGAATACTATCTTGTGCAAATAATATAACGCTCTTTTGTTTATTCGTGGAAGCAAAGAAGAGAGTGCGATTGCAATTTTTTTTTCTCTATGCGAATCGTAAATCATAGTATAAAAAGCAATAACTCCTATCATAGTAACAAAATGACCTGCGGTAGCCATACTTTGTCAACCTGTAAAAATGGCAGGAAAATCATGAAGTCTTCTTGGAAGACCAGAAAAACTAAGTCAAAATAACGGCAAAAAGGTTAATCACTGACCGCCAGTATAATAAATAATGTGTATATAAGCGTAGGTTCTAGAATATTTTAAATTAAAGAATTGAGTAAAGTAGTAATAAAACCCTGCAAAAATTGACATGACAACCGCCCCGGATAGCATAAGATGGAAGTGTGCGACAACATACATTGTATCATGCATTGATATGTTTAAACTAACATGAGAAAGTCACATACCAGTAAATCCCGCAACTAAAAAAAAAAAAATAAAGGAAATGCTAGAATAAAGCGCAGCATCTACTTTTAAAGCACCATTAGTTAAACTAAAAGTTCAATTTACTACTTTAATTGTAGCAGGCAGTGAAATCATAATAGTTATTGTACTGTAAAGAGCACGACTCCTATGATCCAGTCCAATTAGATACATATGGTGACCTCACACAATAAAACCCATATAATTCATAACGTATATTGCTCATATAAGGTGATGTTTTGAAGCTACTCGACGGTTATTGTTGTATGGTAATATAACATTAATAACTCCAAAAGCAGGGATAACTAAAACGTACACTTCAGGGTGACCAAAAAATCAAAATAAATGATGAAATAATATGGGATCACCACCGTAAGAAAAATCAAAAAATGAAGTCTTTCAATGCCTATCCAGCAGTAGCATTAACATAGCTGAACCCAGAATTGGGGTTATTATGGCTAGCGCGCGTAGCATTAATAACAGCGTTATACTTGTAAATGGTAAAAGAATTCTACGACTCCTCAAACCCGACATAGCAAGAGTACGTCGAGTAACTAACAAGTTCGTTAATGATATCGTTGTGCTAATACCTGCATAATAAACACCAGCAATTAACATGTCTTGTACGCCAAAACCTGTATAACGAGTATTAGATGAAAAAGGTGTTATAAAAGTTCAACCAGCAACTGTTTGAGTAGCGTTAGCGCATTTTGCGACATATCGTTTTCGTCGACGTGCTGAAAAGGCTCTAGAAGCCAAATATCAAAAATTTTCTGGGTATGAATTTACGTTATCTCAAAATAACAATTTTAACGGTAGGAAAGATTTATATTTATACTTGTAATAAATTGTATTATCTACTTCTTTCAAAATCATATCAGGTGTTATATACTGCATTGTTTTTTCAACGTATTCTTTAGAAAATAAATTGCGATTGAATTTTATAACAATATCGTCTTTTCTACGTCATTCTCAAAAAAAAGTGGTGTCAGTGTTATCGTAAAACTGTTTATAAGATAAGTCGTAACGGCCCGAGTGGTTATTCAACTCTGAAAATTTATAAAATTTGTCTAAACTGGTCATTGGAAAATAGAATATGGATTTGTCGTAATAGTGTCAATATTGTTGCCTAATAAAGCCAATTTTGGCAATTAAGAGGTAACCGCAAGGTTGAATTCAAAAACCAATACTATTTAGTCTAGGGAAGGCAACGTCTTTACTACCAACATGATAAGGTAGTAAAAAATTTGCGAATCCTCCAAAAAAAATAGGAACTACAACAAAGAATATCATAATAAGCGCGTGAGCTGTCATTACTTGCAAGTATCTCAGCGAGTCCCCTTTAAAGAATGGACTTCCTGGATAAGCCATTTCCAAACGAATCATAGTTGCTAGCAAAGCGCCAGACATACCAGTTCACATTGAAAAATAAAAATAGTTCAGTCCAATGCGTTTGTGATTAATCGTGTACAAATACTTTTTGCTAAAATGTTTTCTTGCGTCATTTATTATTGAAAATGCTAAGGCAAACTGTTTATTTAAAAGCAAAAAAAATACTTGAGTGATCAAGGATTTTGCTCTTACTTCGTAGAAAGAGCCATTGAGATTAAATAAAGCCACTTAATCAAAAAAATGTTAAAAATAACAAAAAGCGAACATGTATACACAAAAGTTCCTCAATAGGGGGTAGCTTTGTGCAATATTACCCAAGAACCAACGCAAGTGAGTGCTTCAATAAGCAAGAGCAAACAAAAATAAAAACAGTAAGAAAACAAAAAATAGACTTTGAATAATAAACACGAAAGGTGCCGATTTAATTTTAAAAATTTTTATACTAACGGCGCAAAACAATAAAAAAAATGCACTCGTTACTGCATAAAAAATGTACGCATGGTATTTTATAATATGGTGCCCCATATAACTATTAACAAAAAACAAAAAAGTAACTAAATTTACTAATATCTTCCAACTCAAGTTTATAGCATAACGACCACTTTAATTTACTAAACTTTGCATAAAACGTAAACTTAAATTGCTGGTACGATCAAAGGAAAAATTGCTGTT
>JBIKXY010000270.1:0-3794 GCA_044355515.1 Pirellulales bacterium
CCCGTGACGCGGGCGTAGCCCTGGGCCGCGAATCCGCCCCCCTGCTCGTGGCGGGGGAGGATCGTGCGGATCCGGTCGCCATACCGGGTCAGCGCTTGGTGGAGCGGCATGCTGGCCCCGCCGGGGTAGGCGAAGATCACCTCCACCCCCTGTCGGACGAGCGACTCGACGACGACGTCGGCCCCGGAAACGAAGGCTGTCGAGGCGGCGGGTCGGGAGGCGGTGGCCATGGCGGGGCTCCGGGTGGAAACGGGATCGAAAGCCGGGACTCTCCAAAAATACACGATTTCCTCGGGAACGCGAAAAACCCCGCCCGGGACCGGTGCCGATCCCTTTCGGCACGGGCCGGCCCCCTTACCACCCAACCCAGCGGACGCCATACTTCTGGCGATTTGATCCGCGTTCCCGCTCGGCCGAGCGGCCGCCTGGCCAGCCTCGCCGCAACCCTCGAGCAGCATGCCGGGTTCACCGATCTCGTCGCCGCCCTCAGCGCGGGGCATGGCGGCACGATCGGCGGAACCTGGGGATCGGCCTGCGCGCTGGTCGTGGCGGCCGTGCTCCGGGCTCGGGCAGTCGATCGCGGTGCATCCGGCACGCTCGCCGT
Source organism: Pirellulales bacterium (assembly GCA_044355515.1). Lineage (GTDB taxonomy): Bacteria > Planctomycetota > Planctomycetia > Pirellulales > UBA1268 > QWPN01. The sequence continues at coordinate 605 of JBIKXY010000270.1, forward strand.
CATCCTGCCCCACGCCGCGGAGGCCGAGGCCTTCGTTGATGATTTCGCACTGTTCTCGGAGACGCCTCCCCTCCTGCTCCCCGCCGTCGAGGACCTCGGGGGGGAGGAGCCGAGCCCCGACGACCCCGTGGAGGCCGAGCGGCTGGCCGTCGTCAAGCGGCTGGCCCTGCCCGGCGGTGAGCCGCCGGCGCTGGTCGTGACGAGCATTCAGGCGATCCTCGCGGCCTTGGTCGATCCCCGGGCCATCGAAGCGGGCACCCGCCGGCTCACGGTCGGCGGCACGGCGAACCCCGAGGAACTCGCCGAATGGCTCGCCGCCCGCGGCTGGCAGGCGGCCGACGCCATCGACGCCCCCGGCTCGTTCGCCCGCCGCGGCGGGATCGTCGATCTCTTCGCCGCCGACTGGGATCGCCCCGTGCGGATGGAACTCTACGGCGACGAGATCGAGTCGCTGCGGACCTTCGACACGGTCTCCCAGCGAAGCGTCGCGGAACTCGAGTCGATCGATCTGACGGCCCTCGCCGCCGAGGCCGGAGCCACGCGGCACACCCAGCTGGCCGACCTCTTGCCGCCGGGCTCCTGCGTGGCGGTGGTCGAGCCGGGGGAGTGCGCCGAGGAGGCGGCGCGGTTTCATCAGCGGCTGGGCGACATCGCCGGGCTGTTCCCGCCCGAGGATGTCTTCGCGCGGCTCCATCGGTTTCCGTCGTTGGCCCTGGCCGCGATTCCCCCCTCCAGCCTCGACGCCACCGCGACGCTCGCCATCGAGAGCGTGGAGCGGTTCACCGGGGCGCTGGACAGAGTCCGGGACGAGCTCGAGACGGTGGGCCGCGATCAGGAGGTGTGGGTCGTTTGCCCGAGCGAGGCCGAGGAACAGCGGCTCACCGAGCTGCTCGCCGACTCCGCCCCGGCCCGCACCCGGCGGCTCCACTTCGCCCGGGGCCGGCTCTCAGGCGGGTTTCGGGTGGTGCCCGAGAAGCTCGTGCTCGTCAGCAGCGCCGAGCTCTTCAACCGCGAGGAGGTTTCCGCCCGGCCGGCCCGGCAGCGGCTCTCCCGCGCGATCGACACCTTCCTCGACCTCCACGAGGGCGACTACGTCGTGCACGTCGCCCACGGCATCGGCCGTTACCGCGGGCTCAAGCTCCTGGAGCAGCACGGCCGCACCGAGGAGTTCCTGGAACTCGAGTTCGCCGAGACCACCAAGATCTACGTGCCGGCCTCGGCGATCGAACTCGTGCAGAAGTACGTGGGCGGCACGAAGCTCGCCCCCAAGCTGGCGAAGATCGGCGGGGCGGCCTGGGCCAAGCAGAAGGCCGCGGTGGAGCGGGCCGTGGCCGACATGGCCGCCGACATGCTCCGCCTCCAGGCCACCCGCGCGAGCCGCCCCGGGATCGCCTTCCCGGCCGACACGCCCTGGCAGCGGCAGTTCGAGGAGGCGTTTCCCCATGACGAGACCCCCGACCAGCTGACCGCGATGGAGGCGATCCGCGAGGACATGCAGCGGCCCCGGCCGATGGACCGGCTGTTGTGCGGCGACGTCGGCTTCGGCAAGACGGAGCTCGCCATGCGGGCGGCCTTCAAGGCGGCCGAGGCGGGGATGCAGGTGGCCGTGCTCGTTCCCACGACCGTGCTCTGCGAGCAGCACAAGCGGACCTTCACCGCCCGGTTCGCGGAGTTTCCCTTCGTGATCCGGGCCCTGTCGCGGCTGACGAGCACGGCGGAAGAGCGAGACACCCTCGAGGGGCTGGCCCGCAAGGGAGTGGACATCGTGATCGGCACCCACCGGCTCGCTCAGGCCGACATCCACTTCGCCAACCTCGGCCTGGTGATCGTGGACGAGGAGCAGCGGTTCGGCGTGGACGTGAAGGAGCGGCTCAAGGCCCTGCGGGCCAGCGTGGACGTGCTCACGATGACGGCCACCCCGATCCCGCGCACGCTCCACATGTCGATGCTCGGGATCCGCGACATCTCGAACCTCACCACCCCGCCCACCAACCGGATTCCCGTCGAGACCAAGCCCGCCCGCTGGGACAAGACACTGATCCGGGCCGCGATCGAGCGGGAACTGGCCCGGGACGGGCAGGTGTTCTTCGTCCACAACCGGATCCACGACATCCACAAGGTGGCCGACAGGCTGCAACAAATAGTGCCCGAGGCCTCGATCGGGATCGCCCACGGCCGGCTGGGTGAGACCGAGCTCGAGGAGGTGATGGTGGGCTTCGTGCAGGGGAAGACCGACATTCTCCTGGCGACCACGATCATTGAGAGCGGCCTCGACATCCCCCGGGCCAACACGATCTTCATCGACGAGGCCGATCACTACGGCCTGGCCGACCTCCACCAGCTCCGGGGCCGCGTGGGCCGCTCGCATCACCGCGCCTGGTGCTACCTGCTCGTGGACGAGGCCGCCCGGCTCACGAGCACGGCCGCCAAACGGCTCCGGGCGATCCAGGAGTTTTCGAGCATGGGGGCGGGGTTTTCGCTCGCGATGCGGGATCTCGAGATCCGCGGCGCGGGCAACCTCCTGGGCACGCAGCAGAGCGGCCACATCGCCACGGTGGGCTACGAGCTCTACTGCCGGCTGTTGGAGACGGCCGTCCGCGGCCTCCAGAAAATGCCGCCGGCCGAGCCGCCGCCGGTGACCATCGACCTCCCGGGCGAGGCCTGGCTGCCGCGGGATTACGTGCCCGACTTCCGGGCCAAGATCGACGTCTACCGCCGGCTCTCGCGGGCCACGGCCGAGCGGCAGGTGGAGGACCTCGCGGCCGAGCTCTCCGACCGCTTCGGCCCCTTGCCCGACGAGGCCCGCCGGCTCTTGGACTTCGCCAAGCTCCGCTGCCGGGCGACTGATCTCGGCGTCGACTCGCTCACCCGCCATCCGGGGATGATCATGATCGGCCACCACGACCGGGAGCGGATCGACCGGCTCCGTCAGGCGGCCGCGAAGAAGGGCCGCGTGGTCCGGGTCGTGGACCAGAAGACCGCGGTCGTGCCCCTGCACGCCGACACGCTCGCCGACCCGCACAAGCTCCTGGCGAGCGTCCGGTCGCTGTTGGAGTTGGGCTGAGCCGTGGCCACGGTGCTCGGCGCACGCCGGCGGCACAGGCCTGACCGGCCGCCGCTTGGGCATGCCCCCGATTGGTTTGCTTGCCGAGGAGCGTTGCGCGGTGGCGAACCGCTCCGTCCCGCGGAT
>JBIKXY010000271.1:0-3767 GCA_044355515.1 Pirellulales bacterium
TCTGGATCTTTTGCGGCTCCGCCGAGGCGATCGTGAGCCGGTTGCCCGCCAGCTCCAGCGGGATCACGCGGTACAACTGGGCCATCGGCTCGCTGATCGCGGCGACCGCGGCGGCGGGAAACTCATGATCGTAGAGCGTGACGAACGTGGTCCCCCACTGTTCGGCCAGGGCCTCGCCGAGCTGCTCCTCGCTGTAGAAGCCGAGCGCGAGTCCTACCCGGCCCAACAAGTCGCCGCGGGAGGGCTGCTCCTCGAGCATCGTCTCGAGCTGCTGCTCGTCGACGAGGCCGAGATCGAGGAGAATCTGTCCGATACGCTTGAGTGCCATGGGTCGGTCCGGGGGTGCGGCGGGGGGCCGCGCGGAATGTCAGCGATCGTGGTCCTTGGCGGCCCGGCGGGTGACCGTCTCGTCGTCGTCGAACAGGCCTTGCTTGGCGTTGGTGATCCGCCGCTCGAGCTCGTCGTAGTTCTGCGCCTTGAGGAGCACGTCCTCCTCCGCGACCTTTCGCTCGCTCCAGAGGCGGAACAGATCGTCGTCGAGCAGCCGCATGCCCTTTTTGGCGCCCGTCTGGATGGCGGAGTTGATCCGGAAGGTCTTGTTTTCGCGGATCAGGTTGCCAATCCCGGAATCGACCACCAGCACCTCGTAGGCGGCGCAGCGGCCACCGCCGATCTTGGGCAGCAGCGTCTGCGAGAGCACGCCCAGGATCGCCGTCGAGAGCTGGGTGCGGATCTGCTCCTGCTGGTTGGTGGGAAAGGCGTCGATGATCCGGTTGACCGTGCCCTGGGCGCCGGTGGTGTGGAGCGTGCCGAACACGACGTGGCCGGTCTCGGCGGCCGAGATCGCCGCCTCGATCGTCTCCAGGTCGCGGAGCTCGCCGACCAGAATCACGTCGGGATCCTGCCGCAATGCCCGCCGCAGCGCCTCGGAGAAGGAGGGCACGTCGGTGCCGATCTCCCGCTGGTTGACCGTGCTCTTCTGCGAATAGTGGTAGAACTCGATCGGGTCTTCGACCGTGATGATGTGATGGTCGAAGGTCTTGTTGATATAGTCGATCAAGGCTGCCAGCGTGGTGCTCTTGCCGGAGCCGGTCGGCCCGGTCACGAGAAACAGCCCGCGGGGCCGCGTGACCAGTTTCTTGCAGACCTCCGGCACACCCAGCTGCTCCGGCGTCAGCAGCTTGTTGGGGATCTGCCGCAGCACCATGGCCACCTGGCCCCGCTGCTTGAACACGCTGACGCGAAACCGGGCCAGATCCTTGAAGGCGAAGCCGAAGTCGGTGCCACCCTTCTCAGCGAGCTCCGCCTGGCACCGCTCGGGCGTGATCGCCTTCATCAGGGCGTTGGTGTCGTCGGCGGTGAGCACCTTCGTCTTCTGGGGCCGCATCCCGCCGTCGATCCGGAACACCGGCGGCAGGCCGGTGGTGATGTGAATGTCGCTGACGCCGTTCTTGACCGCCGCCGTCAACAGTTTGTCGATCTGGATCGTGCCCCCGGCCGCCTCGGGCATCGCGTACACGTCGGCCTCAGCCGCGCCGGCAGCCGGGGCAGGGGCCTGGTCGGGCTCGAGATCGAGTTCCAGCGGCGGGTCGGCGGTCATCCGCCCTGTCTCGGGGGCCTGGAGCACGAGCACTTTTGTGCCCCTGATGTCCACCAGCGTGCCGGCGCATGCACCGAGGCTGGAGTCGAAGACGAACCGGCCGGGGTCGCCGCCGGCCGGAATGACGGCAGCCGCCAGGGACGCCACCACGTCAACGGCCAGCGGCTTGGTGCCGAGCGGCTTGAGGCTGCCGGCAACCCGCACCATCGGCGCGACGCCGGCCGAGAGCCGGAGTTCTGTGCCCCCGTTGTCGATCATCACCTTGATGAGCTTCTCGACCTGCTGCACGTGAGCGGGATTGCCGGCGGAGACGGACATGACGGACTCGCTGCGAGGCGGGGGCGTGATCGTGGTCGACGGGGGCACGACGGCCGCCGAAGTCTCATTGTGACCCGCGGACAGGGGATCGAACAGTTCCCCGAGCCATCCCAGCGTCGATGCGCGGCCAAGACCAGGAGCCGCAAGCATGGCGACGGAATCCCGGTGGGTTCGGCAGAGCCCCTGACAGCCCCCGAACCGGCTCTTTCATTATGCGCAGGAGCGGCAGAAAAGTCTCGCCCATCCGCAACGATTTTCGAGAGCGGCCGGTTTTGGCACTGGCGGATCTGGTCGGGATCCGGCGGAACCGGGGCCCGAGGGCGGAACCGGGGCCCGAGGGCGGAACCGGGGCCCGAGGGCGGAACCGGGGCCCGAGGGCGGAACCGGGCTATTCGGTGCGTTTCGACACCCGAAACACCTCGTCGAGCGTGGTGATGCCTCGCAGGGCCTTGGCAATCCCGTCGTCGAACATGATTCTCATCCCTTGGCCGATCGCCGCCCGGCGGATTTCCTGGGTGGCCGCCCCCTGGAAGGCCATTTCCCGGATTTTGTTGGTCATGATCATCAGTTCGAAGATCCCGAGCCGTCCCTTGTAGCCCGACTTCTGGCAGTGGCCGCAGCCCCGGCCCTTCATGAAGGTCGCCCCCTGGAGCACATCCGGGGTGATGCCGGCGGCCTCGATCTGGGTGTCGAGCGGCTGGTAGGGCTGCTTGCACTTCGGACAGTTGACCCGCACCAGCCGCTGGGCAAGCACCGCGATCACGCTCGAGGCCACCAGGTAGGCCGGCACCCCCATGTCGATCATCCGGGTGATCGCCCCCGGGGCGTCGTTGGTGTGGAGGGTGCTGAACACCAGGTGACCGGTGAGCGAGGCCTGAATGCCCATCTGGGCCGTCTCGGTGTCTCGCATCTCGCCCACCAGGATCACGTTGGGCGCCTGGCGGAGCATCGAGCGGATCACCCGGGCGAAGTCGAGGCCGATCGAGTGCCTGATCTCCACCTGGTTGATGCCGGCCAGGTAATACTCGACCGGATCCTCGGCGGTGATGATCTTGGTGTCGGGGCGGTTGAGCTCGTTGAGCGCGGCGTAGAGGGTGGTCGTCTTGCCCGAGCCGGTCGGGCCGGTCACCAGGATGATCCCGTTGGGCCGGCGGATCAGGTTCTTGAACTGCCGAAACTCGTTCTCCGAGAGCCCCAGCTGCCGGATCCCGACCCGGATATTGTCCTTGTCGAGGATCCGCATGACCACCGACTGGCCGTGGTTGGTGGGCAGGACGCTGACCCGGAGGTCGAAATCCTTGCCGTCGGCCGTGAGCTTGATCCGGCCGTCCTGGGACCGCCGCCGTTCGGCGATGTCCAACTTGGCGAGGATCTTGATCCGGGAGAGGATCGCCCCCAGCAGGCGGCGCGGCGGGTTGTCACGCTCCACCAGCCGGCCGTCGATCCGGTAGCGGATCCGGACCCGGTCCTCGAACGGCTCGATGTGGATGTCGCTGGCGCGCAGCTGCACCGCCTCGGTGATGATCAGGTTGACGAGCTTGACGACCGGCGCGTCGGACTGATCCTCCTCCTGCTGCGAGGCTTGCTGCTCGAGGGCCGTCTCGGTGAAGTCGATCGCGGTGTCGGTGAACTCCTGGAGCATCGAGTCGGCGCTTTCGCCATCGGCGAGGCCGTAGTGGCGGTTGATGAACTCGACGATCTGCTCCCGGGGGGCGATCGCCATCTCGATCTCCCGGTTGAGGATGAAGCGGAGCTTCTCCTGGGCGTCCATGTCGGTCGGGTCGCAGGTGGCGATCCGCAGCGTGCCCCCCGACGCGGCCAACGGGAAGATCGTGTTTTCCCGGGCCAC
>JBIKXY010000272.1:0-3755 GCA_044355515.1 Pirellulales bacterium
ACCACAGGCCCGAGCCGTTGGCGCTGTTGCCGGCATCGGAACGATGGTGGTCGAGCACCACCCGCAGCCCGATCGTGCCGGCGTAGGCGACGATCCGGTCCATGATCTGGAGGCCCGTCAGCCCTGCCAGATCGGCGTTCTTCGCGAAGTTGATCCCGTTGGGCACGCTCCCCGCATCGAACAGCTGGTCGCTGTAGGGCAGCCGGATCGTGTTGAAGCCGAGCGACTTCATCTGGTCCATCATCTCGCGGTAGCCCCGGGCCCAGAGGCCGTGCGGCGCGAAGGTGGTGGTCTCGAAGCCGAACCAGTTGACGCCCGCCAGCCGCACCGTAGCGCCGGCCGAGTCAACGATCTGGTTGCCGCGGGTGGCGAAATAGCCCTCGGCGACCGACGGGGGCGTGACCGGGGCTGGCACCGGTGCCGGCGCGGGGTCGGGCGTTGGCACCGGGATGGGTGCAGGCGCCGGCGGCGGCGTGGGCACGGGCGCCGGAGGCGGTGTGGGGGCGGGCGCCGGTGCGGGCGCGGCGGCGGCCGTGCCCACGAGCGTGAGGTTCCGGAGCACGGCGGCCGCCCCGCCCGGGTTGGCCGTGAAGCCGAAGCTCGTCGTGGCTCCCGCCGCCAGGCTGCCGTTCCAGTGCTCGTTGCGGACGGTGTACCGGCTGCCGGCCCGCTCCGCGATCACACCGTTCCAGAGGCTCGAGATCGTGCCGTCGAAGTCGAAGGTCACCGTCCACGATGTGAGCGACGTGGAGCCCGTGTTTCGCACGGTCACGTCACCGTTGAAGCCGCTGCCCCAGTTGCTCGTCACCGCGAACGACGCGCTGCCCGTCGGGGCCGGGGCGGGCGCTGGTGCCGGGGGCGGCAGCGGGGCGGGAGTCGGCATCGGCATCGGGTGCGGCATCGTGCCGTGATCATGGCCGGGCGCCGGCATCGCCCCGATGGATGTCTGGTGGCCGTCGGTCACCTCGCCGGGTGGCGCGGCCGGCGTCAGCAGCGGCATCCGGCTCACGAGTGTGAAGTGCTCGGCCGGATGGGCGAAGGGCACCTCCAGCTGGTCTTCGACGATCTGGTCGTGGTGAAACTCCACGTTCCCCGGCACGAGCCGCGCCTTCGTCATGCCCATGAGCAGCACGCTCTGGCCGGTCGGCTGCACCGAGATCACCAGGCCCTCGGGCGTGTCGGTGAGCGAGAGCCGCTCCCGCGTGCCGAAATACAGGAAGCTGAGCTTGGTCGTGGCCGGATCGAAGCCCTCGATCCGCTCCTGCACGCCGTACTCGTGCGACCGCACGTAGACCGTGCCGGCCGCTCGGGGGCCGATACCCTGCTCCCACGAGACCACGCCGCCGACATCCTGCCGCAGGTGCTCGTTCCTGACGATGCCGAAGTTCGCCATTGAGAGGTCGCGGTAGGTGATTCCGCGAACCACCTGGTATTCGGGCGTGGAGGCCCAAGGATTCACGAACGCCACCTCGCCGGTGGCGAGCTTGCCCAAGATCAGGTTGTGGACCGAGACATCGCCGAAGTCGAGCCGGTCGCGGGCCGGGTCGAAGCCCACGACGTCATCCCCCGCGGCGTTCACGGCGAAGACGCGGCCCGCCACACCGTCACCGGGCGTCGGTGGTGTCGGGGTCGGTGGTGTCGGTGCAGGATCATTGTCCACGATCGTGATCGTGGCGGACCGGTCGGCGATGGTGGCCCGCCGCGGAGCGGAGAGGTTCACGAAGAATCGCTCGGTGGGTTCGGGCACGCGGTCGCCCCGGATCGTGATCGGCAGCACCCTGGCCGTGCTCCCGGCCGGAAAGGTCAGCGTGCCCGACCTGGCCACGTAGTCGCCGCCGGCGACCGCCGAATCGTTGGCCGTCGCATACCGGACGGTCACGTTCACTCCCATCGGCCGTGAGAGCCGCAGCGTGATCCCGGCCGACTGCCTGCCGGCATCCCCTTCCACGATCGTGACGTCGTCGATCGAGATGGTCGGGGGTGCGGCCGAGAGCATGGCGCGGGATTCGAGCCGCTCCGAGGCGAGCTGTCGGCCGGCCCGGGCGACGCTGGCCGAAACCCGGCGGGAGAATCTGCGGCGGGCCTGCCGCGTCCAGACCCCGAACCATTCCCGTGTGAACGTATCGCGGCCGTTCATGGCGAATCCCTCCGGTGCCGTTCATGTCCCCGTGAGAGCAATCTTTAGGCGCGCCCCGTCCTGGCTCGACAACCCCCAACGACCGCCGCGATCCTCACCGCTCTTCGCGGCAGCGGCCGCCCCCTGCCAATTGCTGCGTCGCAGCCGGGCCCGACGACCGACTCGCCGCCCTCGTTCATGGGCCGTTCATCCGGCATTCATCCGGATTTCACGGGAAAGGGCGACGCGTTGCCGCCACAGACAAGCCCGGGCCGAGCGGACACTCTGGCGACTGGCCCGCCGAACTGGACCGCCGAACCGCCTTTCACTCACCGCGGCTGAGCGGGGCGAGATTCGACCACGCGACCGGTTCGGCAATCGGCGGGCCACTCAAAACGCGTTGGCCGCCCCGAGCTGAAACGTGGTGGCGGGGCCGTTTAGATCGGTGGCCGCGCCCCAGTTGCCGAACACGGAGAGCCGGTCGCTGGGAAACCAGATGAACCCGCCGCCGATCACCGTCTGGGCCGAGAGCCGCGGCAGCGCCGACTCGTTCTGAAAGCCGTGCACGAAGAGTTGGAAGTCGTCGGTGATCTGCTTCGAGATCGCCCACTGGATCACGTCGATCGGCACGAGCGCCTCCTGGGCCGAGTCGGCGGCGAGGCCCACGTTGTATTCGGCGACCAGCCCCCAGAAAAGCGTGTTGCGAAACAGCATCAGGATCCCCGGCTGCGTGCCGGCGTCGAAGGCGGGCGAGCCCCAGGGCGTCTGCACGAACACCTCCAGGCCCGCCGCCGGCACGAACCACTCCTCGTTCTCTTCCCAGAGGTGAACCTTCGCGTCGAACAAGAGCGGCGAGAAGCCGGTGGTCTCGTCGAGGCCGAGCCCGGCGGCCTGCCAAGTGAAGCCGCTGGAGAACAGGCGAAACTCGAACCGGTCGGTCAGCCCCAGCCGCAGGAGAAACTCGGCGTTGTAGGCGGCCGGCTGGATGCCGCTGATCGCGGTCGTGTAGAAGACCGGGCTGTATTCCAGATACACGCCGCCTCGCGGCAGGGTATTGGGTCCGTTGGGGTAGTTGGCCGTGTCGGGCCCCGGTTCGCGGATCGAGAGGGGTTGCCGCGATCGCTCCGGGTCGATCCCCTCGGGAAACGCCTCGGCAAGGAACCGCGTCCAGGGGCGATCAGCCTCGAGGGCGGGGTCGAAGGGCTCGGCCGCCAGGCGAGGCGAGGTGGCCGCAGCGATGACCACAATCAAGAGCGCGGCTGGTGCGAGCGACGGCCGGAGCGCCGGCAGCGAACGCATTGCACGACAGAGATCAGCGCCGGGGGGCATTGTGGGGCCGCACGTGGTGCCAGGGCCGGACAGGCGGCGAAAAAATCCCACGACCGCGCCCCGGGAGCAAGACGGAAAAACGGCCTCGTGGCAGCCGTCTCCGCCCGACGGATGGCGTGGCCCGACTATGATTCCACGGCCCGCGGCGTCATGCCGACCCGCCCGCCTTGCCCCCGGTGAGCGCTCATGTCTTCCCTGCTCGTGCTCGTGCCGACCGCCGGCGAGCGGCGGGTGCTCGCGCCGGCGTTGGGGGAAACGGCGACCGTCGAGCTCTGCGGCTTCGGTCCCGTGGCCGCGGCCACCCGCACGG
>JBIKXY010000392.1:0-3748 GCA_044355515.1 Pirellulales bacterium
GTTAAAGAATGCATTAATGACTGCTTTTAAAAATGCTGTACAGTGAAAATAAGCTTTGAAAAACTGTTGGTTAGATTTCAAAAGGTTTTAGAACCTTTACTACTTTGAAAAAATTCTACGATGCTTTCTACAAAACGATTCTACAGCTTTCCTTTGGGAATTCTAATGGTAAAGAATGGGTAGCCTTTATCAAGAGAAAGGTTTATCAATGGAAACTTAACCTGATACTAGGGTTTAAAATGACACTCCAAGAAATCAATTTTCTGTTAACTCTTAGCCAAATCAGACTTGTCTTATTTATCCTGATATTCATTTGTATTCTTTTGTAGTTGATTTTACTTACAAACCCTATAAGGTTAGTTCAAGGATGCAAAGAAAGTCCAGACAAATACTTAGATTGCCTTTAGGTAGTCTCACGCAATCCTTAAGTGTGTCTTCTTAGAGTACCGGGATAACTAGATGTTATTTGGGTGATTTTACTATAATTTAAATTGACAATCTGATTGTATGTTGATATAATTCAAAGTATCAAGTAAAAGTTCAAGGACTTTAAAGATGACAGAACACCCTAATAAGTATCCAAGTTACGATGCTCATACGAAGGTTATCGATGGTATCCAGATCCGGGATTGTTTCGGCGTTCAGATTCTCGAAAATCTCACAGACCGTTCTAAGAACTCAACGGTATCCAAAGAAACCAAACGAGTGATTTATCAAGGGATGGCTTTAAAACGGGATTTTTACCGTGTTCGGACGCCTAAAGGTAGTCAGGATTTTGATACTCACGCTCTCGCTTATCGTTATGCCCTCTCTACCTGTGTTTAAACATGAAACTCATCAACGAAATCAACCCCGTCCATAATTCTGGTAGCGCACCTTACGGTTATACCTTGGAAAACAAACGCCTTTACACAATCGAATCTGAACAAAAGGTTGTTAAGCTTATCATTCAATATCGATCTGATGGTGTTGCCTATAATCGTATTGCTAAAATCTTGAATGATATGGGTATTCCAACGAAACATAACCGTAAGTGGGGATCTTGGACGGTTTGTAAAGTCTACAAAAAAGCCGTCGAAATGAGTACGAGAGTCTGTGTTGACGTTGACGCAACACCAGCCTAAACCCCAAGCTAACTAACCTTTAAAGTCTAAAAAGAAACGCTGTGAGAATTTAAAACTCTTACAGCGTTTCTTTGTGGAAAGTTCAGCAATCTTTTAGCAATCCTTTGATTCGTTCGAGGAAATCTTGCGCCGTTTTGTATTGAATTGTTCCCACCGATTCAGTAGACAAACCCCAAATGTTTTCGATAATAAAACTATCAGATCTGTGTGCTTTTAAGTAAAACCCAACAGCTTTACAAAGTTCGCTCTCAGTTTGCCCTTGAACGGTCTTAGATTGCCCTTGAACGGTCTTAGATTGCCCTTGAACGGTCTTAGATTGCCCTTGGGTATTCTCAAGGCTGTTATTAGTGACGACAATGTTTGAAGGGTGGATATCACGTAACTGTGAGGTTAGTTCGGTTAGATTAACCCGTGGAATGGTTACGTCAAAACAATCTGTAACGCCTGGATGTTTGATAGTCCCTTTAAACGCTGGGCTCGGTTCTCCTGTTTCTGAAGGTTTGCTAAATAAATGCAACTGCATCAGACAGTTTTTGATGATTTCATTTGACCCCGTAGGCGCTGCAATTTGCCCCATAGTATTACCGTGGGCAACCATAAGCAAATGTACATTTACCTTTCGATAATCACCCATCTTAGTAATAAGCAATCCGGCATTAGAGACACTAGCAGACCAGTCAGTCATCTCTTCGCAAACAATAGTTAAATGTGGAAAACTTTTAGGCAAGGCTGTACCGTCTGCGATCGCTTGATAACGGGATTTGATAAGCTTCATAACATTATCAATCTCAGTCTCAATCGCGCTAAAATTTAACCCTTGTCCTACTACACGACAGCCTTTCCAAGACGTACCAGAACCATGAGGATCGAGTGCTACAACCTCGTGATTTGCCTTTATTATTCGTTGTGCGATTAAAGCTTTCGCAAAGGTTGTCTTACCAGAACCATCACCACCATAAATAAGTAAAGCGCTAGGGTTTAATAGTTGATTCCAAAACTCAGTATCATCAGTTTTAATCTCATCAAATACAGAAGATACATCAGTACTGTTATAACCTCTGAGACCGTCATTAAGATTGCTTAGACCATTGTTAAAACTCCCATTAGAACTACCGTTAGAACTACCGTTAGAACTACCGCTGAGACCGTCGTTAAGGTTACCTTCATTAATCCCTACAGCTACACTTTGAAACTCAGGGATTGTTTTTAAGAATTCTACACGCCATTCGTCCGGTACGGGTCGCCCTTGACGGTACTTTTCAGGGTACAGAGAGTAATACTGAACTTGGCAACGGGCATTTGCATCTATAACAGCCGCTCGTACTTTATCATCAGCATTAATTTGAATTTGGTTATTAAGATCCTCTTGATATTCCTGAATCATCTTGGAGGATACACAAAATACCGCCGAACCAATCGATAAACGTACAATGTCCTGGTACTGAGACGTTTTAGGGGTATCTAATGCGATTCCTAGCGCCGTAACACAACCTAGGATAGTTGCCGTCGTTGTAGTCAGATCCTTTGTAATCTTCATTTTGAAACACCCCAGACGTACGTAACCATCAGGCAAATTGCATACAGGCTGTAGGGCATTGGAATCTTCTTATAAAAGCCGTAGGACATAACAGACGTTGCCGCAAAGGTTGTGACAAACCCTACGGACAATGGGTTTAGGATCGCTTGTAATAAAACAACCGCTGAACTGCCTTGAAGCATCCAGGCAAGGAAGTATAAAGGTTTTGGTAGAATATAGTTGTGCATTTTGATTTTTGCTAGGTTCGTGTAGGTCAAACAGGGTGTCGAAGGTTTTTCTTCAACACCCTTTTTTCGTCTTATTACCAATCTAAATCAATGACAACATCACTTTTATCTGTGTCTTGTTTGATTGGTAACTGTGGGGCTTTGGTTTCTTTAGTATCATTAGATTCAGATGAAAGATTATAAACCCCGTTCTCTAGCAGGAACATGCTTAAAGCATGGTTGATCGCTGCATTCAGTGATGGTAGATAGTTTCGAGCCTGATAAGCGGTCAAGGCTTGAATCAAAGCGTTGTTGAGCGGGCGATAGGATAGTGTTTTCATTGGTTTCATCAGTTATTTCTTGCTCGCGTAAAGTGAAAGACCACTAACCGAGACTGTTTGATAGTCAGGTTCGATTAGCATTTTGGGAACGTTCCCTAGTTCGTGTTTGACCAACCCAACACCACCACCAAAGGCTACGACAGCGCCAATTTGAGTTTTAATCGGGCTTAGGGTTGATTTCATCGTATTAAACAACCGTGTGAACCAAACCTTCTTAACCTCTGAATAAAGGTTGGTTGCATCGAAGGTATCAATCAGGAAAGCGCTACTAGGGTTTGCAAGATGCTCACGTAAAGCCTGTTCTACAAACTCAGCTTTAATCGCACCGTTGAACATCCGTTTGATATCCCCATGTTCTGCAATCGCGTTGTAAAGGCTATTACAACCGCCTTCAGGTAGAACACGGCGCATTTCATCGATTTCTTTACCCTTGTCGTTGAAAACGCTAAGGATAAAAGTACCGTCACCGATATCGAACGTCGCTGTTCGTTTTCCCAAAGGTGCGTGTCCTTTAGAGATTGCATAATACGCAGCGCCAAA
>JBIKXY010000273.1:0-3742 GCA_044355515.1 Pirellulales bacterium
TTGGCTTCACACGGCCGGCGGAGTGCCGGCTGCTACTCGTGCCTCGCGGCCTGCCGCCGCCGCGGTTCCTCGCCGCTCAGGCGGACCGGATCGTGGCAGTCGACCAGCACGACCAAGCGGCAGTCGCAGAAGCGCTGGAACTCGCGGGCTGAAGGCTGCCCGCAGCCCGGGGGTCACCGTCGGTCAGCGGCCCCTCGTGCACACAAGAGGACGATGCCTGCCACCCCACCGCCCGCAAGACAGGTGCCTACTTCTTCTTTTCCAGATGCACGGTGTGCTTGCGGAGCCGGGGCGAATACTTCTTGACCTTCAGCTTCTCGCCCCCGGTCTTCCGCCGCAGGGTGTAGTTTTGGTCACCCGTCTCTTCGCACACGAGGTGAATAACCTCGAGCTTCTTCTTGCCCTTCGCCATCTCGTCTCACTCGCAACCTGGAAGCCTGGCCGTCGGCACGACCGCCGCACCGGCTCAGGCTACCCGCGGCGGCGCGGAAAAGCCAGCCGTGGCCGTCCCCCCCGGCCGCGGCCACGTTCCGCGGGAGCAAACCCAAGACCGGCAATAATCCCGGCCGGTCGCCGCGAACGTACCGCGGGCACGGCGCCGGAGCGCCAGTTCGAGCGGTTCCTCGGCGGGTCGCCCGCCGGGCCGCGGCCGCGTTGGGCCATCAACGCTGCCAACCGCCTGCTATACTTATGCCGAGGGCGCTGCGGGGTTCGGACGCCTCCTGCAGACCCACCGCCGTTTCGAGGAATGGGGAACACATGGCGAGCCAAATCGACCCGCAACGGCAACCCAAGTCCGTCCGAGCCGCGGCGCCGCCGCAGGCGGTACGGTCGGCCGCGGCTACGACGACAGCCCGCGTTCAGCCTTCCAGGCCGGCCGGCCGGCACGCCGACGCGGATCAGGAGGACGAGCACCAAGAGGTCCGGCCGGCCAACCGCGGGTTCCTCGGGCAGGTTCCTGCCTGGGCCGTCAGCATGCTCGTGCACGTCATCGCGCTGCTGGCGATGGCCTTGATTGCCGGCGAGACCGTGCGGGTCGAGAAGCCCACGGTCATCACCTCGAATCCCTCGGACCAAGAGGAAGAGCCCAGCGAGATCGAGGAACCGCAGGAGACAGTCGAAGAAAGCACCGAGGACGTCACGGATCCGGTCGATGCGGTGATGGCCGTCACCGACGTGGCCGTCGATCCGGTCGAGGTGCCGGCGATCGCCGACGACCTCGACGCGGCCCCGCTGGCGGTCGAGCTCTCCGAGTTCGGCGCCGAGACCGCTCCCGAGACCGTGGGGACGAAGATCGGTGTGCTCGGCGGCACCGGCGGCGGCCTGGGCGGCCGGGTCAACGCCGCCCGGCTGGCCGCGACGAGCGGAGGGGGCGGCGACACCGAGACGGCCGTCGACCGGGCGCTCAAGTGGTTCAAGGACCACCAACTGCCCGACGGCGGCTGGTCGTTCGACCTGAAGCAGTGCCCGAGCTGCGCCGGCCAGTGCTCCCACTCCGGCGACAAGATCCGATTGCAGGATCGCTGCGGCGCGACGGCGATGGCCCTGCTGCCGTTTCTGGGCCGCGGCTACACCCACCGCGAAGGACCCTACAAGAAAGAGGTGGAGGCGGGCATCGGCTTCCTCGTCGGGATGGCGATCAGGGGCAAGGGCCAGGCCTACGGCGAGGGGGGCAGTCTCTATTCCCAGGGGCTCGCGGGAATCGCGCTCTCCGAGTGCTACGCGATGTCGCAGGACAACCGGCTCGCGGCCCCGACCCAGGCCGTGTTGAACTTCATCATGGCGGCCCAGGATCCCAGAGGCGGTGGCTGGCGGTATTCGCCCCGGCAGCCGGGCGACACCTCGGCGGTGGGCTGGCAGATCATGGCCCTCAAAAGCGGCCACATGGCCTACCTCCAGATCAACCCGCTCACCGTCAAAAAAGCGAGCGACTTCCTCGATGCTGTCAAGGCGGACGATCTCGGGGCGACGTACGGCTACACCGACCCGAGTCAGCCGACCCCGACGCGTTCGGCTGTCGGTCTGCTGTGCCGGATGTATCTGGGCTGGGCGAAGGAGCACCCCGGCCTCCAGGACGGGGCCCTGCGGATCGCGAAGCTGGGGCCCACGAAGGACTTGTACTACGACTACTACGCGACGCAGATCATGCACCACATGGAAGGCGACATGTGGGTCGCCTGGAATGCCAAGATGAAATCGATGCTCGTCAACTCCCAGTCGCAGCAGGCTCACGAGGCCGGCAGTTGGTATGAGGGGGTCAACGCCGGCCATGGTGCGCACGCCGGCGGCCGGCTCTACTGCACGTCGTTGGCCACGATGATCCTCGAGGTCTACTACCGCCACCTGCCGATTTACAAGAACCAGAGCGTCGCGGAAGAGTTCCGCGAGTAGGCAAGCGGCGCCGGCGGCGGCACAATCCGTGCAGGATCGGCAGGCTGGCCGCCGACGCCACAGCATCGGGCGGTGCGGTCGCCGCCGGGGCGGGCCGTCGATTCTTCCCGACCGTCAGACTCATTCCTCACCAGAGGCGCCGGCAACCGGATTCGGGTCGGCGAAGGTCGGAAGCGTGGCCATGCAGCCGGGGCAGTTTGGCCGAGCCTGGATCGAGCGGGTCGTGGGCAGCCGGCCGGTTCGGGCTACCTACGCGAGCCTCATGGTCCATGTGCTGGCACTCTTATTGCTGGCGCTGCTGGTTGGTGGACCGCAGGCAGCTCCCCGGCCGCTCGCGATCACCGTCCGGATCGCCGACCCCCCCGACCCGGCCGCTCATGCCGCAGGCGTGCAGTTCGCGGCCGGCGACGCTGCTCCGCCCGGTCCAGCCGACCCGGTGTCGCCGGCGGCCGAGCCGGACGGCGCCGTGCCTCGCTCCCCGCCATCCGTGGCCGAACCGCCGGCTGCAACGACCGTGATCCCCCCCCCGCGGGCAGCGTCGCTGATCGCCTTGGCCGCCGCCACCCCGGAGCCGGCCCCGGAGCCACGGCCGCTGCCGCAGACGATCAGGCCGTCCCGCCGAGAACCGTCCTCAGAGAGGGCTTTCCCCGACCCGGCCGGCGGCGGCGGCCAGAAGGTCGCACATCCCTTCGCCGGCCGAGACCAGGCGGGTCGAGCGCGGGGAGTGGAAACCCGCGGCGGGTCGGCGGCCAGTGAGGCGGCCGTTGCCCGGGGGCTCGAGTGGCTCGCCCGGCACCAGGCGACAGACGGCTCCTGGCGATTCGACCTGGCCGACTGCCGCTGCGACGGCGCCTGCCGAAATCCCGGCAGCGTGCGGAGCACGACGGCAGCGACGGGGATCGCCCTGCTGCCGTTTCTGGGCGCCGGCCAGACCCACGAGCGGGGCGAGCATGCCCAGACCGTCACCCGCGGCCTCTATTATCTGATGAGCCGGATGCAGGCCACGCCCCGCGGGGGCGACCTTTCCGAGGGCACGATGTATGGCCACGGCGCGGCCACGCTGGCGCTGGCCGAGGCCCTGGGCATGACCGGCGACCGGATGCTCTTGCCCTACGTCCGCGACGCCGTCCGCTTCCTCGAGACCTCGCAGGACATGCACGGCGGCGGCTGGCGTTACCTGCCCGGCCAGCCGGGCGACACCACCGTCACGGCCTGGCAGCTCGCCGCGCTCAAGAGCGCCGCCCTGGCGGGGGTGGCCGTCCCCTCCCCCACGATCCACGGGATCTGCGAGTTCCTCGACCGGGTGCAGGTCCGCGGCGGGGAGGGTTATGGGTATCTGGCCCCCCAGGAC
>JBIKXY010000089.1:0-11442 GCA_044355515.1 Pirellulales bacterium
GTGCGGCCGGCAGGATTTTCGAGACCGAGTGAGTCGATTGTCACATCCGCCCCGCAGGGGCCCATTTGCAAAGGAGCAGTGTCATGAGCGCAGGCGTGGATACCTATCGTGATGATCTGGAGGCGACCTACGCGGTCGACTTCTCCCGCGACCGCGAGCCGAAGCCGGCCCGGAAGCGGTTCCCCGAATACCGCCGCAAGGGCGGGGCCCCGACGCGGGTCAGCGGGATGCACTGCCGCCGCAGCAAGCGGTGGACCTGGGGCAGCGGGCGGGGTGCCCGGATGCTCAACGCCAAGGCCTTCGCGGGCGCCGTGGCCTTCCTGGTGGCCAGCCTCGCCGGTTCGGTGTTCGCGGCCCCGATCTCGATTTCCATGCAGACGGTCGGCAACCCCGGGAATACGGGCAATGCCGGTTCAACCCCGTCCGGTCTGGGTGCCGTCGCCGACGTGTTTCAGATCGGCACCACCGAAGTGACCAACGCCCAGTACGTGGCATTTCTGACCGCGGTCGGAGCCAGCAACACCAACGGCGTGTTCAATGACAACATGGAGTCAAATAGCCTTGGCGGGATCCAGCAAGACGGCTCCTCGGGCAGTTTCACCTACTCGGTCAAGTCGGGAGCTGGGAATAATCCCGTCAACTTCGTGAACTGGTTCTCGGCGGCCCGGTTTGCGAACTGGCTGGCCGGTGGGCAACAGACGGGATCGGCCGGCATCGCCTCGATGGAGGTCGGCTCCTACACCCTCGGCAACGCAACGACAGGCAGCATCGTCCCGCGGAATCCTGGAGCGACGTTTGTTCTTCCCAGCCTGAACGAGTGGTACAAGGCCGGCTTCTTCAACGGCACGACCTACACCACCTACCAGACGAACAGCAACGATGTTCCGACTGCGACTCTGACTTTCACGACGCCGAACGCGGCGAACCTTTTGAACGTGGCCGGAGGCCCGGTGGCGGTCGGCTCCTATGTCAATACGACCTCGGCCTACGGGCTCTTCGACATGCTCGGCAACGTGACGGAGATGACCGACACCGACAACGGGGCCGGCAGCTACCGTGCCATGGGTGGTGGATTCGGCGGCGGGTCCGGCGGCTGGAACGCGACCACCGCGAACGTCGTGACCTACACCGGGGACGCGGCCTTCAACAGCGTCGGCTTCCGCGTCGCCGCGGTGCCGGAGCCGAGCACCCTCGCCCTGGCCGGAGTCGCGATCTCGGGCCTGGCCGGATACGAGTGGAGCCGTCGCCGCAAGGTGAAGGCCGCCGCTCTGGCCGGCTGATCGGCTGACGGAAACCGACTCGCTCGCCACAACGCCCCGCCCCGCGCGCTCGCGAGGGGCGGGGTTGTTGTTGCAGCCAAGCAAAAGACTGAATCGCTGCGAGACACGCGCGGCCGGGGCCGCCCGACCGGTCGCGTTGACCCGACAGGAAAGCCGGTGGTAGGGTCGCAGCCATGAATCCAGCGGACGATTCAGCCGCCGCGGAGCGATCGCGGGGCTCCTTCTCGGGCCTCCCCGACGATGCCACCGTGATCTCGGCCGGCCAGGGCGGCGGCGGATCCTCCATGTCGCGGCCCGCCCCCGCCCCGACCGCGGGCCGGCCCCCGACCTCCGAGATCGGCCGGCTGCTCGCCGGCACCATGCTCGGGCCCTACCGGCTCGACGAGTTCGTCGGCGGCGGCGGGATGGGGGCCGTATTTCGGGCCCTCGACACCACACTCGACCGCACCGTGGCCGTCAAGGTTCTGGCCCGCTGGGAGTCGGACGACGAGGAGACGCTGCGGCGGTTTCGCAACGAGGCCCAGTCGGCCGCCCGGCTCGACCACGAGAACATCGGCCGGGTGCACGCCGTCGGCAGCGAGGGCGAGTGGCACTACATCGTGTTCGAGTTCATCGAGGGGACGAACATCCGTGATCTCGTCCGCGAGCGGGGGCCGTTCGACGCGGCCCGCACGATCGACCTGGCGATCCAGGTGGCCGACGCGCTCGAGCACGCCTCGGAGCGGGAGATCGTCCACCGCGACATCAAGCCCTCCAATATCGTGATCACGCCGGCCGGCCGGGCCCGGATCGTGGACATGGGCCTGGCCCGGTTGCACCAGGTGGAGGGAGACGCCGACCTGACCGTCAGCGGGATGACGCTCGGCACCTTCGACTACATCTCGCCCGAGCAGGCCCGCGACCCCCGGGCCGCCGACGTCCGCAGCGACCTCTATTCGCTCGGCTGCACGATCTTCTACATGCTCGCCGGCCGGCCCCCGTTCGCCGAGGGCACGCTCGTGCAGAAGCTCCTCCAGCACCAGCAGACGCCGCCGCCGGCCATCGAGGAGCTGCGGCCCGACGTGCCCCAGCGGCTGGCCGCCATCGTGGGGCGGCTGATGGAGAAAGACCCGCTCGACCGCTACCAGCGGCCCGCCGTGCTGGTCGCCGACCTCGTCGCCTGCGCCGAGGCGGAGGGTTATCCGCTCGCGGCGACCCGCCCCGCGGCGGTCGTCGTCGCGGCCGAGCCGCGGCGGGAATCGAGGCCGGAATCGCGGCTGCCCTGGCTCCTGCCGGCGGTCGCACTGGCTGCGCTCGTGGCCGGGCTGTGGCTGCGGTCAACGGCCGAACGGACGGCTGGCGGCCCGGGCGCGGCGGCCCGAGACGCGGCCGCGGAGCCGGCGGATTCTTTTCCCGTCGCTCCAGCTGTCGATGCGGGCGGTCTGCGGCGGGTGGCGACGGCCGGCGAGTTTGCCGCGGCGGTCGCGGCGGGCGGCGAGAACGACACCGTGGAGATCGATCGCGACGGGGTGCTCGAGGTGCCGGCCTTCCGAGTGGCCGGCCGGCGGCTGACGCTCCGGGCCGCGGCCGGCCGGCAGCCGTTGGTGAGGATCACGGCCGGGCCCGATGGCAGCGGCGTGACGCTGGCCGGGGGGCGGCTGGTGATCCAAGGGCTGGCCCTGCACCTGGCCGAGACGCCCGCACCGGATCGCGCCGAGCGCGGGCCGCGCCGCAGCCTGGTGACGGTATCCGGCGGGAGGCTCGAATGCGAGTCGGTCGTGATGCGGATGCCGGACGAGCAGAAGGGGGCCGGGGAGACGGCCCCGGCCGCCTTCGTCACCGTGACGGGCACGGAGTCGGCCGACGTGAGGATCAGGTTCTCCGAAGTGCGGGCCGCCGGCGACGCCGAACTGGTCGAGGTGGCGGCGGCGGGCGGCGGCCGGATTGTGCTCCGCTGGGACGGAGGAGCGGTCGTCACGCCCCGGCACCTCGTCGCGCTCGAAGGCGCGCGGGCCGCGACGGTGGTGGAGTGCGACTGCGCCAACGTCGTGGCGGCCTGCGGTTCCGGAATCGTGGTCTCGCGCGATTCCGTGGCCCTGCCGCGGCCCGTCCGGCTTTCGATGCGGGCGGAAGGCTGCCGGTTCGTCGTCAGCGACCCCTCGCAGCCGTTCGTCGAGTGGTCGGGCATCGGCACGCCGGCGGAGTATGCCGTGGTGGCCGATTGGCAGGACCGGGATGGCCGGTACGAGGGAGGGGCCGTCTTCATGCGAATCGACGGCGCGGCTGAGCGGGTCGAGCAGCACTTCGCCGACCTGGTCGTCCCCTTGATCCATGACCCCGTTGCGGGCAGCCTCCCCCGACCCGCGGATTGGGCCGGCTGGGGGATCTGATGGGGGAGTCGCCGTCCGGGCAGGCGATTTTCCCGGCGGTTGCTTGACGCCCGTGACGTTCGGCTGTTTGATTGTGAGGCTGCGAGCGGGAGCGTCCCGTCGCGGAAAGCCGGTCTTCATGGAGTGACTCGATGATCAGCACCAGCCTGTCTTGCCGCCGCGGCTGTCGCCTCGCCATCCTCGGGGCGGCGTTGACCTGCGGGTTCACGGGCCGTGAGGCCTTCGCGATCAAGCAGTTTGCCGACGAGTTCAAGGCGGTCTACGTGAAGGACGGCACGCCGCTGGCGGCCGAGGTCGAGACGGCCAAGTGCAACGTCTGCCACAAGGGCAAGAGCAAGAAGGATCGCAACGCCTACGGCGAGGCGCTGGCGAAGCTGCTCGACAAGAAGGCAGACAAGGACAACAAGGACAAGATCCGGCAGGCGCTCGCGACCGTGGCCAAGGAATCGAGCAACCCCGCCGACGCCTCGGCACCGACCTTCGGCGCCCTGATCGACGAGGGCAAACTGCCCGGCGGCCCGGTCGAGTAGGCATCGTCAGTCACGGGCCGCGGCCACGAGCAGGCTCTCGAGGTCGGGGCAGCCCGCGATGGCCTCGGCCTCGTCGGGAGGGGCGAACACCCTCACCCGCTTGACGAGATTGTCGAACTGCTCGTGGGCCAGACTGCGGACCACGGGCGAGAGGTCGGCCAGATTGCGCCAGGCGTGCCCGGCGGCCGCGGGCTCCCGCACCTGAAGACGAAACTCGACCTCCCGCGCTGCCGGGGGCGCGTCGACGATCAGCGTCGCGGCCGCGATCGGCCGCCCCAGCCGCGCGGAGAGCGTTTCCGCCAGCCGCGCCGAGACGCGGGCCATGGCAGGGTAGCTGAGGCCGGCCAGGGCCGCATGAACGGTCGGGGCATCGAGGGCGTCGAAGCTGCCGGCCCGCTTGAAGAGCCGCCGCACGGTTCCGAACAGACCGGCGACGAGCGGCTCGGCCGGCGTGCCCGCGGCGGCGGCCGTGAGCCAGTCCGCGAAGCCGCGGTCGTCGGTGCGAATCAGCCGGGCGGCATCGACCGTGGGCCGGACGAGCCACACCGCCCGCTGGAGCATCGCCGTGGCGGCCCGGACGGCGTGGTGCCAGTAGACCTCGCTGAACATCACGTAGCGGGCGAACACCATCAACTCCGCGGCCGTGCGGCCCTTGGCGGTGATCGCGACCGCCGTGCCGGTCTGGTCGAGGCAGAGGCTCGCGAGCAGCCGGTCCTGGTCGAAGTGCCGGCCGTAGGGCACGCCCGCATGGAGACTGTCGCGGGCCAGGTAGTCCATCTTGTCCACGTCGATCGGGCCCGAGAGCAGCGACTGGAGAATGCGGCCCGCCGGGTCGGTGGCCGTGCCCCCCACGAGGCTCGCCACGCGGGCGGGGTCGAGTTCCCACCGCGACCGGAGCACCGCGGCGATCTCCTCGCCCGCCAGGATCTCCGGCAGCAGCGACTCGTGCCGCGGCAAGTCCGGCAGGCCCATGTCCTCGAGCGGGTGGCAGTAGGCCCAGTGGCCGACGTCATGCAGCAGGGCGGCGGCCACGAAGGCCGCGGCATCGGCGGTGGTCACGGCGGCCACGAACCGCTCGTCACCGCGGAGCCGCCGCAGAAACTCCAGCGCCAGCCGATACACGCCCAACGAGTGCTCGAGCCTCGTGTGCACGCCGCCTGGGTAGACGAGCGACACCAGCCCCAGCTGCGAGATCCGGGCCAGCCGCCGCATGGGTGGCGTGTCGATGAGCGCCCGCACACGGGGTGTGAGCGGGATGGTGTCGCCGGGCGGGATCCGCACCCCTTCGCCGCCCGAGTCGAGGGCCGCCAGTTCGGGCAGGAAATCGTGGGTCGCCATGGGTGGGCCCGGGAGGGCAGGGGCGAAGGCCGAGGAGAACGGTCGCCTACAATGGCGACAGCCCCGCCAGCCAGCGGAGGAGCGCCGTGAACAGCACGGAGAAGGAAAAGTGGGCCGCAGCGCTGCCCGGCTCGAGGTCGAGCGTGGCCAGCGCGGCCAGCCCTCCGGCGACCACGAACAGGGGTCCGAGCATGAACCACTCGTACATGTCGGTCAGTTGCCAATCCGGGTTCAGCACCGGAATCGCTCCCCGGACCGCCCAGAGGGCCGCATACACCAGGCTGCAGATCAGCACTCGGACGGCCAGCGGCCGCCCCCGGTAGGGCTCGAGTTCACGGTTGCGGACGGCCGCGTAGCCCAGCAGGACAGCGGGCACGGCGGCGGCGAATCCGCCGGCGATCAGAAGCCAGTTCGGGATCGCGGTGCGGGTGGCGATGCCGTCGCCGCCCGGCTGTGGCGGGTAGAAGACGGGCAGCATGGCCGCGATCCCCATGAACAAGACGGCACCCGCCGCCGCGATCGCGAAGGACCGGAGGGGCACCGGTTTGTCCCGCCGTGCAAGCGGGGCCGTCGGAGCCCTGCCCGTGCTGGCGGAACTCGCAACCGGCGGCTCCGGCTCGTGGACCACGACTGCCCGGGCGGCCGGGGTCGGCACCGTGAGCGGCCGCTTGCACTTCGGGCACGGGCCGGTTCGGCCGGCGAACTGGTCGCTGACGGTAAATCGCGACTTGCAGCCGGGGCAAACGACGGAGATGGGCATCGCGGTGGGCACGAGCCGAGCAGGCCCGCAGCATGCGGTTCAAAGACCGCGGCCAGTGTCAGATCGGTGGCCCGCCGCCGTCAAGGGAGCGAAACCCGGGTACACTCCAGGGGCAATCCGTTTGGAGCCGAAACTGACGATCGGGAGCCGGTGGCATGAGTGCCGAAGAAGCAGAGAAGACGCGGGTGCTCCAGCGGCTGCCGGATCCGGCGGCGGCGGCAAGCCTGGAGGGGAAGATCGTGTTTCAGTGCCCCAACGGCCATCGGCTCGTGGTGGCCGCCGGTCTGGCGGGCAAGCGGGGGAAGTGCGGCAAGTGCGGGATCGACGTGACGATCCCGCCGGCGAACGACGATTCACCGCTCGAGATCCCGGATTCCGGCCCGCCGGCCACGGCGTCGCCGGCGGCCGCTCCGGAAAGCCCGCTCCAGCCTCCGGTAGGCGGGGAACCGGAGCCGGCAGAAGCGGCTCCGCCGGCCCCGGGGGAGGTCTGGGATTTCATGGGCAGCCAGCCCCAACCTCCGGCTGCGGCAGACCTCGAACCGGCCGGCTGGGCCTCGTATGACGCCCCGGGCGGGCTCGGCTCCGGGGAGACCAATCCGACGGCCCTGCTGGTGGGCCGGCTCTGGGCCGAGCGGCAGCACGGCGGGGTCATTGAACTGCACCTCTCGGGAGGCGGCGTGATCCTGCCGGAGTGGTACGACGCCAACTGGTCGCGGGGAACGCACGGCCTGTTCGCGAGCCAGGCGGCCGACGGCTCGGTGACCCTGACTGCCGTCGCCTGGGAAACGGTCCTCAAGATCGTCGTGCGGCAACTCGCCGAGGTGCCCCACGACATGTTCACCTCACCCGCCGCGTGAGCCGGGGCCCCGGGGGGCTTCGTGGCTCACTCGTCCTCGTCGAGGTCGCCCTCGGTGATCATCGTGAACCCGCGGCCAGTCAGGGTCTCCAACCCCATCTCCGTGTTGTCGACCATCAGGGCGACCGCCGGCCGACCCCGGGGACGGACGAGAATCGGATAGGCCTGGATGATGTTGACCTCGGCCTGCAACAGCGCGGTGCAGATCCGCAGCAGCGGCTGCTGGTCATCGGGCAGTTCGACGCCCAGCAGATCGCTCTCGATCAACGGCAGGCCGGCCCGCTCGAGAATCTCCCGGCCCTGCTCCGGGTGGCTGAGCAGGAATCGCACGAACGCGCACTCGCCCGCATCCGTGATCGACAGGGCCACGATCCTGACCCGCGAGCCCTCGAACCGCCGGACCACCTCCAGCAGCTGGCCCACCCGGTTCTCGAGAAACACGGTGAACTGCCGCAGCGTGGGCCAGTTGCGGCCCCGGGCGGTGGCAAACCCGATCCCCATTCCCTCGCCGGCGTCGCCCAGGCTCACGCGTGCTTCTCCGATTGGTGGGCGGCGCGGGCGAGGGCCGTGCCGACGGTCTGGCCGGCTTTGCCGGCTCTCGGCCGCTGAGGATAGAGTCTGACGGCGGCCGCGGTCAACGCGGGGCGAGGAGCGGGAGCACACGATGGCCGAGTTGCACGAACTGGAGATCCGGGTCCGCTACCAGGAGACCGACGGCCAGCGGCGGGTGCACCACGCCAACTTCCTCACCTACTTCGAAATGGGCCGCACCGAGATGCTCCGGGCCCATGGCCACAGCTACCGGGCCTTCGAGGACGCGGGCTTGTTCATGGTGGTCAGCGAGGCCCGCTGCCAGTATCTCGCCCCGGCGGAGTATGACGACCTCCTGCTCTTGCGGACGCGGGTGGAGAAGGTCGGGGCGGCCCACATCAAGCATGCCTACGAGGTGATTCGGGGCGACCGGATCATCGTCACGGGCTCGACCACCGTGGTCTGCGTCGACCGCGAGGGCCGGGTCCGGCGGCTGCCGGAGTGGATGCTGGCGGGGGCGTGAGCCGCTCGCCGCCCGCGGGTGGGGTTGCCCGGTGTGACTCGGTGGATCGATTGGGCGGCGAGGGACTCGAACCCCCAACCCCCTCGGTGTAAACGAGGTGCTCTGACCAATTGAGCTAGCCGCCCTCCGCGGTCCGGGTCGCCGGCTTCGGCGGGGCCACCACCCGCACGCCGAGCTCGACGAGTTGCTTGGGCTCCACGGGCGCTGGGGCCCCGGTCATCAGGTCGCTCGCCTTCTGCGTCTTGGGGAAGGCGATCACGTCGCGGATGCTGTCGAGCCCCCCGAACAGCATCACCCAGCGGTCGATGCCCAGGGCGATGCCGCCGTGGGGCGGGGCCCCGCTCCGGAGGGCGTCGAGCAGGAAGCCGAACCGCTCCCGGGCCATCTCGGCCGTGATCCCCAGGAGCGTGAAGACCTTCTCCTGCGTGGCCGAGTCGTGGATCCGGATCGTGCCGCCGCCAGCCTCGGAGCCGTTGATCACGAGGTCGTAGGCCACCGCCCGGCAGCGGGCCGGATCGCTGTCCAGGAAGGCGAGGTGCTCCGGCTTGGGGGCCGTGAACGGATGGTGCATCGCCGCCCAGCCGCCGGTCTCGGCGTCGCGGGCGAACATCGGAAAATCGACCACCCAGGAAAAATGCATCGTCTTGGGGTCGTAGAGGCCGAGCTCCGCCCCGAGCCGCTTTCGCAGCGTGTGCAGGGCCTTGCAGGTGACCTCGAACGAGTCGGCCACGACGAGCGCCAGGTCGCCGGGTTCGCCGCCGAGCCGCTCCCTGAGGCCGGCGGCGATGCCCGCGAGGTTCTTGGCCACCGGGCCGCTCCACGAGCCGTCGGGCTCGACCTTGAGCCACACCAGCCCCTTGGCCCCCGCCTCCACGGCGACGGCCGTCAGTTCGTCGAGCTCCTTGCGGGAAAACCGGCCGGCCGCCCCCGGCACCCGGATCCCACGAACCCGGCCCCCTCCCTCGACGGCCCCGCGGAAGACGCGGAAATCGCTCTCGGCCGCCAGCGGCGTGAGATCCACGATCTCCAGGCCGTAGCGGAGGTCGGGCGCGTCGTGGCCGAACCGTTCCATGCACTCGTCGTAGGTCAGCCGCGGCAGCGGGAGGGAGACGTCGAGGCCGAGGATCTCGCGGGCGGTCCGCCGCACCAGCCCCTCGATCACCCCGATCACGTCGTCGGCCCCGACGAACGACATCTCCAGGTCGAGCTGGGTGAACTCCGGCTGCCGGTCGGCCCGCAGATCTTCGTCGCGGAAGCACTTGGCCACCTGCACGTACCGGTCGAAGCCCGCCATCATCAAGAGCTGCTTGTAGAGTTGCGGCGATTGGGGCAGGGCGAAGAACGAGCCGTGGTCGAGGCGGCTGGGCACGAGAAAGTCGCGGGCCCCCTCGGGCGTGCTCCGGCCGAGCATCGGCGTCTCGACATCGATGAACCCCAGTTCGTCGCAGTGATCCCGCATGATCTTCACGATCCGGCTGCGAAGGAACATGTTTTCCTGCATCGCCGGCCGCCGGAGGTCGAGCCAGCGGTGGCCGAGCCGGACTTCCTCGCCGGGGAGTTCGGTGGCGCCGGGCTGAAACACCGGCGTCTCGGCCTCGTTGAGCACCTCGATCCCGCGGCAGACGACCTCGATCCCGCCGGTGGCGAGCTTGGGGTTGGTGGTGCCCTCGGGCCGGGCACCGACCGTGCCCGTGACCCGCAGCACCCACTCCGACCGGGCCGCACGGGCCGCGGCCAGCGTCGCCGAGTCGGCGTCGGGGCCCACCACCACCTGGGTCCGCCCCCAACGGTCGCGGAGATCGACGAAGATCACTCCCTTGTGGTCACGGATCCGATCGACCCAGCCGCACAGGGCAACCTCGGAGCCGATTTGTTCCGGACGCAGTTCACCGCAGGTGTGGGTTCTAAGCACGGCCGCCTTTTCGCTGCTGGGGGGATTTCGGGAGGGCTGTGGGGGGCAGTCAGGATTCGGGAGAGTCGCTCGAGTCGGAGGGGAAGGCCCCGAGAACGAGGATGGCCACGGTCAGCAGCAGCGCCAGAACGGCCGTGGGCATCGCACCCCACCAGGCAAGCATGGTGGCCGTCTCCGCCCCCAGCGACTCCCAGCCGAACAGGGCCGTGAACGCCAGAATCACGAACAACAGCGAGACGCCGAGCACGACCCAGGCGAGCACCTTCACCATGATGGGCTACTTTGACGTCCGGGGGGTCGCGAGCGTGCGAACCCGCCGAGCCAGGCTGTCGGCCCCGAACTCGAGTTCCAACTGCTGCCGCTCGTCCGCCGAGCCGGCGAGTTCACGAAACAAGAGGCTCGGCTGAATGTCGCGGTTGTGCTGGTATTTGTCGCTCGCGTACTCGGTGATGTCGCCCACGATCTGATGGAAAAAGATCTGGCAGATCGGCACACCGGGATAGATCTTGACCGGCTGAACGGCGAACATCTCGAGCGTCCAATAGCCCGAGAAGCCCACGTCGCCGAACCCCGCCGTCACGTGCACGAACAGGCCGAGCCGGCCGATCGAGCTGCGGCCCTCGATCATCGGCACGAGATTGTGGGTCTCGGTCCGTTCGGCCGTGCGGCCCAGGTAGAGCTGGTTGGGGGCGAGCACGAGGCCATCCTCGGGGATCGTGATCCGCTCGACGCGGTTGCTCTTCCGCATGTCGAGCACCACCTCCTCGTAAACGAGCAGCTCGTCGTGGAGCGAGAGGTTGTAGCTGTTGGGGTTGAGCCGGTTCTCGGCGAACGGCTCGATGATGATGTCCTGTCCCAGGCAGCGGCGAATCTCGTTTCCGGAAAGGATCATGACGGACTCCCGTGCGGTGGCGGCGGACGAACGGGCAGAACAGCCGGGGATTGTAAGCCAGGATCGGCAAACGTGACAGCCAGCGGCCGGGTTTGCCGGTTCTGGCGGTTTTCTCCAGTGCCTTCGTGCCGCACAGATCTTCGGGCGGGCAGTCCCGGCGCCCGGGCCGTGGTCTGGACTGCCGCGGTTTGCCCTCAGTGCTACGATTCAGGGTGTTCGAGACTCCGCCGGCGGCCGATTTTTCGGCGGGCCGTACGGATCGGGCAGGAGCCACCATGACCGCCGACGCGTCCGCAGCCGACTACGATCCGCTCTACCTGGAGGGCATCGCCCACTTCAATGCCTGCGACTACTACGAGAGCCACGAGGTTTGGGAGGAGCTGTGGACCGAGTATCGCGGGCCGTCGCGGAAGTTTTACCAGGGGCTGATCCAGGCGGCGGTGGCACTCTA
>JBIKXY010000274.1:0-3697 GCA_044355515.1 Pirellulales bacterium
CCTCGCCGCTCCGGGTGGCCAGATCGGCCGGTTCATCGCCGCGGGCAGCCGGCTGGGCGACGCAGAGCGACCCCAGCAGCAGGATCAGTGCGGTCAGCAGAACCATGGTCCGATCGGTCCTTGGCGAAGGCGGATCCGATCATACAAGCCGGCCCACCCGTGCCATACTGCTCCCCGAGGCTCCTCTCCCATGCCCCCGCACCGCCCCCTTGTGATCGGCACCGGCTCCCGGCGGATCGTGATTCCGCCGGAGGGGCTCGAGTGGCAGTTTGCCCGCTCCTCCGGGCCGGGCGGACAGCACGTCAACCGCACGAGTTCGAAGGCGGTGCTCCGGTTCGATGTGGCCGGCTGTCCCTGGCTGCCCGAGGACGTGCGGCTGCGGCTCTGGGACCGCGAGCGGTCGCGGCTCACCGGCGACGGCTGGCTCGTGATCACGAGCCAGCGGCACCGCGAGCAGCCCCGCAACATCGCCGACTGTCTGGCAAAACTGTCTGCCATCGTCGAGCGGGCCCTCGTGCCGCCGAAGGTCCGGCGGCCCACCCGCGTGCCCCGGGCAGCCCGGGCCGCCCGGCTCGATGCCAAGAAGCGTCGCGGCACCACCAAACGGCTCCGCAGCCGGCCCGACGAGTGAGCCGCTTTCTTCGGCTGGCCGCTGGTATAATCGGCCTGCTGGCGACGACGCCCGCGTTCGGCCCCGTGAAGGATTCCCGATGCCCAGCCCCCGCGACATCGACACGCTGCTCAAGTCCTGGGAGTTCACGCCCGGAGAAGTCAACGCCCGGCTGCTCAAGGCCCGCAACGGCCGTGAGGTGCTCCAGATGCGGATCGACATGGGTGTCGTGCAGATGGAGACGGAGATGCGGCCCGACGGCCAGCGGCCCGGCGGCGCCGAGACCTACTACGACTACCTCGTGGGGGAGGCGATCCGCGGCGGCGACTCGTTCCGGCTCTCACAGGAGCAGTGCGCCGAGGCCGACCGCGAGTTCGTGCAGTATTACCAGCGGCGGCTGTGCTGGCTGTCGCTGCGGGAATACCGCCGGGCCGCCCACGACGCCGACCACAGCCTGGCCTTCATGGATTTCGTGCACCGCCACTCCCCCGACGAGGAGTGGACGCTCTCGCATGAGCAGTATCGCCCGTTCGTGCTCTTTCACCGGGTGCAGGCCGGCGCGCTCGCGGCGCTCGAGGAGACCGGGCCGGAGACGGCGATCAGCGAGATCAACACGGGATTGGCGCGGTTCCGCGACCTGTTCGCCCGCTACGACGCCCTGGAGCGGTACGCCGATGATGAGCTCGTGCGGCGGCTCGAGGAGATGCGGGAGAGCGTCCGCCAGCGATACGAGGTGGGCCGGACGCTCGACGAGCAGTTGGCCGAGGCCATCCGGGCCGAGGACTACGAGCTCGCCGCCCGGCTCCGGGACGAGATCCGCGACCATGTGCCCGCCGGCGGCCAGCCGCAGGACGCCCGCCAGCGGTCGAAGCAGTCGGAAACCTGATCCGGCCGACTGCATTTTTTTCAATGCCACCGGGGGACGCTGAGGCCGCGTGGTTTGCCCCGCCTGCCCGACCCGCTCGGCATGCATGCTGGCTGGGCAGGCTACGGGGAGTGCGCCGGGTGCCGGCAGCGCCTCTCCGAACCGGTCGGTTTGGCACGCCGTATGCACCTCCACTGGCGACGGCCCGGTGCCGTCCCCGCCCCCGGAGATCCAGCCATGCCGATGAGTCACTCGCGCAATGCCCATGTGCCCCAGCGGTTCACCATCAAGGTGGGCGACGCGGAGTGCGTCGTCCGGGCGACCGCCGTCTGGCCGATCCCCGAGGTGCTGGAGCTCGAAAGCCAGCTCGAAGCGGGCAGCGACGAGGCGGTGCGGCACCTGGAACGCGAGTTGATCGCCGACGTCCTCGCGTCGCGAATGATCGTGCCACCGCGGCCCCGCCGTCGGCGCCAGCGGGCGGTGAGCTCGCGGGCGGTGTTCTACGCCGGCGCCGAGGACTGACCCCGCCCCCGGGGACTGTCCCCGCCGCGGGGACTGTCCCCCTTCCTGTCCCCGCGATTCCTTCCGTTCCGGCGCGGTACAACCGTGGCCGTCATGAACGGCACCACGCCCCTGCTCGACCCCGCCGCCTGCCGCCGCCGCCAGGCGCGGCTGCTCGAAGCCCTCGTCCCCCACGATCTCGACGCGGTCGTGGTCGTCTCGCCCGAGCACGTCCACTATCTCACCGGCCACCGCTGGGACGACCGGTTTCGGCCGCTGGCGGCGATTCTGGCCGACGGCTCCTCGCTGCTGGTCTGCCCCGACAAGCCGGCAACCGAGCCGGCCGCGGACGACGTCCGCACCTACGAGGCCAAGTGGCGGTCCACGCTCCGCAACGATCAGCGGGCGGCCGCCGCCACCGTGCTCGGCGACTGGCTCGCCAGCCGGCCGCTGCGTCGCGTGGGCGTCGAGTTTTCCGCCTGCCCACCCCATGTCGTGAACCGGCTCGGCGGGGCCGCGCTCACCGACGTGGAGCCCGCGCTGCTCGCGATGCGGCGGCGGAAGGATCCCGATGAGCTCGTGCTGCTGCGGCGGGCGATCGCGGCCTGCGGCCGGATGTATGAGACCGCCCGCGGGCTGATCGCGCCGGGCGTGAACGAGCTCGACGTGTTCTCGGCCCTGCAGGCGGCGGCGGTGGCCAGCTGCGGCGAGATGCTCACCGGCACGGGCAACGACTACGCCTGCGGCGTCCGCGGGGGCCCGCCCCGCGACCGCCGCTGCGAGGCGGGCGAGCTTTACATTCTCGACCTCGGGCCGGCCTACCGGGGCTACTTCGCCGACACCTCCCGGGCGATCGCGGTTGACGGCCGGCCCACCGAGGAGCAGCTCGCCGCCTGCGAGCGGGTCTGCGGAGCCCTGGCGCTCGTCGAGAAGCTGGCGAAGCCGGGGGTTCGCTGCCGCGAGCTCTACGCCGCAGTGCAGGAGTGGCTGGCCGGCTCGCCGGTCGGCTCCTGGTCGAGCCACCTCGGCCACGGGATCGGCCTCTTCCCCCACGAGGCCCCGCACTTGAACCCCTCCTGGGACGACGTGCTCGAGGAGGGGGAAGTGATCGCCGTCGAGCCCGCCCTCTACGACCCCGCCCTCCGCAGCGGCCTGCGGCTCGAGAACGACTACCTCGTCACCGCCACGGGCCTCGAGCTCCTGAGCCCCTTCCCGCTCGGGCTGGCGTAGCTAGTTTTATGGCTGCAGGGGCCTCCATGCCCCCTGCAGCCTTCGCGGCCCTCCGGCCGCCGGCCGCACCTCCGGGCGGCCGTGCTCGTGCGTGTGTTTGGCGCGCGGCGCTCGTTCAGACGAATCTGGAGTCGACTGCTGAAGGGGGACTGTCCCCGGGGCGGGGACAGTCCCCTCCAACCGTTGGAATGCGAGGGGTTGCCGGTTCCCCGGAGCCAGCATCGAGCGAGCGGAGGGCAGGCGGGCACCGATCCGCGCAGCGGATTGGTCGCGCAGGGAGCGTCCGGCGAGATGGCATGGGCTTGCCCCGAGCCTGCGTTGGGGACGCAGGCAACCCCGCGCCGGCGCGCCAGAACCGCGGGTTTCCGGCCGGTGTCGCGATCCGGATATATCGCCTACATTACGGGCCGTTTTCCGACTCCCCCAAGCCCGTGCGAGAGCCCCCGATGACCGTCGCCGCCCCCCCTGCCCCGAGCCGCTGGCATGCCCTC
>JBIKXY010000275.1:0-3691 GCA_044355515.1 Pirellulales bacterium
GGCGTCTACCGTGATCTCCTGGCGGACCGGAGACTGTCGGGCACCCAGGCGGCGATCGTCGCCAACAACCTCGCCTTCCACCTGGCCAAGGCGGATACCGCGGCCGAAGCCCGCACGCTGATCGACGCTGCGATCGCCGAACTCGGACCGCAGCCCGACCTGCTCGACACCCGCGGGCTCGTCCGCCTCGCGCAGGGGGAGGCTGAAGCCGCTGCGGCCGACCTTCGCGAGGCGGTGCTGCAGCCGTCCGCCGCGAAGTATCTGCACCTGGCGGCCGCAGAACTGGCCGCGGGCGACGAGCAAGCGGCCCGGCGGGCGCTCGAGGCCGCCCGGCGGGAGAAACTTTCGGCGACGCGGCTCGCGCCGAACGACGCGGCATTGCTCGAAAAATTGAAGGTCGAACTGAAGACCGAGCCGGTGACCATGGAGACGGCCGGCGGCTGACTCGCCCGCGCTCAGCCCTGCAGCATCCGCGACTTGGCGAGCGCCTCTTCGGCCTCCGGGATCAGTCCGGCCCGCATGCATGCGACCGAGAGCGCCGTGTAACTGAAGGGATCGCCGGGCTCCAGTTCGCAGGCCCGCCGGGCGTGCCGCACCGCATCGGCATGTCGCTCCAGTCGGGTGCACCAGGCTCCGAGGGCGGAATGGGCGAGCGCAAAATCGGGCTCGTCGGCCACCAACGCCTCCAGCGCCGCGACGGCTCCCGCGAGGTCCCCGTCGTCCTTGAGCTTTTCCGCGGCCGCATACCGCTCCTGCCTGGCCATCCGCTGCCTCGCCATGATGAATCGAGTCTGGCCGCACGTCCGCTGCATCGCCGCGACCCGGCCTCCAGATCATACACCTGCCGGCCGGCCCCGCGAGGGTGGCCCGACTGGCCCGGGCGGGCGAGGCGGGTGAACCGCGGGGTGTGGCCGGCCTCGGCAGGCGGCGCAAGATCGGCCCCGGACGGGAAACTGGCATTGAATCCGGGCCCTCGCGGTGCCGATAACCCTTGCCGCCGAGTTCGGTGACGCCCGTATGAACCGCTTGAAAGGGTCTCCCGTGAGCATCCATCCGCTGGCCGTGGTGAGTCCCGGGGCCCGGCTCGGGGTGGGAGTCACCGTCGGTCCGTTCGCGATCATCGAGGATGGCGCCGAGGTCGGGGATTTTTGCAAGCTCGCCAGCGGCGCGGTGATCAAGGCCGGGGTCAAGGCCGGCTGCCACAACGAGTTCGGCGAGCATGCCGTGATCGGCGGGGTGCCTCAGCATGTCGCCCGGCCCGCGGCCATCGGTCGGATCGTGATCGGGGATCACAACGTGTTTCGCGAGCACGTGACCGTTCATCGGGCGATGAAGCCCGATGCCGCGACCACCGTCGGCGATCGTAACTACGTGATGGCCGGCACGCATTTCGGGCACGACGTGACGATCGGCAACAACTGCATCTTCGCCAATGCGGCCCTGCTGGGCGGGCATGTCACCGTCGAGGACCGGGCGTTTCTTTCGGGAGCGGTGGCGGTCCACCAGTTCTGCCGTATCGGCCGGCTGGCGATGGTCGGCGGCCACGCCCGAGTGGTCCAGGACGTGCCCCCCTACATGCTGCTCGACGGACAGAGCTCCTGTGTCGTCGGTCTCAACATCGTGGGGCTGCGGCGGAGCGGCCACTCCGCCGAAGAGATCGCGGAACTCAAGGCCGCCTATCGCGCCATCTACCGCCGCGGGCTGCCGTGGAAGGAAGTGCTCGAGGCCTTGCGGCTGGAGTTCGCCGGGGAAACGGTGGCCCACCTGCGGGGCTTCCTGGGAACCGGCTCGCGGGGCTTCTCTCAGGAGCGTCGGCCGCCACCGGCTCCCACCCTGCGGCTCCGGGTGCCCGAGGAAGAGATTCCCGCCGTCCGAGCCAAGGCGGGCTGAAGGCCGCCGCGGATCATTCGCCGTCGTCGAGCAGCCCATACCGCTGCAGCTTCCGCCGCAGCACCGACCGGTCGATGCCCAGCAACTTGGCGGCCAGCGACTTGTTGTGCAACGCGGCGGCCAGCGTCCGTTCCAGATGCACCCGTTCGATATCGGCCAGGGTCGGCCACTTGTCGGTGCCCTGAGAATGACCGTCGAGGCCGGCGGCGGGCTCGATTTTCGGCTCCACGCGGAACACGCCGGGAAGGGGCGTTGTCGAGACCACGCCCCGGCTGGCGGCCGCAGCCAACTGGCCGATGGCCCCCTGCGGCCCGCTGTTCGGGTCCATCAGCCCGCTCAGTGCGTCGGGCTCGATCCGATCGCCGGACGAGAACATCACCGCCCGTTCGAGCACGTTCTCGAGTTCGCGGACGTTCCCGGGCCAGGGATACTGACGCAGCACGTCGATCGCGTCCTGCGAGAGCGAGCACATCGGCATTCCGTGACGGGCCGCCAACTCCGCCAGATAGCGGTGGGCGAGAACCGGAACATCCTCGGGCCGTTCCCGCAGCGGGATGGTGCGGATCGCCACCACATTGAGCCGGTAGAAGAGATCCTCTCGAAACCGGCCCTCGTTGACCTCGACGCCCAGGTCACGGTTCGTGGCCGCCAAAACGCGGACGTTGACCGGCAGTTCTTCGTGGCTTCCCACCGGCACGACGACCCGCTGCTGCAACACCCGCAGCAGCTTTGCCTGAAGTTCCAATTCCATTTCCCCGATCTCGTCGAGGAAGATCGTGCCCTCGTCCGCCGCCCGGAAACAGCCCAGGGTCGACGATGTGGCGCCCGTGAATGAGCCCTTCACGTGGCCGAACATGTGGCTGGCGAACAGCGTGCCGGTGGTGACGGCACAGTCCACAGGGACGAAGGCCTTCTTCGCCCGCGTGCTGCAAGCGTGGATGGCCCGGGCGATGAGCTCCTTGCCCGTGCCGCTGGGCCCCATGATCAGGACGCTCGACTGGTGGGCCGCCACGAGTTCGATGGATCGGCGGACCTGGTCGGCCCAAGCGGAAACACCGATGATCCGCTCAATGGCGGGATTGGCGACTGCTCCGACACGCTTCTGGCCCGCGAGCGGATTCATCCGTCATTGCTCCGATAACGCTGCCGCGTTCGCAACGGCATCCCGTCGCCCGGTATGCCCTACCGCCGCCGAGCAGCCTCGCCCCATAGCTTGCCCTGCAAGAATAGCCGACGGTCCGGGAAAATACCAGCGCTCGGCCGATCCGAACGGTTCTGACGAACGTACGCTTCAGACCGGCTGAACATGGCCAGAAACGGGTCTGCCTCCGTTCGAGCCCCATTTTTTCGGCCTCCTGGCCCGGCTGGTCGCCCGGTCGGGAAAGATGGACCAAGATTGCAGGAGGTGCGGCCCGCGCGGGCCGCCCCGCGTCTCGAGGCCCGCCGACCAGCCCATGGCCATGCCAGCCCTCCCGAGGTGTCAGCCGCCAGCCGCACCGGCTCGTCCGGCAACCCGCCGTTGGCCGGGTTGGCTCGTCCTGCCGACCCTGCTGGCCCTTGGGGCCGGCAGCTGGTTGATCCTCGACCGACTCCTGGTCGATCGGCGGCCGATCGTGGTCGGCATCCTGCACTCCCAGACCGGCCCGATGGCCCTGAGCGAGCAGGCGATGATCGAGGCCGAGGTGCTCGCTCTGGAGGAACTCAACCGGACCGGCGGGCTGCTCGGCCGCCCCGTCCGCTGGGTGATCGCCGACGGGGCCTCCGACTGGCCGACCTTCGCCCGCGAGGCCGAACGGCTGAT
>JBIKXY010000276.1:0-3687 GCA_044355515.1 Pirellulales bacterium
AGGAGAAGCCCGCCGACTCGCCCCCCGCGGTCGAGCCGAAGCCGACCAACGCTCCCGCCGAGGCCGCCCAGGCCGGCCCGGAGACCGATCTCGTGGGCGTCTGGAAGGCCACGGCCGGCCAGGATTCCTTCGATCTCGTGATCACGGAAGACTCGCAGTTCACCTGGAAGGCGACGCCCGCCGGCCGCGAGCCGGTTGCGATCTCGGGGATGATCGAGACGGCCCGCGACGCGATCGCGTTGGTCAGCGAGTCGGCCGGCACGATGGCCGGCAAGGTGACCTCCAAGGGGGCCGACGCCTTCGAGTTCACCCTCGCCGGCGCCCCGGCCGACGCTAAGCCGATCGCCTTCCAGCGGCAGAAACCCTGATCGCGTTGGGCGCCAGCAGCGGGCCCGGGGGAATCATCCGCCCGCCCCGTGGAGCATCCCATGACTCACCCCGGCCTTCGTTGCCGCTCGTCGTTCCTCCAACTCATCGCTTGCGCGGTATTGGCGTCTGGAGTCGTGCCCGCCGCCGAGCCGGCCGCGGCCCCCGCTCGGCGGCCCTTCCCCGATCCGCTGCCCTCCTGGAACGAGGGGGCCGCCAGGCGGGCGATCGTCGAGTACGTCCGCCGCGTGACCGACGCGGGTTCGCCGGACCACGTGCCCGAGCCGGAACGGATCGCCGTGTTCGACAACGACGGCACCCTCTGGCCCGAGTATCCGCTGCCCTTTCAGGCCGCCTTCGCCATTGACCGGCTGCGGGCGCGGGTGGAGGCCGAGCCCAAGTTGCAGGACGACCCGATGGTCAAGGCGCTCCTGGCCGGCGACTTGGCCCCGCTCTTGGCCGGCGACCGCCACGAGGGCCTGCTGCACGTGGTCGGCCTGACCCATGCTGGCCTCACGGTCGAGGAGTTTCAGGCCGCCGTCGCGGCCTGGATCGAGTCGGCCGAACATCCGCGATTCAAGCGCCGCTACGATCAGCTCACCTACCAGCCGATGCAGGAACTGCTCGCCTATCTCAGGGCCCACGGCTTCAAGACCTGGATCGTGTCGGGGGGCGGGGCCGACTTCATGCGGGTCTGGTCGGAACGGGTCTACGGCATCCCGCCCGAGCAGGTGATCGGCACCACGGGCCGGACGCGGTTCGAACTGCGGGATGACGGCCCGGCGCTCGTCAAGACGCTCGACCACCTGTTCGTGGACGACAAGGAGGGCAAGCCGGCGGCGATCCACCACTTTCTCGGCCGCCGGCCGATCGCCTGCTTCGGCAACAGCGACGGCGACCTGGCGATGCTGCAGTACACCACCATCGGCAACCCGCGGCCGACGCTCGGCATGATCCTGCACCATACCGACGCCGACCGGGAGTATGCCTACGACGCCCACCCTGAGGGCACCGGCCGGCTGGTCGAGGCCCTCACCGAGGCCCCCGCCCGCGGCTGGACGGTGGTGGACATGAAGCGGGACTGGGCCCGCGTCTTCGCCCCGGAGCCAAAGGCCCCGCCCGCGCCGCCGGAGTGATCTGCCGGGGCGGTCGCCCACCGCTGCCGGACGGCCATGCCTGGTCCCCGCCCCGACAACCCGCCGTGAGCCACGTGCCCGAGTCCTCCTCCCGGCCGCAGGCAGATGGCGTTCCGCCCGCCTGGGTGCTGTCGTTGGCGGTCGCCGCCACCGTCGAGGTGCCCGGGATCGGACCACAACCCCGGGCCGCGTTTCTCGAATGGCTGTGGGAACGGCTGGCCGACTGCGACCTCTTGGGCGTGTGCGAGGGGGAGGTTCTGGCCCACGAAGCGGCGGCCCTCGGGATCGTTTCCGACCCGCTGGTCATCGATGCGGCGGCGGCGCCGCGGGAGCGAGACTGGGTCGCGGAGCTGCCCGTGGTCACGGCCGCGTGCTGGTTCGGCGAGGAGTCGTCGGCCCGCCGCGCTTCGAGGCGACTCGAGGGCCTGGCCGGTTGCGGGGTGCTCGGCCTCAGTGCCGTCGCCTGCGGGCGGCCGGATGCCTGGCAAGACGCGTTCGCCCCGATCGAGGTGCCCGGCTTCGGGTGGGTGCGGCCCGCCTGGGAGCCGGGCCGCGCGGCGGCCGAGGCCGGGGGCGCCACGCTGTTCATCGAGCCCGGAATCGGATTCGGCACCGGGCTCCATCCGACCACGCAGCTCTGTCTGGCCGCGATCGCCACCGCGTTCCGATCCCCGAGGCGGTGTGATCGAGTCGTTGACTTCGGCAGCGGCTCCGGCATCTTGGCCGTGGCGGCGGCGGTGCTGGGGGCCACTCGCGTCCACGCCATCGAGAGCGATGCGTCGGTGCACGACGCGATTCGGTCGCACGCGGTGCGGAACAGCGTCGCGGATCGGGTCGCGGTTGCCCCGCTGCTGCCCGCGGGCGCCGGCTTCGCCGACCTCGTCGTCGCCAACATCGTCGCCGCTGTGCTGCTGGATCATGCCGAACCGCTCTCTGGCTTGGTGGCTCGGGATCCAACTGGCCGGCTGACCGGCTGCCTCGTGCTCTCGGGTCTGCGGGCGACAGACGTGGCCGTGGTGGCCGCACGGTTCACGGAGCTGCTGGGAGGGAGCCCGCGACGGACCGCGCGGGATGGCTGGGAATCACTCGCCTGGTGGAGCCCCGGGGGCCCGCCGGACTGATCGGCAAGGCGACCGGTGCGGTGCCGCTGCGGCAAAACAGCACCCGGGCCGGTGATCATGAGCGCGGCCGCAGGGGCCCTGCGGGCTGCCCGGTGCCCGCTGCAGTTTGGCCTTCAGGGCAAGAGTCCGGTGCCGATGCGGCGGATCGCCTCGGGCAGCGTCTGGCACTCGGCGGCGAAGACGCGGGCCGCGAGCGATTCGGGGCTGTCGTCGGGCAGGACGGGCACCGGCTGCTGGAGCAGCACGCGGCCGTGGTCGTATTCGTCGTCCACCAGGTGCACCGTGCAGCCCGACACCGTGCAGCCCCGCTCGAGCACGGCCCGATGCACGTTCATCCCGTGAAAGCCCTGGCCGCCGAAGGCAGGCAGGAGCGAGGGATGGATGTTGATCACCCGGCCGGTGAAATCGGGCGGAATCCTCACGAGGTGCAGGAACCCCGCCATCACCACGAGGTCGGCCCGAGCCTGGCGGCAGGCGGCGAACACGGCACCGCTCCAGGAATCCAACCCCTGCCCGCCCGGTGGCAGCACCCGCACCGGCACGCCCGCCCGCTCGGCGATCTTCACGCCCCGCACCTCGGCCCGGCTCGACACGACCACCGCCACGTCGGCGGGCAGCCGTCCGGCGTCGATCTGCTCGAGCAGGTTCTCGAGCGTCCGGCCGGAGCCCGAGAGCAGCACGGCCAAGCGGAGGCGACGAGGTTCGTTCATCAAAAAAATGGTGCCTGGCACCAAATCTGGGTAAACCAGGAGGCTTCATTACCCAGATTACCCAAATTTGGTGCCTGGCACCTTTATGGCCGCAACACCGATCACCAGCGGATGGCCGTCGATCTCGACCGCATCGCCGGCGTTGGCTGGCATCTCGGCCATCACGGTGGCGGTCGATGCAAGCGTCTCGGCCGAGACATAGTCGAGGTGGGCCTCGAGGGCGGCCCTCAACTCGGCCGAGGGCGTGGCGAACGCGAGCTTGATCCGATCGGTGAACTCGAGGTCGAGCGCCTTGCGACGGGTCTGCACGGCATGCACGACCTCACGAACGAGCCCCTCCGCCACGAGCGCGGG
>JBIKXY010000090.1:0-11278 GCA_044355515.1 Pirellulales bacterium
GAGCGCCGTGAGCACCCGGCCCTTGTCGGGGATCGGCGTGGGCAGGATCCAGTCGAAGGCGCTGATCCGATCGGTACTCACGATCAAGACCGCGTCGCCGAAGGCGGCCGCCGCGAAGTGGTAGCAGTCGCGAACCTTGCCCCGCAGCGGCTCGCCGAGCGGCAGGTTGGTGGTGGTGACGGGTGGGGCGACGGTCATGGGAGTGGTTGTACGAGACCAGCCGGCCGCGTCCAACGGCCGGTGGTCTTCCGGGCGATCAGGCAGGCGCCTGGGCGACGTGGGCAGGCGCGGCTGGGCGGTGATCAGCAGAAGTCGCGAGACATCCGGGGCAGGGCCGCGAGGGCAGGGGGGCGGGGGGCGATCTCGCCGACGACAGGCGGTGGAGCCGCGTTGTGCGCGGCGTCGGCGGTGGCTAAGCCCACGACGGAAGCGAGCCGCGTGGCCACCACATGCACGACCGCGGCCCGCCGTTGGATCCGCCCCTCCACCACGAGCACCGCCGCCCGGCGGGCGGCGTGGTCGGCGGCGGCCCAGACGTCAGGGCGAACCACGATGTTGGCCGCAGCCGTCTCGTCTTCGATCGTGAGGAAGATCATCCCCTTGGCGGTGGCGGGCCGCTGCCGGCAGAGCGCGATGCCGGCCACTCGCACGCGTCGGCCCTCCGGGGCCGCGTTGGCCGCGGCGATCTCCAAGACGCCTCCGGCCGCGAGCCGCGGCCGCTCGAAGGCGAGCGGATGGCCCGCGAGCGAGAGGCCGCCGGTGCGATAGTCGGCGATCACCTCCTCCTGCTCGGTCATCGGTTCGAGGCCGAGCGCGTCGGCCGCGTCCTCGATGTCGTCTGCAAGATCGTCGAGCAGCGGCCGGCTCGCCGGCTTGTCGAGGCTCTGCATCGCCTCCCAGACGGCGCGGCGGCGGGAGAGGCCGAGCGAGGCGATCGCCCCGGCCCGGGCCAGATGAAGAAGCGTCTCGCGGTCGAGCCCCGCCCGGCGGGCCAGGTCCCGCGGCAGTCGAAACGGGCCCTCGCGGCGGGCGGCCACGATCCGCTCGGCCGCGGCCTCTCCGAGTCCGTAAACCTGCTCCAAGCCCAGCCGCAGGGCCGGCTGCCGCCCGCCGCCGCGACAGCCATCCTCGGCGGCCTCGTCGCCGGTCGAGCCATCCGCCTTGTGCTCGCGGCCGTCGGCCCGGGTGCGGCCTTCGAGCGTGGCGTGCCAGTCGCTTTTGTTGACGTCGGCCGGGAGCACCCGCACGCCGTGGGCCCGGGCGTCGCGGACGAGCTGGGCCGGCGCATAAAAACCCATCGGCTGGCTGCCCAGGAGCGCCGCGGTGAAGGCGGCCGGGTGATGGCATTTGAGCCAGGCCGAGACGTAGACCAGAAGCGCGAAACTCGCCGCATGCGACTCGGGGAAGCCGTATTCGCCGAAGCCGCGGATCTGGTTGAAGACCTGCTCGGCAAACTCCCGCGCGAGCCCGCGGGCGAGCATCCCGTCGACGAGCTTCTTGTGAAACTCGTCGATCACCCCCGGCCGCCGCCAGGCCCCCATCGCCCGCCTCAGCTGATCGGCCTCGCCCGGCGTGAACCCGGCCGCCACCACCGCCAGCCGCATCGCCTGCTCCTGGAAGAGGGGCACGCCGAGCGTCTTTTCCAAGACCTCGCGGATCGCGTCGTTGGGGTAGGTGACGGGCTCCTCGCCCGCCCGCCGCCGCAGGTAGGGATGCACCATGTCGCCCTGGATCGGCCCCGGCCGCACGATCGCCACCTCGATCACGAGGTCGTAGAAACACTTGGGCTTGAGCCGCGGCAGCATGCTCATCTGCGCCCGGCTCTCGATCTGAAACACGCCCACCGTGTCGGCCCGCGAGATCATCTCGTAGACGGCCGGATCCTCGGCCGGCACGGTGGCCAGGGTGAGCTTCGGGCCACCGGACTTTTTCACGAGATCGAAGGCCCGATGGATGGCCGTGAGCATGCCGAGCGCCAGGCAATCCACTTTCAGGATCCCGAGCTCGTCGAGGTCGTTTTTGTCCCACTGCACGATCGTGCGGCCGGGCATCGTGGCCGGCTGCACGGGCACGAGTTCGGTGAGCCGGCCCTGCGTCATCACCATCCCGCCGACGTGCTGCCCCAAGTGCCGCGGAAAGCCGACGAGCTGGCCGACGAGCGACACGAACCTCGTGCCGGTGTCGCCGGCGGGGTCGAGCCCCGCCTCGGCCAGCCGCGTCGGCAGCTCCTCCAGGCCGTCGCCCACGTCGAGCACGGTCGCCAGCGCGTCGACCCGGTCGAGCGCGAGGCCGAGCGCCTTGCCCACATCGCGGACGGCCGACCGCAGCCGATACGAGATCACCTCGGCCGTCATCGCCGCCCGGTCGCGGCCGTAGGTCTCGTAGATGTATTGGAGCACCTCCTCGCGGCGGTGGTGCTCGAAGTCGATGTCGATGTCGGGAGCTTCCCGCCGCTCCCGGCTTACGAACCGCTCGAAGAGCACGTTCATCC
Source organism: Pirellulales bacterium (assembly GCA_044355515.1). Lineage (GTDB taxonomy): Bacteria > Planctomycetota > Planctomycetia > Pirellulales > UBA1268 > QWPN01. Next base: position 2,492 of record JBIKXY010000090.1, read on the forward strand.
GCGCCGGATCGACCGACGTCACCCCCAGGCAGTAGCAGACGGCCGAGTTGGCGGCCGAGCCCCGGCCCTGGCAGAGAATCCCCCGCCGCCGGGCGAACCGCACGATGTCGAACACGGTCAGGAAGTAGGCCTCGTAGCCGAGCTCGGCGATCAGGGCGAGCTCGTGGGTGACGAGCTCGCGAACCTTCTCCGGGATGCCGTCCGGATACCGCCGGCGGGCTCCTTTCCAGGCCAGATGTGCGAGTTGCTCGCTGGCCGTGCGGCCCGGCGGCACGGTGGCGGCGGGATACTCGTATTTCAGTTCGTCGAGCGAGAACGTGCAGCGGGCGGCGATCTCGGCGGACCGCTCGACCGCGCCGGGCAGGGCCGCGAACCGCTCGGCGATCCGCCACCGCTCGTGGAGATGCCGTTCGCCGTTGGAAAGCAGCCGGCCGCGGATGCCCTCCACCGTGCCGCCGTGGCGGGTGGCCGCGAGCACGTCGAACAGCGGCAGCCGGCTCCGCTCGTGGTAGCGGACGTCGCCGGCCGCCACGACCGGCACGTCGGCCAGCCGGGCCACGCGGCCGAACCAGGCCAGCTGCTCGGCGTCGTCTCCCTCGAGCGCCACCTCGGCCAGCGCCCAGAGGCGGTCGTCGAAGATCCACCGCCAGTGGGCGAGGTGCTCGGTGGTGTCGCGGAGGCGGTCGTCGTCGAATGGGCCGCCATGGTCACCGCGGGCGAAGGCCGCCAGCGGCACGCCGGCCAGGAGGCCGTGGGCATGCCGGGCGATGTCGTCGCAGGTGAGGTGGCAGGCGCCCGCCCCGTGCCCGACCGGCTCGTCGTCGGCGGCGGCGAGCCGAGATTCAGCCCGCTGGCCCGCCGACTCCTCGGTCGCCCGTGCATAGCCGTGCGTGAGCAGCCGACAGAGGTTCGAGTAGCCGGCCATGTCGGCGGCCCAGACGACCAGCGGCGGCGCATCCACCGGCTCGAGGCATGCCCCGACGACGAGCTTGATCCCGGCCTGCTTGGCGGCCCCGTGGGCCCGCACGATGCCCGTGAGCGTGGCCCGGTCGGTGATCGCGAGTGCCTCGTAGCCGAGCGCCGCCGCCCGGCCCACGAGCTCCTCGGGGTGCGAGGCTCCCTGCAAGAAGGAAAAGTTGCTCGTGCAATGCAGTTCGGCATATCGCGGTGCGTGGGCTGTCATTGGTTCAGTTCCTCCTGCTCGACTGGTTGGTGAGGTCTCACGCGGCTCGGGGCTGCTCGAGACCCCTGGTCATTTGGTCAGTGGACATGCTCCGAGCCATGTTCCTCTCCGTCACGCGAAGACGCCGTGCAGATACCAGCCGCTTTCCCGCGGGCCTCGCGGGCGGCCGCCGAGCCGGCGGAAGAGCCAGAACCGCGCCCCGGATTCCGTTTCCACGATGTAGTAGTCGCGGCGCACCGTCGGGCCCCGCCACCAGGCCGTCTCGATCCGCTCCGGGCCGTGGGCTTCGGCGACCGTGTGCACCACGCCGCCGAGCCGAAACCGCGCCGGCGGCCCGTCGGGCGCGACGGCGATCAGGCCGGCCTGCAGCGGCTCGAGCGGCACCGGCCGCGGCGGCATCCAGACGGGCCGCCGGCCGGCGGCCCGCGGCGGAAGCCCGCCCTTGCCGATATCGCTCGTGGCCGGGCGGCCGGGCGGGGCCGCGATCCAGGCATGCTCGGGCTGGGCATCGGCCACGGGCCGTGGCTCGTACACGGCCGGCCGGCCGAGTCGGCCGGCGAGCCGGTCGAGCAGGAGCGACACCTCCGCGGCCCGCGACTCTTGTGTGCGGCGGGAGCCGCCCGCCGCGGCCGTGTCGAACAGCGGCCGCTGCCGGCATTCGACCGGCCCCGTGGCCACCACCTCGACAGCGACTCCCTCGATCTCCCGGGGCAGTTTCATCCGGCCCATCCGCAGCCGCACCAGTTCGGTCACGTGCCGCGGCGACGTGCTCGGCCGGAACAGCCCCGCGTCGATCACCGTGGGCGCGGCCGTGGTCGCCCCCGGTGACGTGGCCGGCTCGAACCGCACCTGCAGCGACACGATCCCTTCGCCTCGTGCGGCCAGCTCCGCCGTGCATCGCCCGACAAGGCCTTCGAGGAGCCCGGCGATCGCGGCTTCGCCAACAGAGGCGAGCGACAGGGGCAGTTCGAAGTCATGCGTGGCCTGCGGCAGCTCGGCGCCGCGGGGCGGCAGGATCGGCTCGGCCCGGGCGCCCGTGAACTCCGCCAGCCGCTCGGCCAGGCTCGCCGGAAACCTCGCTGCCAGACTCTTGGCCGGCAGTCGCAACACGCCGCCGACGGTGTCGATGCCGACCTCGCAGAGCATGTCGATGGCGGCCGGCTCCAGCCGCAGGGCCGCGAGCGGCAGCCCGGCGAGCACCGCGCCGTCACCCCGCGCGAGCCGCTGCGCCCCCGGCGGCACGACGGCCCAGCGGCGATGGCCGCGGCCGGGCCGCAGCCGCGCGGCCACAAGGGCCGAGCCAGCCGCCAGCTCTGCTTCGTGCCTCCGTTCCGCCCGGGCCACGAGATCGGTGTGGTGCGCCGCGGCCCAGGCTGCGGCCGGCGTGTCGGCGATCGCCACGCGGGCATGCAGGCCGCGGGCCGCGAGCGTCCAGGCGGCCGTGCGGGCAAGCGAGGCTTCACCGCCGAAGAAGCCGGCCGTGCCCGTGACGTCGAGGTGGAGGCATTCCGCCGTGGCCATCTCCTTCGGGCCACCGGCTTGCCGAGCCGCCGGCGGCGACCCGACGCCCACCAGCGGCGCGAATCGCCGGCAGGCGCGAGCCAGTTGCCCGAGCGCCTCCGCGTCGGCTGCGGAATCGTCGGCGTCGATCTCGGCGGCATGACAGGCCGCGGAGCCGTAGGCCAGCGCCAGGACGGCCATCGCCTCGGCCAGCGACATGCCCGGCCGGATCGTCGCCCGCCGCCGCTTCGGCGGTTCGGCCCAGGCCCACGAGACCACCGTCATCAGCCCCCGCCTCTCCCGGCGGCAGACGAACACCGGCCGCTTCCGCCACTCTGGCTTCTCGACGAGCCGCCGCTGCACCGGCCAGCGCGGCAGCCAGATCGTCATGACGCGCGACATGACACACCTCCCTCGCCGTCGTTTGACCGGCCGGCCGACCAGCGGCCGGAGCGGTCGCGCCGCTCTCGCTCGCCGCGACTTTGGAGGTGCCCGCGAGCCGACGCGGCTTCGCAGCCCCGGGCAAGATCGAGCGCGGTCTCGGCGATCAGCCCCTCGCTGCCCGCGGCCCAGCTGCCGCCGATCCGCTCGAGCCGCAGCCGCCGCTCGAGGAGCGTGCCGCCGGGCAGCGGCGAGACGGCCAGTCGCGCCTCGGCCCACGAAGGCTCTCTCGCGGCCGCGGCTGGTCGCACGAGCAGGCCGACCGCGCCGCTCTTCCGCGCCGCGAGCTGCCAGCGACGCATCGCGGTGGTCCACTGGGCGGTAGGCCGCGGGCGAAAGCCGTCGTGTCGGCCAGCCGGCGGCAGGCTGCTGCGGGCTTGAATCTTATCGCCCTGCTGCCGCACCACCGACCGCGGCCAGGCCACGACCGCGGCCACGCCCGAGCACCGCAGCGCCTGATCGATCGCCCAGATTTCGTCGTCGTCGCTTGACGGGCGGGCCACGACGAGCTGCCGCGAGTCGCCGAGCCAGGGCATCACCGCCGGCGGATGAAACCAGCCGGCCCGATCGACCACCACGATCGTGCGCGGCCCGGCGGCGGCCAGGCGGCAGGCCACCGCCAGGGCGAGCGAGACCGCACCAGCCCCGCCGGCCAGGTCGCCGGCCGCTGCCTCACCGCCGGCGAGCCACTCGACGAGGCTGCCCCGCCGCAGGCCGCCCGCCGGCAGCAGGGCGTTGACGGCGGCGAAGCCGCTCGAGACCGTCTCGCGGGTGTCGTGCCAGCCCTGCAGTTGACTCCCGCTGACGAGGCCTGATCGAACCAGGGCTGCGGGCAGGCCGGGGGTGACGGGCAGGCCGGGGGCGGCCGTCAGCCGGTGGCTGGTCGTCTCCAGGCCATTGGGATCGATGGTCACCATGACTGGGCCTTTTTTCGGGCGATTCGGCCGCCGATTCGCGGCCTCGCGTGGAATTGTGTACGCATGTACATTAAGCACGGCCGGCCGGAATGTCAAGCATTCGGTCGGCCGGAATTTTGCCCGGGTGCCGCCGCCAGAACCCGCCGCCAGAACCCGCCGCCAGAGCCCGCCGCCAGAGCCCGTCACCGCCTCAGACGCCACCAGGCAGCGAGCAGGCTGCCGAGCACGGAGTGCACGAGGGCCGAAATCGCCCCGGGCACCGCCGTGAGCGGATCGGCCGCGAAGTGCTTGCGGGCCAGGACCACCCCCAGGCCTGAGTTCTGCATGCCCGTCTCGATCGAGATCGTCCGGGCCGCCCCCACCGGCAGGCTGAACGCCCTGGCGAAGCCATAGCCCAGCGCGAAGCCAATCGAGTGCACGAGCATGATCGCGGCCAAAAGCCGCAGGCCGCTCTCCCGCACCGCGGCGGCGTTCTGGCCGATGATGCTCCCGCAGACCAGCGCGATCAGGAGCACGCTCGTCAGCGGCGCCGCCGGCAGCACCTGCGCGACCGCGGCCGGTGCCAGCCGCTTGAGCGTGACGCCCGCGGCCACCGGGAGCACGACCACCTGCAGCGTCGACCGCAGCAGGCCGAGGGGATCCACCTCGACCAGCGTGCCGGCGAACAGCTGCGTCAAGAGCGGCGTGAGGGCGACCGCCGCGAGCGTCGAGCAGGTGGTCATCGTCACCGAGAGGGCGACATCGGCCCGGGCGATGGAGGTGACCACGTTCGAGGCCGTGCCGCCCGGGCAGCAGCCGACGAGGATCAGCCCCACGGCGAAGGCCGCCGGGAGCTCGAAGGCCCGCGCGATCGCCCAGGCCGCCGTCGGCATGATCGTGAACTGGGCCACGACCCCGGCCAGCACGGCTGCCGGCCGCGAGGCCACGCGGGCGAAGTCGGCGACCGTGAGCGTCATCCCCATGCCGAGCATGATCAGCCCGAGCCCCGCCACGATCAGCCGATCGTGAAACCAGGTAAAGAGCCGCGGCTCGACGAGCGCCAGGCCGCAGGCGGCCGCCACCCAGAGCGGGAAGGCGTCGGCGAGCCGTTCGAGCGGCGTGGTCATGGTGGGCGGCCTGGAAAGTGAATGATCCGGCGCTGGCGACGAGCAGCATATAAAGGAGGGCTCGCGTCAAGGCCGGATTCACCGGCGCTCGCCCCGCGGACCCGGACGGATGCTGCCCCAGATCACCCGCCCCCGAGACCCCGCGGCTCGGCCGCCGGTGGCGGCCTTCATCGCCGCGGAACTCGCCTTTCTCGCGGCGGCTCACTTCCTGGGCGGCCCGCCCTGGGTGGCCCTGGGGGTGCTCGCCTTCGCCGGGCAGGTCGTGGCCGACTTTCGCCTCGGGCCGCTCGTGGGACTCGTGCCTGCGGCGGGCTGGATGGCGGCCCATCAGCTCACGGGCAACCGCGAGCTCTTCTTTCCCTATGCGATGGCGCTGGCCGCGCACCTGGCCTGTCAGTTCGGCGGTCGTGGTCGAGCCGCGGCGGCCCTGACCGGCGGGCTGATCGCGGCGGCCTTTCTCGCGACCCGGGTCATGCAGGCCGCCACGGCCAAGGTGCTGGCGGTCGAGCTGGCCGTCGCCGCCGTGATCCTCGCGGCGACCGTCGCGGTGCCGCCCGCGGTCGCCGAGCAGCCTCGGGGAGCCGTGGTCGTCACGACCCTTGCCTCGCTCCTCGCGTTCGCGGGGCTGGCACTGTAAGCCGGCTCGGAGCTGTTTCAGGCCTGCTGCAGCGACTCGACCGCGTTGACGTGGACCAGCCCGCAGTGGACGACGCGATCCTCCTCGGGATACGTCACCACCACTTTCGTACGTGAGATCGCGACGCACTCCGGATGCCGCACGGCATGAGACTCGCCGTTCGAGAGCCGAATCACGAACGGCTCGAACGGCTCGCGGCGGATAAACTCGCGGATCGACTCCATGTTCATGACAGACTCCTCGAGAACTGAACGAACTTATACTAAAGGCCGGCGGCCGCCCGGTCAAGCTCGCGGCCGCCGCTTGTGCCCGGGGGTATGCTGCTCGGCCGTAGCCGCAAGATTGAGACATCGATGGGTCCGGAGCTGACGGCATGACACGCGGATGGCGACGGGCGGCGGGATCATGGGCTCTGGCCAGCCTGACCGCCTTCTGCCGGCTCGCCGGCTCGCCGCCCGCCCGGGCCGAGGCTCCAGCGGCCGAGGTCGCTTCCGGGGCCGTCCCGGTGGAGTTCGCGGCGTTCGACGCCGGGCTCGGCCACGAGGTGGCCGCGAAGCTCGCTGGCACGGCGAAGCACTGGCGGCAGATCGCGCCGTCCGTCCACCATCTGGCGACGCAGCACGCCGCCGCCCTGGCCGCGATGGATGAGGCCGACCGACTCACGGCCCTGGTCGGGCTCGCCGAGTTCATCGACGCGAAGCGACGGTTCGCGGCGGCGACGCCCGTCCTGGCCGATGGCCGCACCGTGATCGGGCTGCTCGACCCGGCCCAAGGGCTCGGCCCTCGCGAGGTCACGGCGATCGCCGACGCCTACGGCTGCGACTCGACGATCTTTAAACAGGAATCGGCCGACGAGCCGCTCGACGGGGTCGCAGCCGAGTTTCTCGCGGCCGTGACGGCGGCCGTCGGGGCCGGACGGCCGACGACTGTGGTCGTGCTCGGCCACGGCCTGCCGACCGAGATCCAGAGCTACCACATCCGGTTCGAGCGGCTGGCCAAGGCCCTGCTCGACGGCGCGGCCGGGAACGGCCCGATCGACCTCTCGGGCGTCGTGCTCATCTGCGACGACTGCTTCAGCGCCGATTTTCAGATCAACCTGCTCGACGAGCTCACCCGCGAGTCCGATCGCCGCGGCCGACCGCTTGCCTCGCTGCCGGCCTGCATCGCGGGCACCAACCGCGCCTGCGTGGGCCATGCCGACGTGGGGGAGAAGTTCGTGCCGCACTTCTGGCGGGACGTGATCGAGCTCTACTTCATCCGCAAGCCGCTGCCGGAGGCGGTGACGCTCGGCGACTTCTTCGAGAAGGTCGACAACATGATGTATGGCTACGGCCGGACGCCGATCGTCGAGGATGGCCGCGTCAGCGGCTACCGGCTCGTGGATCCCGAGCTGGTGCAGGATCCGGTCGTGTTCGTGCCCTTGGACGACGACGACCTCGCGACCCTGCGACGGATCCTGCGGCTTCCGGCCGCTGCCCCGCTGCCGTGCTGGCTCGACGCGGGGTGATCTCTCAGACGCCGAACACCTCGAGCCGGCCTGCCGCGCCATGGCCGACGGCCGCCGCGCGGGTGGAGAGCGCGTCGAGGGCCCGCCGGCCCGTGTCGCCGAGATCGACCGTCCACTCATTGACGTAGAGTTCGACATGCTGCCTCAGCACTCGGTCGTCGAACTCCTGGGCGTGGGCCCGCATCGTCGGCAGCGGGGCGGCCGGATCGGCGAGCGCAAGGGCCAGTGAGTCGTGGATCACCTGCTGAACGCCGGCGGTCACCGCGGCGGGCAGTCGGCGGCTGGCGACGATGCCGCCGAGCGGCAGCGGGCAGCCCGTTTCGGCCTCCCAGCGGCTGCCGAGATCCTCGACGAGATGGAGGCCATGCGCCTCCCAGGTGAATCGTCCCTCGTGGATGCAGACGCCGAAGTCGGCGGTGCCGGCCGTGAGCCGAGGCATGATCCCCGAGAACACCGTCTGCTCGATCAGGGTGGTGCGTGGATGGAACAGCTCGAACAGGAGCGTCGCCGTCGTGTGCTCTCCCGGGCAGAGCGTGAGCTGGGTGGCACTCGTCGGCCGCGTGTCGGCTTCGGCCGCCAGCAGGAGTGGACCCACGCCGAAGCCGAGGGCCGAACCGCTCGGGAGGACGACCACGTCGCGGGCCATGCCCAGGGCCGCGGCGAAGCTCACCTTGCAGACGTCGAACTCGCCGCGGAGCATCCGCGCATTGAGCTGCTCGATGTCGAGAAGCTCGACCCGGAAGTCGAGCCCCCGCCAGTCGACGGCCCGGGTGAGCAGGCCGTGGAAGGCGAAGGTGTCGTTGGGGCAGGTCGAGATGCCCAGCCGGATCGTCTGGCTCATCGCGACAGGTCCTGCCCCGCGGCGGCGAGGAACGTGCGGGCCAGGGACGCGGCTGCCTCGAGAGCCGGGCCGATTTGCCACCGGCGCTTGTCGCGGTCGCCAGCGTCGTTGGAGATGCCGCGGACGATGGCGAGCGGCACGCCGGCCAGCCGACAGGCGAGCGCCACACCGAAGCCCTCCATGTCTTCGGCGACAGCCGTGGGGAACAGCCGGCGGCGCACCGCGACGTCGGCCGCGTCGGCCGAGGCGGCGCAGGCCGTGAGCAAGAGTCCGGCGGCGGGCGGAGCGGTCGCGGGCGTCGGGCCGCAGGTGATGACGTCGCCGACCGCGGCCTCGTCGCCGGGCGGGTCGCCCGGCCACTGCAGCCAGCCGAGGGTGGCGGCCGGCTGGAACGCGGCCCCCGAGCCGACTCCGATGCCGAAGCAGGCGACCTCGCTGAAGAGATAAGCCGAGCCGACCGCGAGCCGCTCGTCGAACCGGCCGGCGATGCCCGCGAGCAGCACGCGGGCCGGCGTGTGCCGGGCCATTAGGGCGGCCGTGCGGGTGGCCGCGGCCACGGGACCGAAGCCGCAGAGCTCGACGGTCGCCGTTTCCCCCAACGCCGGCGCGAGCACCCGCCGCTCGCCGGCGGTCGGCACGAGCACGAGCAGGGAAG
>JBIKXY010000091.1:0-11270 GCA_044355515.1 Pirellulales bacterium
CTTGAGGGCCGCCAGGTCGCCGACCGGGTCGGTGCCCAGCACCTTGGCCTTGAAGGAGCGGCCGTCGCCGATCCGGACGGTGAACGACCGCTTCCGGCCGATCACGTGGTCGTTGGTGAGCATTAGCCCGTCGGGCCGGACGATCACCCCGCTGCCGCCGCCGATGAACACGAACGCGGGCTGCACGCGGACGCAGAGTTCCGTCAGATCGACCGGCTCGGTCACGACGGCCGGCGCCCCGCCGGCGGCGACCGGCCAGAGCATGGCCAGGGCGAGCAGGGCCCGCCATCCTTCTCCCCGCGGTCGCCGCGTCATCGGTTCTCCTCCAGCACCACCTCGATCTCCCGCGTGTCGTCGGTCGAGAGCACCCCCTCGAAGGTCTGGCCCGGCTGGAGCGATTTCTTCAGCCGCTGAAGATCCTCGAGCGAGTCGACGTCGCGGCCGGCGATCACCAGCCGCGGGCCGCGGGCGGGCCGCTGCACGAGCAGCGTCACCCTGTCGCCGGCGGCGCTGGCCGCCACGCGATCGGTGAGCTCCCGCCAGGTGCCCAAGTCCACGCCGTCGAACTCGAGCAGCCGGTCCCCCTTCCTGAGGCCCGCCTTGTCGGCCGGCGAGCCGGGCACCACGCCGCCGATCACCACGTCCTCGCCGAAGGCTCGGGCCATGTCGGCCTGGACGCCCAAAAATGGCCCGGGAATCCGGTCGAACGACCGGCCGCCTTTCATGGCCTCGAGTGCCGCCGCGATCCGGTCGGCCCGGGCCACCATCCCCACGCCCGAGTTCGGGGCTCTCGTCCACCGCATCAGCTGCGGCGGCGGCACCAGCCGGCCGAGCAGGGTATCGGGCTCGATCGGCGCGGTGGCGATCCCGAGAAAGTTGCCGGCCGCGTCCACGACCGGCCCGCCGGAGTTGCCGTAGTTGAAGAGCGCGTCGGTCTGGAACTGGTAGCCGCGGGTGCGGGAGGGCGCGCTCACGACCCCCGTGTTGAAGGTGTATCGAGGCCCGCCACCGGGCGACCGCCCGACCACGGCCACCGCGTCGCCGAGCAGGGGCGAGCTGGCGGCGGCGAGTTCGAAGGCGGCGAGCCCCTCGGCCTCGAGCTTCAAGAGCGCCACGCCGAGCGGCTCGTGGCGGGCGAGCACCGTGGCCGCCCGGCGATCGCCGTTCGGGAGGATCACGGTCAGGCCGGTGACCGCGTTGGGCTGGCGATCGAGGCCCCCGGGGGGGTCGGCCAGCAGTTTCTCGATCGGGCCACCGGGATCGAACGACCGCGGCTTGCCGGTGCTCTTCGCGACGAAGGCCACGTCGTCGCCGAGATTGAACAGGCTCGTGAGCACGAGGCCGTCGGGCGAGACCACGAGCCCCGTCACCGGCCCGGGCGGCCGCCGCAGCAGTTGGTTCACCTCGAAGGCCCGGGCCACGTTGGCGAAGGCGGCGAACCGCTTGGCCCGCTCGGGCTTGGAGAGCGGGCCCCAGTCCTTGATCCCGGCCCGGTGCTCGCCCCAGGAGATCCGGGGCAGCACCTCCGGGGGAAACCGCCGCGCGACCTCGATCCCGACGAGCGCCGGGGCGACGGCGGCCGCGGCCCGGGCGAGATCCAAGGCCTTCGCCGCGGCGTTCGTCGTGACCGGGTCGGCGGCCAGGTCGGCCGGGGCCGCGAAGGCGAGCGGCACGTCGGCGGACGTGAGCGGCCCGAACTTCTCCAGCATTACCGCCATCGGCACGGCCACGCCCTGCCACCGCTGCGGCGAGACTCCGAGGCTGATCACGCCGCACAGCCGGCCGCTCGCATCGACGAGCGGTCCACCGTCGGAGCCGGGATTCACCGCGGCGGTGGTCTCGATGACGGGCCCGGCGTAGGGCGACTCCCCCTGCTTCTCGACGTCGTAGAGACCGCTGACCAGGCCCCGACTGAACGAGGCCCGGCCATTGGTCAGGAGCACGCGGTCCACGTCGCTGGCCGTGTAGCAGATCCCGCCGAGGGCCGGGCTCTCCCGCGCGACGGGCAGGCAGGCGAGGCGCTCGCCATCGACCTTCACGAGGCTCGCGGCCAGGGCGGGATCGACCGCGACGAGCCGGGCCTCGCGGGGCACGAAGCCGGGAAACATCACCTTGATCTCCTTCGCGTCGGCCGGCACGACACTGGTGGAGGTGAGGATGTGGCCCGTGGGCGTGACCACGCTGCCGGTGCCGATGAACGACGCGCCATCGGCCGTGGTGGAAGAGATGCCGACCGTGGCGGCCAGCACGTGATCGGCCACGGCCCGCGTGGCGGGGCAAGCGGGATCGGCCGCGGTCGCCGCTGCGGTCCAGGCGGCTGCCAGCCAACAGCCGCAGCGGGCTGCCGCGGCCCCGCTCCTCGCCACCATCCTCGTTCCCCGTCGCATGGCAAGCCGCTCCGCTGAGCCGATCCGGCGTTCACGTCCGTCAGAACCGATTCTAGCCGTGGCCGCCGCGCTCCCCAGGCCCGCTGCTTGCGGCCCGATCGGCCGCTTCGTACAACAATCCGCTCACTTCAAAGGTCACCACGTTGCAGGGGTTTTCCATGGCCGCCGCCACCGCCTCCCGGGCCTCCGCCCGGCTTCCCGAAGCCAAGAACGTCGGCTCCGCCCTCGATCGGGCGCTCGAGGCCGGCAAGGGCATCCTCCGGCTCTCGCCCACCTGGGTGCCACGCAGCTTCCTCCATCCCGGCAAGCGGGTGCGGCTCCATCCCGACGACTACTACTCCTACGGCCTCGACCGCGGCGGCATCGACGAGCGGTGGTTCGCCAGCACCACCGAGGCGGCCAACGAGGGCCGCGTGCCCGACGAGGGGCTCTCCTGGTGCGTGTTCGACGGCGAGCGGTTCCTGCTCAAGGACGCCGTGGCCGAGGGCAAGGGGCGGCTCGTCGGGAAGGCGATCTGGGACGCCTACAAGAAGTGGCCCGTGTACTCGAAGTTTTTCGACAACATGGGGCCCATCCCGCACCACATGCACCAGTCGTTCGACGACGCGAAACTCGTGGGGCAGGAAGGCAAGCCTGAGAGCTACTACTTCCCGCCGCAATACAACAACTGCGACAACCACTTTCCCTACACCTTCATGGGCCTGGAGCCCGGCACCACGAAGGCCGACGTCCGCCGCTGCCTCGAAAACTGGAACCGCGGCGACAATGGGATCATCGACCTGGCCAAGGCCTACCGCCTGGAGCGGGGCACCGGCTGGCTGATCCCGCCGGGCGTACTCCACGCCCCGGGCTCGCTCTTGACCTACGAGCCCCAGTGGGGCAGCGACGTGTTTTCGATGTTCCAGTCGCTCGTCGAGGGGCGGGCGGTGCCCTGGAGCCTGCTGGTCAAGGACATGCCGCGAGAGAAGCACCAAGACCTCGACTTCATCATCGGCCAGCTCGACTGGGAGAAGAACGTCGACACCCACTTCAAGGAGAGCAACTTCCTCCGCCCGATCGTGGACGAGAAGCGGAGCACGTCTGGCGCGACCGACAAGTGGATCGTGTACGGCCGGGTGGACGGAAAACAGCTTTTCAGCGCCAAGGAACTGACGCTCGAGCCGGGCGCGAAGGTGACCGTCAAGGACGCCGGCGCCAGCGGCTGGATCACGGTCCAGGGGGAGGGGAAGGTGGGCGTCCATGAAGTGGCCACACCCACGCTGATCCGGTTCGGCCAGATGACGGCCGACGAGCTCTTCATCTCGGCCGAGGCCGCCGCGACGGGCTACGTGGTGGAAAACACCGGCCCTGGCCCGTTCGTCGCCCTCCGCTACTTCGGCCCCGACGTCCACGACGACCTGCCCACCAACGGAAGGAAGGCATGAGTCGAAGCGAGCGAAGGGGACATTCCCCGACGCTTCGGGAGCGAAGCTGGTCGGGGGTCGCGCGCAGCCGCCAAGGACTTTTGACTGCGAGAGTCGGCCATCCAGAGGAAACGAGTATGAAACGTCAAAATCCGCCGGCGGCGAGCACGTGCCCCCGACCGGCGGAGCGGGGCCGACAGACGTCACCGAGTTGACCCCGACAGAGCCGCAGCACGGAACCCTCGAGCAACGAGTCGATAAAGGAATTTGCGATGCGCACCGCTCCCAAACTTCACAACGCCATGTGGCCCGGCCTCGTCGGCAAGGGCACCGATCCCGGCCAGGAGCCGCCGATCTCGCTGGAGCGGATGCTCCAGCTCACGGCCGCCGCCGAGGTGGACGGCCAGAAGTTCGACGGCATCGACTACTTTTTGTTCCTGCCGCACACCAACCCCGAGGCCAGCGACGCCGAGATCAACGCGATCGCCGACACGATCGGCTCCTACGGCTTCACGGTCGGGTCGCTGGTGGCCCCGGTCTGGCCGGGCACGGTGGGCGACTCGGCGATGGGCGACGCCGCGGCCAGGGAGAAGTTTCTCTCGGCCGTGAAGATGGCCTGCCGGATTGCGAAGCTGTTCGAGCAGCGGGGCGTGCGGAAGTATGGCGTGATCCGGATCGATTCGGCGGAGTTCGGCGTGGCCAAGTGGCGGGAGAACCCGCAGGCCAACACGAAGAAGATCGCCGCGACCTTCCGTGAGGCGGCCACGATCGCCAAGGATCACGGTCAGCGGCTGGCGGCCGAGGGGGAGATCTGCTGGGCCGGGATGCACTCCTGGAAGGACATGCTCGATCTCCTGGAGGCGGTCGGGATGCCCGAGGCGCTCGGCTTCCAGGCCGACCTGGCCCACACGTATCTCTACCTGCTCGGCTACAACGCCCCGGAACACGCCCTGGTGCAACCCGGCTATTCCGAGGCCGAGTTCTGGCCGGCCTATGAATCGATGGTGGCCAAGCTCCGCCCCTGGACGATCGACTTCCACGTGGCCCAGAACGACGGCCAGGTGCACGGTGCCGGCTCTCACGACAAGACGGGCAAGCACTGCCGCGCCGACGATCCCGCCGGCCAGCTCGACATCGTGAAGTGTTCCGGCCTCTGGCTGGAGGGGGCCGCCGCCCGCGGTATCCACCACATCTGCTGGGACGGCTGCATGTTCCCCAACGCCACCCTCGAAGACCCGCACACCTGGAACACCATCCTTGAGACCATGATCGCCGTCCGCGACGCGCACGGCTGGGCATGAGAGCAAACCCAGAACACCGACCTTCGAACGAGCAAGCGGGGCAGGGGGTCGCGCGCAGCCGCCGGTGAATTTTGACTGCCAGAGTTGGCTCCCCATGCCGGTGGAGCATGCGACGTCAAAATCCGCCGGCGGCGAGCACGTGCCCCCTGCCTGGCGGCTTTGGCGAACAGACCCCATCACTTCAACCAACCCACCTGAGGACAACCACCGTGGCAAAACCCCTCCGCATCGGCATGATCGGCTACGGCTTCATGGGCCGGGCCCACTCCAACGGCTACAACCGCGTCAAGGATTTTTTTGACCTCGAATATCTTCCTGTCCTGCAAGCAGTCGCCGCCCGCGACGCGGCCAAGGCTCAGGCCTTCGCCGACCGCTGGGGCTATGCCCGGGTGGAGACCGACTGGCGGAAGCTCGTGGCCGCCCCCGACATCGACGCCGTCGATATCTGCACCCCCAACAACCTCCACGCCGAGATCGCCATCGAAGCCGCCAAGCACGGCAAGGCGATCCTCTGCGAAAAGCCGCTCTCGATGGACACGGCCGAGGGGGAGCGGATGTGCGCCGCGGTCGAAAAGGCCGGCGTGCCCAACACCGTCTGGTACAACTACCGCCGCATTCCGGCGGTGACCTTCGCCAAGCAGCTGATCGACTCGGGGCGGCTGGGCCGCGTGTTCCACTACCGGGCCGAGTTTCTCCAGGACTGGACAATCAACGCCGACCTCCCGCAGGGGGGCGCCGCCCTCTGGCGGCTCGACGCGGCGGCCGCCGGCAGCGGCGTGACGGGCGACCTCTTGGCCCATTGCATTGACACGGCGCTCTGGCTCAACGGCAGCGTCAAGGACGTGACCGCGATGACCGAGACCTTCGTCAAGGAGCGGACCCACCAGCTCACGGGCAAGAAGGAGCCGGTCACGATCGACGACGCCTGCTCGTTCCTCTGCCACTTCGAGAACGGCTCGCTGGGCCTGTTCGAGAGCACCCGCTACGCCCGCGGCCACAAGGCGCTCTACACCTTCGAGATCAACGGCGAGCACATGAGTCTGAAGTGGGATCTCCACGATCTCCACCGGCTGCAGGTCTTCGATTACACGGACGCCGGCCCGGAACGGGGCTGGAAGAGCGTGCACGTCACTGATGGCGACCATCCCTATATGGGCAAGTGGTGGGTGCCGGGCCTGGCGATCGGCTACGAGCACTCGTTCGTGCACCAGGTGGCCGACTTCCTCGAGGCCTACGCCAAGAAGCAGCCCTGCCACCCGACCTTCCGCGACGCGCTCGAGACGCAGAGGGTGTGCGACGCGGTCTTGAAGAGTGCCCAGAGCCACCAGTGGGCGACGGTCTGAACCGGGGACTGTCTCGAGCGGGGGACTGTCTCGAGCGGGGGACTGTCTCGAGCGGGGGACTGTCTCGAGCGGGGGACTGTCTCGAGCGGCAGGCGTCATCCCCGAGGAGCAGCCGGGGCGTGAACGCTCGGCCGGCCAATGTGCTTTCCAGAGCACACGATGGGATCAGCGTCGATTTTCACGGCCAAATTGGGGGGATGGCTGCCCATTCCGATGAATCAAAGAAAGCAGCGGCTGAGGCTTTGTGTTTATGGACTTAGTCGAATGACTTAACTATCCTAGAAACTACCCTGGCCTCGACTGATCACCGGCCCCTCACTCACGGAACCGCCTCATGAGCGTGATAGTGAACGTCCACGAAGCCAAAACCCACTTCTCTCGCCTGCTGGAACAGGCTCATGCCGGCCAGGAGATCATCGTTGCCAAGGCCGGGAAGCCGTACGCCCGACTGGTGCCTTTGGCCCCAGGCAAGGGGCAGCGTCAACCCGGCCGCCTCCGCGGGAGCGTGACCGAAGAGTTCTTCGAGCCCCTTCCCGACGATGAGTTGGCCGCCTGGGAGGGAAACGCGTGAAACTTCTGCTCGACACGCACGCCTTTCTTTGGTGGGTGACCGACGATAAGGCGCTGTCTGGTGCCGCCCGGACGGCCATTGCCGACGAGTCAAACATCATTTTTGTCAGTGCGGCCAGCGCATGGGAGATTGCAACAAAACTCCGTCTCGGCAAACTCGATCAGGCAGCAGGGGCCTGCGATCGATTCACTGAGTTGATCGCAGCCGACGGATTCTCGCTCATGCCGATCGAGGCCTGCCATGCACTCAAGGCGGGCAGTTACCGGGTCCCCCACCGTGATCCGTTCGATCGGATGCTGGCTGCCCAAAGTGCGCTCGAAGGCATCAAACTCCTCACGCGAGATCCGGCGTTCAAGCAGTTTGGCACCGACGTGTATTGGTAAGGAACCATCGCCAATGCTTCCCGGTGTGACAGGCCTCATCCCCCTTGCTCGCGCACGGGGGCTTTGATCCTGCCCACGCCCTGTGCCGACCCGGATGAAGGTGGGTCGAGTCCTGTATTCTGACTTGATCATGTCCACCGCTGGCCGTCTCGCCGTCATCGTGGCAATCGCGGTCGCGCTCGTGGGCGGCCTGTTCGCGGCGCCGCTGCGGTACGAGGTGGAGGGCGTTTCGATGGGGCCCGGGCTTCTGCCCGGCGACGTCGTCACCACCGGCTGGGTGCCCGGGTTCGACCGCCGCCGGTCCCCTGCTCGCTTCGACCGCTGGATCGTGACTTTGCCCGACGGCTCGACGGGGCTCAAGCGGCTGGTCGGGCTGCCGGGCGAGCAGGTGGCGATCGTCGCGGGCGACCTGGCGATCGATGGCCGGACGGTGCGCAAGGGGCCGCGGCTGCTGGCGGCGATGGGCTCCGTGGTCGAGAGGTCGGCGTCGCGGTCCTTCGACCGCACGTCCTGGTCGCTGCCGCCGACCACCGTCCTCGACGACGCCTCCTTCGCCGTCGGTGAGACCAGCCGGCTCCTGCTCCCGGTCCGCGACGCGGGCTTCGCGGCCGAGATCGACGTGCCGCGGGCGGCCGGCGCGGGGAGAATCAGGGCCGCCGCCGGCCCGCTCGCGGTGACCTGGCGGCTGGCCCGGCCGGGCCGCTACGCCGTCGTGGCCGGCCGGCTCGATGGCCAGGCAGTCGCCGCGGCCTGGCCGCTGCCGGCCGGCCCCGTCGCAGCAGGCGTGTCTCGCAGCTGCCTGCCGCCGGCTCCGCCGCAGGCCTGGGACGTGGTCCGGCCCTGGCCTGCCGACGAAGACCGGGCACGTGCGGGCCAGGAACGGTCGCCGTCGCTGTCGCTGGTGATTCCCGCCGGCGAGGATGCCGCGGCCACCATCATCGGGGTCACGATCTGGCGTGACATCCTCCACCGGGCGGCGGCCGACGGCACCTCCGCCTGGAAGCCTGGCCCGGCCAGCGTGTTCGTGCTCGGCGACTTCCCGTCCGGCAGCCGCGACTCCCGGCAATTCGGGCCGCTCCCGGTTTGGGCCCTGCGGCATCGGATCCGCTGAGCTGGCAGGGCCCGGGGCGTCGGCGGCAGCACGGCCTACCGTCTTGCGTCTTTCCAGATCGCCGGCCGCGGAGCCGCCCCCGGGCTTGGCCGAGCGACTTTGGCTGATCGACCGCTCATCAACTGAACCGGCAACTGCTTGCGGCGATGATGGCGAAGGTCCTATCCTTCAGGGGCATGCCCGACCTTCGCTCCCCCGACGACTGGCCCCCCGGTCGCGTGCTCGTGCAGGCGGCCACGTTCAACGAGCGGGAAAACATCGTCGGCCTGATCGATGCGGTGCTGGCGGCCATGCCGGATGCTCAGCTGCTGGTCGTCGACGACGACTCGCCCGACGGCACCGGCCTCATCGCGCTGGACATCGCCGCCCGCGAGCGGCGGGTCCACGTGCTTGTGCGCCGCGGCCGGCGGGGGCTGGGCAGTGCGATCTTGGAGGGCATTCGGCTGGCCCGGGCCCGGGGCTTCGACGTGGTCGTCAACATGGACGCCGATTTCAGCCACGCCCCGGGCGACATCGCTCGGCTCGTCACCGCGCTCGACCCGCCGGGGGGATCTCCGGTCGATATCGTGATCGGTTCGCGGCGGGTGCCAGGGGGGAGGACCGTCGGCTGGCCCATGCACCGCCGGGTGATCAGCCGGCTCGTGTCGTGGTTCACGCGCTGGGTCCTGGGGGTGCCGGTGCGCGACGCCTCGAGCGGTTTTCGGGCCATCCGGCCGGGCATTCTCGATCAGATCAGCGGCGCGCAGTCGGAGGGCTACGCCTTTTTCGAGCAGATGCTCATGGAGGCGCACCAGGCCGGGGCTCGGATCACGGAAATCCCGATCACGTTCACCGAGCGGCGGGCCGGCGCGAGCAAGGTCGACTTTGCCGAAAGCCGCCGCGGCGTCACGGAGCTCCTGCGGTTGGCATGCGTCCGGTGGCTGGGGAAAGAGGGCCGGCCATCGTCGCGGAAGCCATGACGCGACCCGCCGGATCGAGCACCGATCGCAGCCGGTGATCCCGAGGTTCCAGGGGGGCCGGTAGCGTTCCTCCCCGGGGCGGCGGAGCAGGCTCACCCGAGCGCCCCGGCCGCGAGATAATCGGCGATGCCCTGGGCCAGCGGCCGCGGCTGCCAGTCCAGGACTGCTTTCGTGGGGCCGATCTCGAGCACCACCTCGCGCAGGTAGCCCGGCGGCTCGGGGACATACCGCGGCACGCGGGTCAGACCGAGAGCCGCATTGAGGAGCGCGACCAGGTCGTTAAACGTGGTGGCCAGCCCGGAACCGCAGTTGAGGATCGGGGGCGATGGAGTCTCGGCGAGCAGCGCGGCAGCCAGCGTTGCCGAGACGGCGTCATCGAGATGGAGGAAGTCCCGCGCCTGGGTGCCGGGAAAGAAGATCTCGGGGTCGCCGCGCCGCATCTGGCGGGCGATCTGGAGCACCTGGCTGGCCATCCGGCCCTTGTGGGCCTCGCCGGGGCCGTAGACGTTGGCGAACCGCAGGCCGATGCAACCGACACCGTGATGCTCGGCCAGCGCGGCGGCTGCCCGCTCCAGCTGCAGCTTGGACCGGCCGTAGGGGCTGACGGGCTCGGTGGGAGAGCCAAGCACGGCCATGGGGCTCGGCACGTTTCCGTAGACGTGCAGCGAAGACGCATACACGATCCGTCGGCAGCCCGCCGCGATCGCGGCCCGCATGCACGCGACCGCCGCATCCACGTTCACCCGGCGGAGTTCGGCCTCGTCACGGCAGGACGTGTCGTTGATGGCTGCACAATGGACGAGGATGTCGATCCCGCCGAGGCGTGACCAATCGACTCGGTCGAACCGGGCGTCGATCACTTCACAGTCGGCCCGGCGGAGGCCCCGCCCGACGGCCACGACCCGATGCCCGCCCGCCAGGCAACGGGCGACGACGCCCGCCCCCACGAAGCCGTTCGCGCCGGTGATCAGGATGGTCACGACTGCCCTCGCCGAATCGCCGCCCGCAGGACGTTTGTCTGCCGTCGGCCGTTCGTATAGTCTGATCGCCGGGGGGCTCGCACAAGACCCTCGGCGACGCGGGTGAGGAGAGAGGCATGCAGTCCGACGAAATCGGCGTTTCCGGCCCCGCGGCCCCGCCGATTCATCAATTCGGCGACAAGCTGCGGCACCCCCGGACGATCGCCGCCTTCCGGTCGTTCGTCGCCGGGATGCGCGACTACCGGGAGACGGGGTCGACCGCCCAGTTGGTCGCCACGCCGCTGCTCTCCATCAACCTCGACCTCACCACCGCCTGCGACCATGCCTGCGGCCACTGCGTGGACGACGAGGTGATCAACACCGGCCCCAAGTATTCCGGCGACAACGTCCTCGCCACGATCGACACGCTCGCCGACCGCGGGCTCTGCTCGGTGATCCTGATCGGTGGCGGCGAGCCCACGCTCCATCCCAAGTTCGGCGAGATCGTGCGGCACATCAAGGCCCGCGGGCTCGAGCTCGGCCTCGTGACCCACGGCGGCCATGCCCACAAGATCGTCGAGGTGGCCGACCAGTTCCAGGCCACCGACTGGGTGCGGTTCTCGATCGACGCGGCGACGAACGAGACCTACCAGGACATCCACTTCGGGCAGGCGGGCAAGAAGCCGCGCAACACGCTCGCCGAGATCCTGGCCAACGGCCGGTCGCTCCGCGAGGCGAACCCGGCGATCCAGCTCGGCTACTCCTACGTCGTCGTGCCGCCGGGGCAGGAGTATCACGGCCGCAAGCTCCGCGACAACATCGACGAGATTCCCGGCGCGGCGGCGAACGCCCG
>JBIKXY010000277.1:0-3674 GCA_044355515.1 Pirellulales bacterium
TGCTCGTCGCGGGTGAAGAACTCGGGATGCTCGCGGACCACCGGCGACGTCTTGCTGAACCCGTGGATCACCATGTCGAAGAGCACCCGCATGCCGTTGTCGTGGGCCACCTTTACGACGTTCCGCAAGTCCTCGTCGGTGCCGACGTTCGGGTCGACGGCGAAGGGATCGACGTTGTCGTAGCCGCCGAGCCAGTGGGGCAGCATGTAGATCGTGTTGAAGCCGATCTCGCGGTAGAACGGAATCCGCTCCGCGAGGCCTTCGAGCCCCCCTTCGAAGTACGAGGGCATAACCTCGAGCATCACGATCTCGGGCACCCAGTCGGGCGTGTTCGCCTCCCGGGGGTAGCCGGCGTCCACGACGGACCGCAGCTGCTCCGCCTGCGTCTCGGGGAACGTCTCGCCCACGTAGATCACCTGGCGGTCGGAGACGGCGGTGTCGGCGTCGCCCATCCGCGAGCAGCGGATGTCGTGCATGAGGATCGAGATCCTGTTGCGGTCGCCGCTGAGGTAGGTCTGGTAGTAGACCTCCCCCTTCGTGTCGATCCAGGCCGCGAGGGACCGCTGCAGGTTTCTGTTCGTGACGCCGACGATGCCCGGATACCGGTCGGGCGACGTGCGGCAGTCGACGAAGGTGGAGGCGATCGACGGATAAGGTGTCTGCGGCTCGACGTGGTTGTAGGTGTAGACGGGCCCCGGCACGTCGACCACGCACTCCGCCGTCGGCCCCACCGCCGCGCCCGGCACGACGAACAGAAATCCCTCGAAGCGGCGGAAGCTCGGGGTCATGATGTCGCGCTGGAGGTTGCGGCTGAGCGTGGCCGACCGCTCGACCCGCCGTTCCTTCGGGAAGAGCGTGTAGGTGGAGACGAGCTCGAACTCGTAGGGATCCTGCGGCGGCGTCGTCGGCGGCAGCACGGAGGTCCGCCACCGTTTCGGGATGAGCAGCGTGGGCTCCCGCATGTGCACGCCGTGACGGAATTCGAGCGAGAGCGACCCGGCGGCCTCGTCGGCGCGAGCGTTGGTCGCGAGCAGCTTCGCCCCGTGCTGCTCGACCATCCAGGATTGGTCCACGCGAAAGTCGAGGGCGATCCCGGGCTTGTTTCGGGCGATGAGGCTTTCCGCCACGCCATCGACCACAAGCGACACCCACTCCCCGGTGGCCTTGTCGAACTCGAGCCGCAGCCGGCCGTTCGTGATGGCGAAACGGTCGTTGCTCTCGTCGCAGACGAGGTCGCCGAGCCGCTTGGTCTCCCGGAAAGCGGCCGCCGCGGGGGGCGGCCGGCTCGCCGGGCGACTGCACGACACGATCGGCCCCACGAGGCAGCCCGCGAGGACGCCCAGCAGGGCGGCGGGGCGGGATCCCAAGCCGCGTCGTCGCCCGCCC
This sequence comes from Pirellulales bacterium, assembly GCA_044355515.1. Classification (GTDB taxonomy): domain Bacteria; phylum Planctomycetota; class Planctomycetia; order Pirellulales; family UBA1268; genus QWPN01. Next base: position 1,387 of record JBIKXY010000277.1, read on the forward strand.
TGGCGGCAAGACGCCGAAAGATCGGTCGGGTGCCTCATCTGCGTCTATCTCGCTCGCGGTTGCCTTCGAGTGGCCGGGGGAGCGGGCATGATACCGTCTGGCAGCCGAGTCTCGCGGGCTCCTGCCGCGGCCTCTCCGGCTGGGACGAGGGGCCTGCGTTTGCAGCAGGCTCCGAGCCGCTTGTAACCAGACTATGGTTCATCGAGGTAGCTTGGCTGGCAGGCAACTGATCACCGCCGTTAGCGAACGCGGCTTTGTTCCATTCCCAGATCTCGTACTCCCCGGCGTGCATGGAGCCGGGGATCGGCAGGTCGGTGCTCACGCAGTAGCGCACCCACTCGTTGAAGTCGCCGTCCCGCACGTCGAGCACGACCTCGTAGATGGCCACCGTCTCCGTCTCGCGCACGCGGGCGGCGGCCTCCGCGGGCAGCAGGTGGCCGATGATGGCGTCGAGCTGCGGCTCGGCCCCGAGGCAGCGGATGCGCGAGGTCGGCGCGAGCGCCTCGGCGCGGGCGACCTCGGCGTCGAAGGCGGCCCGCGTGGGGCTCGTGAGCCGGCCGGGCGCGGCGATGGCCCGCACGCCGGGCTCGGCCTGCCGCGACACCTCGTGCTCCGGATAGAGCGCGTGGTGCAGCACGAGCGGCCGTGGCGCGACCAGGCTCGCGATCTCGGCGGCACCGAAGTCGCGGAGCAGGCCGAAGACGTTGCGATCGAGCGGCTCCTGCCAGACGCCGTCCCGCGGCCCGAAGAAGCCGGCGCACGACGCGCCGTCGATGCGGTCGTCGAGGGCGGCGGCGCGGAGTGCCACGAGGCCGCCCTCGCCGGCCCCGGCCACGATCACCGGCACGCGCTGCGGCCGTGACGCGAACCAGTCGACCACGGCGAGCGTCTGCTGCACCTCGTAGCCGACGAGGTGGCGGCCGAGCTGATAGCACTGCCGGTGGATCCACTCGCGGTGCGGCACGTTGGTGCGGATGCGGAGCCGGTCGCCCTGGCTGAACTCCGTGCCGCGGCTCACGAGCGCCGGCGTGGCGGTGTCGCCCACGAATTCGAGGGCCGCGACCGGCAGCCGCCGGTCCACCATCCCGAGGGCCGACGCGAGCTTCTCGCGGGTGGGCCGCCGCCCGGCCGGCGACCGCTCGATGCGCTCGAGCGCCAGCGTGTCGATGCCCGCCACCATCGCCGCCGAGAGGTCGGGATGCGGCGCGAGCGGTGCCGTGCCGGGCAGCGCGCCGGTCGGGGGCTCGGCGGCGTGCAGCACCGCCGCGGCCGCGAGCAGCACCGCGGCCGGGATCGTGGTGGCGGGCTTCATGACGGATCCTTTCGCGTCGGTGGGACCGGCGGGCGCGACGTGTGGGACGGGCTCAGCGTGGCGACAGTCGGTAGCGGCTGCCGGCTGCGGTGGGAAAGCGCACGACGTCGCCGCTGACCGGCTGCGGCGGGCCGTCCGCCTCGGTCAGCAGGCATTCGCCCCCGAACGGATTCCGCACCCGGCACTCCTCGCCGAGCCGCGATTCGACGTCGATGAACAGGACCTCGCCGTCCCGGATCTCACTGGCCACGAGGAAGCCGCCGCGGGCGAGCAGACGGAAGGAGGCGTTCCAGCCCGGCGGCCACGCCGGAAACACCCGCACGACCTCCGGGTCACCGGGCCGGGCCGAGAGGCTCTGCAGCAGCGCCTCCTGCAGCGTCATGCTCAGGAGGCCGAGGTGCTCGACCGAGGCGGCCGTCGGCCCCTCGAACAGGCTCATGCCGTTGGGCCGGGGTGCGAAGGCGGCGTGGTAGCGCTCGAGGATCGTCGGCAGGTCGTGGCCGCGGCCCGCACGCACCGCGGCGATCGGTGTGCGGATCGCGGTGCCGAGACGGGCGCCGCGGAGGACCGCCGCGTGCCGGGGCGCCAGGTCGAGCGTCTTCTGCACGATCGCGTCGGCGCGGGCGTCACGGGTCTCCAGCGTCCAGTCCTCGAACGGGAAGACGGGTGTCAGCCAGACGTCCTCCGGATTGTGCTGCCCGTCCATCTCGCCGAGATACCCGGCCGCCCAGACGTCGTCCGCGAGCACGCCACCCGTGAGCGCCCGGGCCCGCGGATCGCTGCCCGACGGATACGGGGCGAGGTTGTCGAGCAGGTCGTTCCACGCGTCCCGCAGCCCGGGATCGGCGCCGAGCGTCTCGGCGGCGCGGATGGCCAGAGGCACGGTGCCGCGGATGGCGGCCAGGTCCATGATGCTGTCGCCAACGGCCCAGAAGTCCTCGTGGGCATGGGTGCCGGCGAGGTGGTAGAGCCCGTC
>JBIKXY010000092.1:0-11251 GCA_044355515.1 Pirellulales bacterium
GTCGGGCTGGCCGATCGAGAGATTGATCGGGTCGGACAGCCGGGCCGCGAGGTCGAAGGCCTTGCGGATGCCGGAGGAGTCGAAGGCCGCCGCCCGCCGCGAGACGGCCACGTCAGCCGGCGTCCTTGCCGGCGTTGGTGCCGGCAGGGTCCTCGCCGGCGTTGGTGCCGGCATTCTCCTTGAAGAGCTCCGCCAGCTTCTCGCCCAACTTCTCGCCGCGGACGTCGAGCGTGATCACGTTGCCGTCGCGGCCGATCAAGACCAGCTGCGGGATCCCGGAGATGCCGTAGAACTGGGCGACCGGATCCTGCCAGCCCTTGCCGGCGAACAGGATCGGCCAGGGGATCTTGTTGTCGGCTACGAACTGCTCGACCTCGGCCTGGTCTTCATCGAGGCTGATCCCGACCACCTCGAAGCCCTGGTCGTGATACTTTTCGTACTGTTCGAGCATGTTGGGGATCTCGGCCACGCAGGGGCCGCACCAGGTCGCCCAGAAGTCGACGAGCACCACCTTGCCGGCGAACTTCGCCTGGTCGAAGGCCGTGCCGTCAAGCTCGGTGCCCTTGATCTCCATCGGCTTGCCCGGCAGTTCGAGCAGCCGGAGCTTGCCCTGGAAGCCCTCGGCGAGCTGCCTGACCCGCTCGTTGCCGCTCTTGGCAAACAGCGGGCCGAAGGTCTTGATCGCCGTCACCGCCGCCTCGCCGCCGCCCGGGATCTGCTCGAGTGCGCCGGAGAGCTGCATCGCGAGGCCGGCAGTCTGGATGTCGTCGGGATCGGCCTCGAGCAACGCTGCGGTCTTCGTCACAAGCTCCTTCGCGCCGGCGAACTCGCCCGTGGAAAACATCTGCTGCGCCTCGGCCACGATCAGCATCCGCTTGGCTTCCATCGCCAGCGGCTGGACGGGGCTTTCGGCCAGCGTGGCGGCGAAGGCGGCCATGGCGGCGGCGGCCTGCTCCTCTCCGAGTCGGCCGAGCGCCGAAAGGCTTTCGAGCTTGAGCTTGGCGGCCTTGGCGAACAGTTCCTCGTCTTCCTTCACCTGGCCGAGCACCTTGTCGGCGGCCTCGACCGCCACCCGCGAAACCCCCTTGATGTAGGCGAACATCTCCTCCCGCGACCGCGGCTGCTGCTTCGGGGGCAGGAGCCCCTCGACGAAGGCCATCAACTCCTCGGGGCTCGCGTTGGCCGGCAGGGGAGGCACGCTCAGGCCGGCCTCCTCGGCGGCCGGGGCTGCGGGCTCGGCGGCGGCCGGCTGCAGAGCGTGGGCCGCAGGCACCGACAGGATGCTCGCGACGAGGAGAGCGGAGAGGCCAGAGCGCGAGCGGGGCATGAACACCTCGGAGCAAAAGCGGGCGGTGGGAAGGGGGCTGGACGCCACGAAAAGACTACCCGGCCGGGCCTCGGCCGGGCAACGTGGCCCCGCGGCCGGCCGCCAGCCCTACCGCACGAGCGTGCGGAACCGCACGAATCCTTCGCCGCCCGGGGGCAGCGGCTCGGCCAGCCGCCAGGTGAGCACGACCGAGCCGTCGTCGCCGGTCTCGGTGGAGAACTCGGCCGGCAGGCTCGAGGCGGCCGAGTCCGGCACGAGCGTGAGCCGCTCCGGCAGGGCGTCGGCCAGCACGATGCCCGTCAGCGGTCGGTCGCCGGAGTTGAGCATGTAGATCGTGAAGTCGATCTCCTCGCCGACCCGCGCGGTGTCGGTGCCGGTCCGCTTGCAGAGCGTGAGCTCGGCGCGGCCCGGCTCCTCGAACCGGAGCGTGGCGACGCCGCGATCGGCCGCCACGACCTCGGCCGCCTGGTCGTTCACGAGCACGTTGGCGGCCTTGATGCAGGTCCAGGCGACGGGCACGTCGAAGCCCACCACCACCACCGGCCGCTGCCGCCGGCGGGCCTGTTCGGGTTGGTCGATCGCCAGGCGGGCGACCGGCCCCTCGACGCCGTCCTCCTCGCCGGGCAGGTCGCTCTGATCGACGGCCAGCGGTCCGATCCGCTCCTCCACCGCCACGCCGGGCAACGCTTTGCGGGCCGCCTCGGGGGCCAGGTTTTGCACGCTGCCCCAGACGGGCTGCCGCTCGATCTGAAGCTCGACGAGCTCGTCGGTGACCAGGCCGCCGGGGCCGAGCGGAGCGGCCTCCTCGAGCGGCCGCACCAGCTCGCGGACCGCCGCGAACCGCGGCGCGTAGACGCAGGCGCAGTTGGATTCGACCACCTCCACGCGGTCGGCCTCGGGGCCGTCGTCGGCCGGCCGAAACCGGGCCACCGTGTCGCCCGCGGTGAGGTTGGCAAGGCCGGCAGGCCCGACGGCCTTGGCCGGCGGGCCGTGGTCGCCGCCATCGCAGACCAGGCAGGGGCGGATCACCGGGATCGCCGGTTGGCTGGGCAGGCAGACGACCTGCTGCTGGCAGCCGCCGTCTCGGCACTGGCTCCCCCCGCGGCATGAACCGGCGCGGCAGCCGGGAGCGAACCGTGGGTTGAGGCCAACTGCCTGGCCGCAGGAACCGTCGCGACAGGCGAGCCGGGGCAGGGGAGGGCAGGGGGTCTCGAGACCCACCGGCACGACCCTTTCATCGCGCCGCAGGGATGCGGCGGGCGGGGGCGGCGGGGCCGGCAGCGACTCTGTGCCGGGCACGGTGGGGAGGGCCGCGGGCTCTTGAGCGTCGCCTGCCAGGGCGGCTGTGAGCGAGTGGTCGCGGTCACGGGGCACGAGATCGTCGGGCAGGATCGTGACCGCCGTCGCGGAGGTCGCCAGTGGCGCCGTCAGCGACCGGCACGACGCCAGGATCACCGCCGCCGTCGCGATCGCGAGCAGCCGCAGCCAGCGGACCCCGGTCATGGCACGCTCCCCGGGGCGGGGAGCCGGTTGCCGATCACGAGCTCGGCCACCGGGTCGCCGAGCGTGCGGGCCACCTCGAAGGCGTCGTCGCCCGGCTTGACGTCGAACCAGCCATTGGGCACGAGGTCGGGCTTTTCGGGCTCGCAGGCCACGTAGACCACGCGGCGGACGAGCGCGCCGGCGAAGGCGGCGTCGAGGTCGTCCTCGTCGATCACCACCTCGACCGGAAACCGCCAGTCCATGCCGGCCGGCGCGGCCATGCGGGCCAGGATCCGCAGCGACGGAAAGACCTCATCTCCCTCGCGGCCTTTCACCCCGCCGATCCGCAGCCGGTAGGGCTGCCCCACGATCAGCCCGATCCGCAACGGACCCGGCACCAGCGGCGACCAGCCTGCGGCCGTCTCGATCGCGATCAGCGCGCCGGCGGGGCCGCGGATCTCCACGGGCTGCACGTGGAGCGGAAGCGTCGATTCCGGACGGGGGCCGGGCTGAAGTTGCCCAGGGGCGCCAATCGCTCCCGGTGCCATCTGGGTGGCGAGGTGTGTCGCCGTTCCCGTCGCGACGGCTCGGGGAGGCATGGCTCCCCCAGCTGTCCCGACGAAGACGGCGCTCGCCAGCAGCCCTCGGGCAAACTGCAGCACGGTCCCTGTCCGGAAAAGGTTCACGATCTCGATGGGAAGCGGATTTCGGCTCCTGGTGAGCGGCCGCCGGTGCAGGATTCGATCGGCGGTGGCGGCCATGGGGTCCTCGAAACGGTCTGGGTGCTTGACGGATTCGGCCTGGAGCGGGCGGTCGTCACTCCATCGGCTCGGGCGGGCAGGGCAGCTCGCTCATCGAGCCGGGCACGATCCGGCCAGAGCTGAGGGCGTCGGGATCGGGGCCGCCGTTGTCGACGAACCGCGTCCGCGCCTCGGGCGGCTGCTTCAGGTGGATGTGGGGCACATCCGTCCGTTCGGCCAGGTAGGCATGCCGAGCCGGTTTCGGATAGCTGAGGCCGGGGTATTGCTGCACATGCAGGCCGACCGAGCGGGACGGCGGGGGCAGGTGCACTTTGGTGTGGTTCGTGATGCTGTGCCGCTGGAGGCCGGCGGGCACCCCGAGCGGGATATGGGCCGGGCCGGGCAGGCCGATCGGCGTGCCGACGTAGGGCATGCCGTATTCGGGGGCCGTCATCCCGGCGACGAACGCGGGAGGCATCTGGGAGGGATCGCCGCCGGCGGGCATGCCGAGCGGGCCAGCGACGCCGCAGGCGCCGGTGTTGCAGGCACCACCCATGCCGCCGGCCGCCATGGGCATGACTCCGCCGCCGGCCAGGCCAGACGCGCCGGGCGACTGGAGGTCCTTGTTGCCGATTCGGATGATCGCCAGGATCGAGCCGCGGCGATCGGCCTCGACGACCGGATCGACGCCCGGGTCGAGCCGCGTGCTCACGAGCGTCTCCACGCCGGCGACGGCCAGTTCCTGATACTCCGCGTCGGGCAGATATACGACCTTCGTGACGAAGTTGCCGGTCGTCACCTGGTCGAGATCCTCCTCGGTCAGTTGGAAGGGCACGGCGTTGTGGGCCAGGTAAGCCGCCGTTCGCGGGGTCACGGGCGCCACCTCGAGCGACGGATAGAGCTCGATCCCCTCGCGGCCCGGAATGTCGGTGAGCTTGAGTCGATAGATTCCGCCCTGGGGGAAGTCATAGCGGCCGGGGGTGACGAGCGGCTCGGAGTCGAAGCCGCCGGCCAGCGAGACGTCCCAGCGGACCTGCATCCCGTCGGGCCCCACGAACCCGATCTGGGAGGTGGGGGCCATGGCCCCGAGCATGCCGCCGTCGGCCATGGCAGCGCCGGCCGCGGCCAGCGACGCCTCGTAGGAGGCCGGGTGAATGATGCCGGGGCCGGGGCCTTCCACGCCCGGGCCGGGATGGTGCAGCATGGCCGCCGGGGGCAGCACGTTGGTGTGCGGGGTGGCGGTCGGCCGGAGCTGGGCCAAGCCCGTGAACGGAGAGTTGGCGGGAAGGTGGCAGCCGGTCAGCGCGGCGGCCAGGGACATCCCGACGAAGCCGGGCAAGCGTCGGACGGTCATCTGCTCGAGCCTCCAGGGCGGATTTCCGGCATGGGCCGGATGCCCCCCGATCCGTACACTCGCGGCGTCGTGCCGGGGGTCGGATGGGAGGCGGTAGTCCTCACCGCAGTCTCATCGACCTTCCGGGGCCGGTTCCTTTGGCAAAATCGGAAGAGTCAGCCCGATCGCGATGTTCGTCACCGCCTCATGCCCCCCAGGTTTTCCAGCTCGCCACGCGCGGTTCGCGGGAATCGCGTCGCTGGCAGCGATTGCGGCCGGGCTGCTGACCGGGGCGGCCGGTGACGAGAGCCGTCCGCCGGCCCCCAGCGTCTACAGCCGACGACCAGATTCCGCGGCCTCGGCCCAGGTGGCCGCGGTGGCCGGCAGCGATCCGGCCAGGGAGGCCGGCTCGTCCCCCGACGCTGCGGCCCAGGCCGAGCGGATCGTGGCCAGTTGTCTCGCCAAGATCGGTCGGGCCGAGTCGGTGGCGATCAAGCTGCGGCAGCGGGTGCGGATCGGCGACCGCGTGCTCGTGGGGGCCGGCCGCTACCTCCAGGCGGGGCAAGGCGAGGAGCAGCGGTTTCGCTTCGAGACCGCGCTCACCTGTGAGTCGGTGGCGTTTGGAATCGAGTCCGAGTCATTCGAGGTGACCGAGGTGAGCGACGGTCTCTATCTCTGGCTTCATCAACGCAACGGCCCGGACCCGCCGGTGCTGCACAGGGTCGATCTTCAACGGGTGCGGGGCCGGCTCGCCGAGCTGGGAGTCGCCGATCCGGCTGACATGGCTCCCTATCTTGCCGGGTTGCAGCGGACGCTGTGGTGGGTCCGGCAGTGGTTCCGATTCACCGAGGCCCTGCCCGGGGAGATCGAAGGCCGACCGGTCTGGCTGGTGGAAGGGCGGTGGCCCCCCGGGACGCTCGCGTTCCTGCTGCCGGAGCGGGCCGAACTCGACAGGCGTCCCGAGGGCATCCAGCCGGAAGACCTGCCCGATGGCGTGCCCTGGGCCGTCCGATTGGCGGTGGGACGGAGCGATTTGCTGCCGCGGCGGCTCGAGCTGCTGGCGATTCCCGGCCCGCGGCCGGTGGCGGCAGGGCCGGTCGAAGTCATCACGGCGATCGAGTTCGTGGAGGTCGAGCTCGACGGCCCGGTCGATCCGACGGCCTTTTTTTATCAGCCGGCGAACGAGGGACTGATCGACCTGACCGACGCGATGGTCAAGTCGTTGGGGTCGCTACGGCCTTGAAGCCCGGGGAAGTGGTGAGCCGGATGGCGGCGTCGATCGCGGCCAGCAGGCCTCGGGGCTCCGCGGTGCCACGGCCCACGATGTCGAAGCCGGTCCCGTGGGCGACGCTCGTCCGCACGAGCGGAAGTCCCAGGGTGATATTCACCGCGCGGTGCATGCCGAGCAGCTTGATCGGAATGTGGCCCTGGTCGTGATAGAGGGCGACCACGCCGTCGAACTCGCCGGCCACGGCCCGCGGGAAGAGCGTATCGGCGGGGAGCGGCCCGGTCGCGGCGACGCCCGCAGTCGAGAGCCGGGCCACGGCGGGCCCGACGAGCCGCTCCTCCTCGTCGCCAAACAGGCCACCCTCTCCCCCGTGTGGGTTCAGCGCGGCCACGGCGATTCGCGGGCCTGGGCCGACCAGCGCGGTGAGTCCGTGGTGGAGCCGGAGGCCTGCCGCCGCGATCCGCTCGGTCGAAAGCCGGTCAAGGGCGGTCCGCAGCGACTCATGGAGCGTGGCATGCACCACGCCCAGGCCGCCCGTCGAGCCGCCGCGAGCCGGCAGCCAGAGCATCATCGAGGCCGCGGTGTCGGGCAGGCCGCAGGCCCGGGCGAGCAGTTCCGTGTGCCCGGGCACGTCGTATCCGGCGGCGTGCAGGGCCTCCTTGTGGAGCGGCCCGGTCACGATGGCCGCTGCCCGACCGCCGAGAACGGCCGCGGCGGCCGCCTCGACCGCCGTCGCAGCTGCCCGGCCGCCGGCCGCCGAGATCGTGGCGTCGGGAATGCTCTCCGTCGGGGTCGGCGGTCCGGGAGGTTCGATCACGAGCAGTTCCGCGGGCGTCGACGGCCGCGGGTCGTCGCCGGAGACCACGACGATCGGCGGGGCCGCGAGGCCGCGCCGGTCGAGGATCGCTGCGAGCACGGCGGCCTCGGTCACCACCCGAAGCCGGGCTCTGTCATGCGGCGACTCCGCCCAGGCAGCGGCCACGATCTCCGGGCCGATGCCGGCGGGATCGCCGCAGGTGAGGAGGACGACGGGAGAGACCGGGGCAGAAGGATTCATGTCCTTCAGCATACGGCGGGTGCGGGGAGGCTATAACGTGGTCGAGAGTGCCGAGGCGGAGCGGCGGCGGATGCCGGCCGCCGCCGCCGGCCCCGCTTATCGCCCGACTGGTCGCCATGGAACGCACATTCGCCCGCGCCGCCCTGCTCGCCGTCGCCCTGTTGGCGGCCACGGCCGGGCTCGGACTCTGGATGGGCGACCTGCACGACGCGACGGATCCGGCGGCGCTCCGCTGGGGCACCGTGCACCGGCTCTCCGGGATGTTCACGGCCCTGATCGTGCTCCTCGTCAACAGCATCTCCGTGACCTACTTCATCGGCACTGGCCGCTGGTGCCGGGAGGTGGTCGAGACCTACGCGCTCGATGCCGCACTGGTCGACCGGAGCAAGCGGCTGAAGCGGGGAGCCTTCCCCTTCGCGGTGATCGGAATGCTGTCGATGGTCGGCATCGTCGCGCTCGGCGGGGCGGCCGATCCGGGGGGCGGGTTCGCCGCGGCCAGCCGGGAGTGGGTGAACTGGCATCTGATCGGCGGCATCGGCCTGGCGGCGGTGATCGCCTGGTGCTTTCAAGCCCAACTCCCGGCGATCCGGGGCCAGCACGGGCTGATCGACGAGGTCATGGCCGCCGTGCGCCGGGAGCGGGCCGCCCGCGGACTCGACGTCGGCTGACAGGCGGCTCCGCTCAGGTCGGCGGGGCCGCGGCCGGGACGCCACCGTGGTCGTGGAGCGAGTGGCCGTGCGACGACCGCTCGGCCATCGTGATGCCCCAGGCCATCGCCAGGCCCAGTCCCAGCGCCGTGGTGAGCAGCAGCCGGTCGTGCGTGTGAAACTGCACTTCCGGCAGGAGGTCGGCGGCGGCGATGCAGACAAACGCGCCCCCGGCCAGGGCCAGGGCCACTCCCAGCACCGCCGTCTGCTCGCCGCCGAACAGCGGCAGGCTCACGAGGAACGAGATCGCCCCGAGTGGCACGACCAGGGCGTAGGCGATCGTGGCTGCCAGCCGCAGGCCGCGGGAGGCCCCCGCCCCGGTCATGAGGGTGGCGATGATCGCGGCGTCGAGCGGTTTGTGCAGCAGGATCGCGAGAAAGGTGGCCACGCCGGCCAGCGGCCCGGCGCCGTGGGCCGCGTCGGCGTTGACCGATGCGGCCAGCGCCGCGCCGTCGGCGAGGCTATGGAGCGCGAGGCCGGCGAATGCGCCGCACCAGGCCCACGGCCCCCGGGTCGACGCGGCCGGCGAGCGGTGGCCGTGATGGTGATGTCCGTGCTGGTGGTCGGCAGGCGAGTGGTCGCAGGCCGAGTCGCCGGCGTGATGGGCGTGGCCGTGAAAGGCCCGCTCCAGCAGAAACATCGCCACGAATCCGGCCAGGGCCCAGCCCATGGTCGCGTCGAGGTCGCCGTCGAGTTCGAGGGCGGCGTGGGGCAGCAGGTGCAGCAGGCCCACCCCCAGCAGCACCCCGCCGGTGAACGAGAGCAAGACCTGCATCGTCCGGTGGCCGAGTGACAGGACGGCCACGGATGAGCCCCCCGCGAGCGCCGCCAGGGCGATCAGCAGCAGGTAGACGCCAAGCGCCGCGGCGGAAGGGACGGTGGCCGGCAGCACGGCCGCGAGCAGGTTCATCGGGAAGCCCGGAGGTGCGAGTCGCTCATGATCCCCCGGGCCGCGGGCCGGGGCAAGGAGCAAGAGCCACCCGGCCCGCCGCCGCGTCTAGCGACGGTACTGCCACTGCGGCTGTTGCCACTGCTGGTAGGGCCTGGCGGCCTGCTCCATCTGCTGGCGTGTCGTGGCCAGTTTCTCGGTCCAGGCGGCGTCGCCGGCGGCCAAGGCTCCGAGTGCGAGCGCCAGGGCGTAGGTCAGCAGGTTGGGCCAGAGCACCGGGCCGTGAAACTTGAGCGCCGTCCCGAACGACTTCTTGAACTTCGGCCCGAACATCCCGAGCTTCACGGACCAGATCTCGTCGAGCACGAGGTGGGTCAGGAAACCGAGGACGACGGCACTCGAGATGAAGTAGCGCCGCAGCGGCTCCTCGGAGGCGAAAGCCAGGAACGTCACCTGGCCCGCGATCGCCGCCGCCGGCAGGCTGTGGAACATGCCGCGATGGATCGCGTAGTGCTTGAGCAGCCACGACATCCCGAACCGGATGGCCAGGTAGATCGCCGCGCCGGCCACGATGATCGCCTCGAGCGGCATGCCGGTCTGCTGAAACCGATGGATCATCATCATGGGCACGACGGCCGCCGCGAAGGCCACGCTTTCCCGCAGCGGGATGCCGGGCCCGCTGTCGAGGTCGGGCATCATGCCGGCCACGCCGCACAGGCCCGCGCCCAGGGCGCAGGTCATGGGGTGCATGTCGCCGACGTACCAGGCGGCCAGGCCGTAGCCGGCGCCCACGATCGACGAACCGGTGATGTGCACGCGGAATCCGGGCACGGAAAAGTCGTCCCCCTGCGCGGTGCCGCGCAGACCGGATTCCCTTCCGGCCCTGCCGACAACGCTTCCGACCGGGGCGAAGCCGGGGCTCCGAACCGGTCAGACTCGTCGTCCATATCGTCAGTTGCCGGCCCCGGGCGTCAGGAACGAACGGGTTGGCTCCCCTGCACTGCCGGAACGGCGCGGTCGGTGGAGGCTCTCGCCCGGAGCGGGCGACTGAGCAACTGGCTCAAAGGCCGGCGAAGAATGGGCAAAGAGGGATGTCCGGAGGGCGATTTTCCCCGACAGCGACCCGGGGGGTTGTGGCGTTGGCGGGAGTTGGGGGCAGCGGGTGGATTTTTCCATGCGGGACGGTGGCGGGATGTCTTTGGGCTGTGAGCTGCCCTTCGCTCCAGCTTTCGGCCGCCCTACACTCCCCCACCCCACGCGCGACGAACACCCCGGAGGCGGCTCGGGCAATGGTGATCGAAGGCTACGATCTGGTGATGCTGGGCATCCTCGCGGCCGCCGCGGTGCTCGGCTATTTCAAGGGCATCGTCTGGCAGCTGGCGTGGATCGCCGGCATCGCGGTGAGTGCCTTCGTCGCGCTCCGCTTCGGGGGCCCGTTGGCCCCGTTCTTCGGCAGCCAGGCACCGTGGAACCGGCTGATCGCCATGCTGGCGCTCTACGTCGCCACGTCGCTGGGCGTGTGGCTGGCATTTAGCGTCGTGTCAGGCCTGATCAAGAGCGTGCGGCTCTCCTCCTTCGATCACCAGCTCGGCCTGCTATTGGGCCTGGCCAAGGGGGTGCTGCTGTGCGTGGTGGTGACCTTCTTCGCGGTCACGCTCGCGCCGGGCTATCGCGATCAAATCGTGGGCAGCCGCAGCGGCCGGCTGGTGGCGGAGCTGATCGTTCGCGCCGACCAGGTCCTGCCCCCCGACGTCGTCGAGACGGTGAGGCCGTTCATGAATCGCTTCGAGGACGAGCTCCGCAAGCCGGCCGGCATCGGTCAGCCGCCTGCCGCCGGCCCCGTTACCTCGCCGTTTCAGGCGATGTGGGAAGGGGTCCAGTCAGCCGCCGCCTGGACGGGCACGGGGCAGGGGGGAGCCACCGGGTTCGGGGCCCAGCCCGCGGGTGGTGGCGTGCCGGGATGGCAGCCGCTGCCGCCGGGGCACCCGGCGGCGCCACCGGCACAACCAGTCCGTGCCGCGACCAGCGGCTTTGCGACTCAACCGGTCTTCGTCCCGCCGCCAGGGCCGCCTCCGGGTCAGTTCCCGGTGGGCGCGCAGACTCCGCTGCCGATCCGCTGAGACCACGAGCAACCCGCTGCCCGGCCGCTCCCCGCCTTCGATTGGCACCGCGGCTGCTTCCGCCAGAGCACCGCTCGCGAGCGGTGCGGCTGCGACCGGCCCGTACCGGCAGGAGACAGCGGCAGAGGCGTTTGGGGCTTGGAAAAAAGGCTCGGACGCAGGGGGCGGGAACCGGACATAAGAGACATTATCGGACGTCGGGGGGCGCGCGCCGGCGGCGGCACGGCAGCTGTCTCGTCGCGGTGGAAATCGCCGCGGCCGTCCGCTGGTCTGGCACGGCCAAGATGGCTTCGCTGGGGGCTCTTGGGGGGCGATTTCCAAAAGCTCCTCGAGCAGCCGCCGATGCCGCCGCCTCCCTCCTCGTGGGG